>NZ_QJTG01000007.1:61986-214629 GCF_003217275.1 Bacillus sp. 196mf
TCTTCTTTAGGCTTTACTATTTCTTGTGCTTTCGTTGTTTCTTTCGCTTTTGCTACTTTCTGCGTCTTTACTTCTTTCTTTTCTTTAACTGATTTTTGTACTTTCGCTACTTGCTTCGTTTTCTCTTCAGTTTTCTTTTCAGTTGGTGCTGTACTTGATAGGAAAGAAACGTTTGCATAAGCAATTTTTCCTTTATACTCAAATTCCAACCATCCGTCTTTTACTTGATGCGTTGATTCAATTACATCATCTTTTTTTAGTCTGCCAAGAATTTCTGAATCTGTGTTTGCTTCGGTACGTACATTTAACAAATTCGCCGTTACATGATACACATCTTTTGTAAACTCCGAACTTACAAACACTTCTTTACCGTTCAATTCAATTTTTGACCAGCCATCTTCGGTATTGATGACTTTTAACTCTTGCCCATTCTTTACTTTTTCGACCACTTTTGATTCTGTAGTCGGTTTTTCACGTACGTTAAGTACATCTGCTGTTACGATTGTTTCTGCGGTAGCAGTTGTGGTAAACGCCCCCAATCCAAAAATAGTTGCTGTTGCTGCGCCAATTACTTTTTTCATATTAGCCTCCATTATATTTTTTTGAATTTTATCAAATGTCTCTGTAAAATTGTATAATTTTACATAATATCAAAACATTTGCAACAGTATATTAATACGGCTTAATATACTGTTATTAAAACTCCTCACTTCAATACTAACAAATTCTTATTTCTAATTCTATATATTATAAATCTCCTTATCTTTTATAAAAGCTTCATGCCCTTCTTCACACTAAATAGTTGTTGCAATTCCCGCCAAAAATAAACTTACGATTGCTAAAATTTGAGTAGCGACTATAGCCCCTCTTAAATGAAACTTATAATCTTTATATCCTTTCATACCTGCCGTACTAGGAATCACAACAAACCTTGGAGTAATCCAGCAAAAAATTAGCCAATCAATTATAAGTAAATCTACTAAATTGAAAATCATTAAAATACCAAAAGTGTGTAAATAAGCATCAATATACAATAATTTTTCATGCTTATGTAATATATATGTAGAAACGAAAGGACAACCGAAAAGAATAGCATTGTATACAATATTAAAGTAAATGGTTTGCTTTTTTTCATGAATCGATTTTGGAAAAACTACTTTTTGAATATCTTTTGGATAATCAGTTAATGAAAGTCGAGGATTATAATATAAGGACCCTAAAATCATTACGGATAGTACAATAGACATGATGATACCAACGTACATCATTTGCTCAAATTGATTCATATGCTTCATTCACCCTTTTCTGTAATTACTATGTTAATCATTCACTTAATTACACATTGTATGTACGTACATAATCAAAAATTAACATCTAGCTTTAATAGTGAAGCAAACAGATGTAAACCTACTAAAAGCAATGATCGATCCAAATAATATCCCTTCTCGCAAAATTTTACTAAGCGTAGGTTTTACATCGGAGAAAGTTTGTGAGATTGATGGATTACCTGGGGAAATTTTGAGCACATACATATAATTACAAAAAGGCAGTGCTACTTAAGTAGCACTGCCTTTTTCTTTATTGGAATAATCCTTTTCCTTTATTCATTTACTTATAAAGTATTGTCAGTTCTTCTTTATGTTCTGTATTTCCACATTATAAATATTTCACGTCAAGGAGAGATGACTGAAATGAATAATCAAAAAATTGAACTTACTGGTCGTATCGTTACACCTAATGATCCTGATTATAATTCAGCGCGTGAAGAATTCAATACATTCTTCAACAAATTTCCGTTAATCATTATTTTTGCTCAAAATACGCAGGATGTAGTAAACGCTGTTCGCTGGTCAAGGCTACATAACGTTCCTATACGCATGCGCTCTGGACGTCATAATTATGAGGCATTATCCGTCAGTAATGCTGGTCTTGTAATTGATGTAAGTGAAATGAAGCAATTAGAAATAGATCACAATAATGGAACTGTAACTATCGGGACTGGATGGAGAAATATTTCTTTAATTGAAACACTTGCAGCTGAAGGATTAGTTGTGCCGAGTGGTGTTTGTCCTACTCCCGGGATTGCAGGTGTTACTTTAGGTGGCGGACATAGTATTCTCTCTCGTCCGTTTGGATTAACTCTCGATCATTTACTTGAATTAGAAATGGTAGACGCGAATGGTTGTATAATACGCGCTAACGCCAAGTGTAACTCCGATCTCTATTGGGCTTCGCGCGGTGCTGGTGGTGGTAACTTTGGAATATGTACTTCGTTTAAGTTTCGAACACATAAAATTAATACGGTAGGATTTGCAGAAATAAGCTGGGGGATATCAGATTTAAAACCTGTATTAACCTCTTGGCAAGAATATACGCTACCTTGCGCTAATAAACGACTTACAACTACTCTTTTTATGTCTGCAGGATTAGAACCATCATTATTAATGCAAGGTGTATTTCTCGGTTCTGTACAAGAATTGCAGTCGCTACTACAGCCATTACTAGAAGCCGGTTCACCACTGCAAGTAACTATCGAAGAAATACCATGGGCAGAAGCAGCAGCGAAAATAGCTGAGAAGCAACCTGCAACACCTTTACCATTTAAAAGTGTTGGTCCATATGTATATGAACTATTACCAGAAGAAGGACTATCCATTATCGATCACTTTATTAATAATGCACCTCCCTTTTCCACCACCTCCGTATTTTTCCACGGATTAGGCGGTGCTGTTGCTGAGGTGCCAAATGAGGCGACTGCTTACTTTTACCGAAAAGCACTATCAAACATGTCAATATTCGCTACTTGGGAGCAACCAGAAGGTGCTGGCGGAAGTATTCGATGGGTTGAAGACTTCCGTTTGGCAATGCTTCCATTTACAAAAGGTGTCTATGTTAATACTCCTGACCTATCCATTAAAAATTGGCCAGATGCATACTTCAGTTGCAACTTTGACCGATTAATGGAAGTAAAAGCAAAATATGATCCGAAAAATGTCTTTAACTTTCCGCAAAGTATTCCGCTTTTTTAAACTATATATTCCACCTAGTATATCAAAATATAAAACATCCATTTTTTAAATGGGTGTTTTATAAACTAAGTTTACATAATATAATTATTAGTTACTTTTTTTTGCTAAATATCTATTCAACAATCCAAAGTAACACTTTCTCAAACTCTTTTTTGGGCAACATACTTTCTTTTATATAGCCATTCTTTTAATTGTACTTCATCCAAAGTTTCGTTCCCCTCTCGTAATCTTTCACACTATATTCGCTCGTTTTTCACAAAAGGTTCATTTTACATGAAAATTTATTTATTACAATAAAAATATAAGGTATATTTTTAAGAAAAGAAGGATTTCAAGAATGAATCAAGAGGATAAAATTTACGCTGAAAAAGTGTTGGAAAATCTATTCATCGGATCACAAGTTGATGGATTACAATTTGGTATTTCTCCAGCCGCTATAAAGATTCATTTCACAAACTTTCACGACTCAGTTGATTATGACGGACAATTATATATCAATATCGAATCCAAATGGTGTTTATTTAATAAACCTCAAAAAAGATACCCATTAAATGAAGATGAATTTGAAGTTTATTCTGAGGAAGAAGAATATGAAAGAATATTTAAGATAAGAAGACAAAAAGTTACCGATATACGACTCGGCTTAGAAAGCCCTCATTTAATTATTACATTAGAGAGTGGACAAATTATTTTTGTAAATGGTTTTCATGATTATTATGAATGTTGGCAATCTGGTGTTCTATGTGAGCAATGGCTTGTAGTCGCTGCACCTGGGAATGAAATCGCCACTTGGGCTCCCGATGAGTTTATCGATAAATAAACTGTCTTCACGAAGAAGAACCGAAGATATTTTATGAACTACATAACTATTTCTATTACACTTAAACGAATGACCATTTTACTTTAATAGAACTCACTTTATTAAAGCTGAAAGGATGATAATGATGGCATGTGTCCATGATTTTGGAATAATTGACGATTTTACTTCTCAAAAAAATTACGAAGATTATACACCAGAGAAATATCATTGTATTTCTGTTGATGATGATATTATCAGTAGCTTAAATCGAAATTTATCAATTATGAAAACCTACTTTCATACAGTCAAAAATCAAGAACACGGTTTAGCTCATTACGGTATTACAATTATCCCGCCTGAATCATTAGCAATTTTCTATGAAACAGTTACATCTTCAAAGTTCTTCAGAAAATATGATGAGCTGAATGAGTTAGCTTCAAAAATTGTACAAGCCGCAGCAGAACAGAAGTACATGATCCATTATGGGGTTTAAATGTAATTCAAAAAATGCTTAGGATTTCTCCGAAGCATTTTTTGTATGTTACTAATAAATTTATTTCCTTAACCATTTAGTCCATGATTGAGCCTATGGCCCCACCTTTTACAAGTGAGGGCGCCCCTATTAATCTAAATAGGCGTCTCATTTCCAATCTTCCAGCTAAACCATTTCCCATGCCCTTCTGTTTCTCCAACCGTTTCACGATATTCGTTTCCGTTAATATAATAATCAATATGAAGGTCACGATCCCACATGTTGTTATAAAGGTGGAATACATCACGTTTTGCGCCAATTTCTTGTATTTGTTTTTCTAACTTATGTTTTACTTGTTCTGGTATTTGATTTGCGACGTGTGTATGGAAAATACAAATAACAGCTTCTTCACTTATTTGTTCAATAATAGATGATAATAGCTCTACACCGTCTCCTTCTATGAATTGGACAGATTCATTTTTTACTAAAGATGCAGCTTGATCAAACATCTCAAGCCTTTCTTTATGTTCTGGCCAAATTAAAGCACGTAACCATAAATAATCTTCCTCATTATGTAAATCATTCACATGTAAGTCCAGTCCGATTCTTTCTACGACAGATGGGCCTTCTTTTAGAAAATGCGGTACATTCTCCCCTCTTATTTCAGAAGTTACATGCACATTTGAATTTATATTTCCGTACATTTCATCCGTCCCGTACGAATAACTATATTGGTCCCAGAACAGTTGCAACCCAGAACTTGTCCCAATTTCAATTAACGCTAACGGCTTCTTCACTTTGTTAAATATGTAGCAGAAACTTGGGTATAAGTATGCACACCGTCTTACTTCATTCGTTTGAACGAGTTTCGTTTGTAACAATGTAATGATTTCTTCTCGGTACTCTTTACAGAAATCTTTAAAATGATCAAAAGCTTTATTTAAATTTGTATCGGCATTTTCAACTAAACTACTATAATACGTTTTTAAATGATGTTCTTTCCCTGCTAACAATAAATAATGTACTGCACCTAATAGTAAGTTTGGGACTGGTTGACCTACCTGAGCACAGGACGATAGTGTAAGTACTTCCTCATCTTCAGCAATTTTCATTGATAAATATTCATATAAATCACTTGACCCTTTACATTCCTTTATTGAAAAGTTTCGAAATAAGTTTGAAATTTGTTCTTTTGTACACATTAGAGTCCCTCCTTTTTATTTTTCAGAATAATCTTACCATTACAGAAAGAATAATCCCATAAAAAGGTACTCGATTTAGTCACTTGAGGATACGTAAGCTTTTTCGAGATAATTTCAAACTGTAATTTTTTTCTATTTATCACCTTAAAAGAGCTTGTTAAATAAGATTTTTAGCGAATAAAACGTTAAATAGTTTAAAATTATCAGATAACACTAGATATTTTAGTCTATTAATTATTATAATAGAGTATGAGATGGTTATATAATTGAGACAAAAAAGGTATACACCTAGGTGGGGCCTAGGCGGTGTTTCTCTTTTACGGCTTAGACATAGAAAACACCTACACTTTTTTGCCAATATAGGGGATGGAGAGATTATCATGAGCAACATGCAGCAAAAAACAGACGTTATCTTAATTGGTGCAGGAATTATGAGTGCAACGTTAGGCTCATTACTAAAAGAATTAGCACCAGAATGGGAAATTAAAGTTTTTGAAAAACTCGCAAGTGCCGGGGAAGAAAGCTCTAACGAATGGAATAATGCAGGTACAGGGCATTCTGCGCTATGCGAACTGAACTATACTTCCGAAAAACCTGACGGATCTATAGATATTAGTAAGGCTGTAAAAGTGAATGAGCAATTCCAGCTTTCAAGACAATTTTGGGCATATCTTGTAAAGAGCAAATTAATTCGTAATCCACAAGATTTTATTATGCCACTACCTCATATGAGTTTAGTACAAGGGGAAAAAAATGTTGAGTTTCTAAAAAACCGTTTTGAAGCGCTTTCAAAAAATCCACTGTTTCAAGGTATGGAATTTTCCGATGCTCCTGAAACATTAAAAAAATGGCTTCCACTCATTATGGAAGGCCGCACATCTAATGAATCGATGGCGGCAACGAAGATTGACTCTGGAACAGATGTTAACTTCGGTGCATTAACACGTATGTTGTTTGATTACTTAAAAACAAAAAATGTCGAGCTAAACTACAAGCATAGTGTTGAAAATATTAAGCGCACGAAAAATGGTTTGTGGGACGTGAAAGTACACGATATGAATAGTGGTAAAATTGAGCATCATACTGCTAAATTCGTCTTTATTGGCGGCGGTGGCGGTAGTCTACCTCTACTTCAAAAGACTGGTATCCCTGAATCAAAGCATATCGGTGGATTCCCGGTAAGTGGACTATTTATGGTATGTAAAAACCAAAAAGTTGTAGAGCAGCATCATGCGAAAGTGTACGGTAAAGCTAAAGTTGGCGCTCCGCCAATGTCTGTACCTCATCTAGATACGAGATATATAGACAATAAAAAAGCTTTACTGTTTGGACCATTCGCAGGCTTTTCACCTAAATTCTTAAAAACTGGTTCAAATCTTGACTTAATCGGTTCTGTAAAACCGAATAACGTCTTAACGATGTTAGCTGCTGGTGTAAAAGAAATGGGACTTACAAAATACTTAATTCAGCAAGTTATGTTATCGCACGAAAAACGTATGGAAGAATTACGCGAATTCATTCCGAACGCGAAAAGTGAAGATTGGGATATTGTAGTTGCTGGACAACGTGTACAAGTAATTAAAGATACTGATGCTGGCGGTAAAGGAACACTTCAATTTGGTACAGAAGTAGTAAGTGCAGCTGACGGCTCAATCGCCGCATTACTAGGTGCATCACCAGGTGCTTCTACTGCTGTTCACGTCATGCTTGAAGTATTAGAAAAATGTTTCCCAAGCCGCATGGTAGAATGGGAAGAAAAAATAAAAGAAATGATTCCTTCATATGGCATTTCACTAACTGAAAATCCAAGATTGTTCCAAGATCTTCACACTTCGACTGGTCGTACACTTGGATTAAACGAAAAAGAAACTGTTCATAATTAATGAAGAAATAAAAAAAACGTCCGATATATTCGGACGTTTTTTTTGTCTACTAAAAATTATACTTATCAATATTATCTTTCGTAAATACAACTCGTTCTGGCAATACGATAATTCCGTTTCCTTCTGCCTCATAATCATATCCTTGAATGGAGTTTGGCTCTACTTTCACTTTTCCGATTCCTTTTACTTCAAAGCTATCCCCTACTTTTAACTTCTTTCCTTTTACAACAATCTCATTTGCTACATAAGTTGCCAACGCACCTTGCTGTTTGACATCCCATAATCCGAATTGTTGTACTGTTCCTCGTTTTACATAATCACGCATAACGTTCGGTGTAGAAAATCCAGTTACCACTACTTTTTTATCCATTTTTAAGTTTTCAGCTGCTTGCGCCATGGCTGGGAGTGCTGTTGCATCTGGACAAATAACTGCGTTAATATCTGGATACGTTTTTAATATGTTCTCCCCTACGGATAAAGATTTTTGTGCATTATTTTCACCGTACTGCGTCGTTACAATTTCCCAGTTCGGATATTTCTTTTTAATAATTTCTTTCGCTTTCGTTACCCATTGGTTTTGATCCGTTACTGTTGGACTAGAATAAAAGAACGCTACTTTCCCTTTATCTCCAATTTGCTTGGAAGTCATTTCAATTAATAAGTTAGCAAGTTGGTCTGGTGTCCCTTGACTTATATAAAAAGAACGGTCTTTGGGATTCACATCAGAATCCCACGTTAAGACAGTCATTCCTTTTTTCTTAGCACGTTGCAATGATTGCGATAAACCATCAACTGATGTAGAGGAAACCATAAGTGCATCATAATTTTGGTTAATAAAATTATTTATATACTTTACTTGCCCTGATACACTCGCTTCAGACGGCCCATCATATTTCACTTGTACGCCTAGCTTATCTCCCATCTCCTTTGCTCCTTCACCGCCCGATGTAAAGAAGCCAACTCCAGTTAATTTCGGGATAAATGCAAATTTCACATCATCCGCTTTTTTCTTATCTGCCGTTTGACTAGAACAAGCGATTAAACCTATTAAACAAATACATACAATCAATACAATCCCTAGTTTTCTCTTCATGACATTTCCCCCTTATGCCAACTCTGTCTTTTCCCCGCTAAAAATTGATGTAATTTGAAATGTCTCATAATAACTGAAAGAATAAGGATAATACCTATTACGACATTTGATTGTTCATTTGTTAAGCCTGTCATTTGTAGGCCATATTGCATAAGGCCTATAAAAATACTTGCAAGTACAGTACCGAAAATACTTCCTTTTCCACCTGTAATAAGTGTCCCGCCTAATACGACTGCTGTAATGATTGGTAATATTGTTTCACTTCCTATATCAGCACGTGCAGAACCGAAATATGCAGTTAAGAAAACTCCCCCTAATCCACCTCCTAACCCAGAAAGTATGTAAGCAATGATTACTACTTTCTTCGTCTTAATCCCGGTGTATTTTGCTGTATTTTCATTCGCACCTGTTAATTTTACGTAGCGTCCATATATCGTTCGGTGAAACAAAATTGTGTATACAATTGTTAATGAAATAAGTAACCATAATAAATTGGGTATTCCTATAAAACTACCATTTGCTAGTTTTACATAAGTATCAGGTAAACCGCTTATCCCTTCATATCCAGAAGCACCCGCCCCTCCTGAAATGACAAGCGCAATTCCTCCGTATAAAAACATCGTTCCGAGTGTAACGACTAGTGGTTCTACATCTGTCATTTTTATAATGAGTCCATTTAAAGCTCCTGCTAAACAACTAATTATTAGGGCGATTATGACAGCAAACAAAATAGGTATTCCGTTCATCCAAAGTACACCAATCAAGATCGAAGTGAGCCCCATTATTGATCCGACCGATACATCAATTCCTCCTGTTACAATAACGAAAGTCATTGGTATCGCCGCAATTGCGATAAATAGGAAATCATTTGTACTAAAAAGGAGATTACTAATATTTAAGAAATCACTATTTATAAAACTAAAAAGGATGAATTCTATAAGAAGTAATACAATTAGAACCCCTTCCCATCTATATAAATACTTCATAGATTCATCCTCCTTTTTGCCTTCCACTTTTTCATAACACTATCTAATATGATGATGAGTAATAATAAAAAGCCTGAAATGGCATTATTCCAAAATGCTGGTATTTTTAAAAAGACGAGTGAGCTGCTTATTGTTTCTAAAAATAACGCTCCTAATGCAGCTCCAAATATAGAACCTGTTCCTCCTTTTAAATGAATTCCTCCTAGTACAGCGGCTGCGATTACTTGTAATTCTAATCCTGTACCTGTTTGATTTGGGACGAACCCGATATTCATAACAAATATGCAACCAGCGAGCGCAGCGCTTATGCCTGAAATCATAAACGCATATATCTTCACTTTATTAACAGGTATACCAATAAGCCTCGCGCCATCTTCATTATCACCTACTGCATAAAAGTATCTTCCCAATGGCACTTTTCTTAAAAAGAAGTATAGTAGTAGTAAAATAATAAAAACGAACCATACAGTTATAGGTAAACCAAGAATGATGATAGATGACAGCTGCTTAAAATCGTTTGGAATATCTTCAATCCACTTCCCGCCTGTGAAAATTAACATTGCACCTCTAACAATTCCTAACATGCCTAATGTCATAATAATGGCTGGTACCCGAAACTTCGCAACTCCAATACCATTTACGAAACCGATAATGGCCCCAAGTATAATAGCTACAAATATCGACAAGAATGCACTATCCCCATTCGTTAACATCATTCCGCAAACTGCTGCACTTAACCCCATGCTTGAACCAACTGATACATCTATATTTTTCGTAAATAAGACGAACGATTGGCCAATTGCTAGCACGACTAAAATAACGCTAGATTTCATCATTAAAGATAATGAATTAAATTGAATAAAACTAGGGTTTATCATTCCTACAATAGCTATATACATTAGTAGTAACAGTATGATAGACGTTTCATGCATTTTTAACATACGTTTCATTTCGCTACACCTCCGTTTGCAAGGCGTGTAACTTCATTCACACTCAGTTGTTCTTTTTCCATATGAGAAACAAATCGTCCATTTCTCATTACATATACACGGTTTACTAATTGAACAATTTCTTCAACATCTGAAGAGATTAATAAAATTGCAAGTCCTTCCTTTTTCATTTTTTCTATCGTCTCATACACTTCAAGCCTTGCTTTCACATCAATTCCGCGAGTCGGTTCATCAAGAATAATAATTTTCGGATTACATGCGAGATACTTCGCAAGTACGACTTTTTGCTGATTTCCTCCCGATAAAGATGCGAGTTCTTCATTCATATTCTGTACAACAATTCGGAATTGTTCTATAAACAAATTAACTAAAGCGCTTTCTTTTTCTTGATTTATAAAAAAGCGATTATTTTGCTGTAAACTTGCTGCTGAAATATTTTCTTTAACAGAAGCAATTGAGAAAATTCCATTCCTCGCCCTATCCTCTGGCACATAAACTAGTCCTTCGTCTAGCCTTTTATGCAAAGAACACGTATCAATTGATTTTCCATCTAATAAGATAGACCCTGATTTTATAGTTTTCAATCCAAATATCGCTTCTGCTAATTCCGTTCTGCCAGATCCTATAATGCCAGCAACACCTACAACCTCTCCCGCATGTACAGTGAATGATATATTTTCGAATGCGTGACCATTTATATCAACCACTTCTAATATTTTTTTCGTCTTTGCTGTCTCTTGAACTACTTCTATTTTCTCTTTCTGTTTATATCCTTTTGGCAATAGTCCTTCCATCAGCATGTCATATGTATAGTCACATACATCACCTTGGCTTACAACCATTCCATCACGTAGTATTGCTACTTTGTTTGCAATTTCAAAGATTTCTGGAAAACGATGCGTAATATAAATCATCCCAATTCCTTTTTCTTGCAAGCTTTTCATCAGCACAAAAAGACTCTTAATTTCATGAGTTGTTAATGTCGATGTTGGCTCATCTAAAATAAGAATCTCAGCGTCTCGTATTAATCCTCTAATGATTTCTACTAACTGTTGCTGCGCAATGGATAACGATCCTCCCTGTTCATTAAGATCAATATCCCAACTTAAACTGTTAATTAATTGCTGAACTTTTACTTTTAGTTTCTTTCTATTCCCCTCTAATCCAATACATATATTTTCTTCAATGGTCATATGAGGAAAAATGAGCGGTTCTTGTGGTATTAAATAAATCCCTTCTTGGTGTGCTTCTTTTGGATTTGCAAACTGCTGTCTCTTTCCTTTCACATACATTTCTCCACTATCATACGAATATAACCCCGTTAATATTTTCATTAATGTCGATTTCCCGGCGCCATTTCCACCAACTAAAGCGTATATATCACCATGCTCTACTTGTAAGTTCACTTCCTTTAGCACAAGTTGATTCGAAAACGCCTTACTCATTTTCTTCACTTGTAATAAGGGCACATTCTCCACATGATGTCACCTGCCTTTACCCAGAACATTTTTTGAGAAAATGATTATTTGTTCTACTTGTTTTGTAGCATTGTATATTCCTTTTTTCATATCTAGAACACTTTTTTCAATGTACTATTAATCGTTTCAACTGGAATAAACAAAATATGTGACACATATGTTTAAGCATTGGTCAATTGTTGAAAGGGATGAAGAGTATGTCACAGCTGAACTTTGAAGAAAATTTATTAACTAAAGTAGCCTGGTACTATTATAAAGATCAATTAACACAACAAGAGATTGCTTCACTTCTTCATATTTCAAGAAATAAAGTCGTCCGGTTATTAGATAAGGCACGCAGTGAAGGTATCGTTACATTTCACGTAAAAGGAACCGGTTTGCATTGCTTGAGCATTGAACGTGACTTAATGAAAAAGTTCCACTTGAAAGATGCCTTTATTATCCCTACTCCAATAGACAATTATGCTACTTCTCTCGGAAAAGCCGCTGCACAATATTTAGAGACTCATCTCCAACAAGGTGATTTACTCGGCATCGGCTGGGGTGAAACAATAAGTAAAATGCTAGAAAACATTCATTTTGAAAGTTCTATTAATCTTTCATTCGTAACGCTAACAGGCGGAGTAAACCACTATCTTCCAAGAAAACAAAACTATTTACACTACATGCAAGGTGATCTTCATATTATTCCTACTCCTTTTCTAGCATCTTCTACTGAAATGGCACAAAGTATTTTATCAGAACCAAGTGTGAAAGATATGCTTCATGTCGCTTCACTTGCACATACGGCAGTTGTCGGTATTGGCGGGTTATCTCAAGACGCTACGATTGTAAAAGAAGAAAAATTAACGCTACGTGAAATGACATATATTCGAAGTCAAAACGGAGCGGGCGATATTTTAGGACAGTTTTATAATACGAATGGTGAGTTATTAGAGCTCTCGCATCATAATCGTCTAATTGGCACACCACTTACGATTCTTCGCAGCATGAAGCATGTCATTGGTGTGGCTGGAGGTACTCAAAAGATAGATGCCATTTATGGGGCTTTAAAAGGGAAATTTATTCATACATTAATTACTGATGAAGAAACTGCGCTCTCCTTATTAAGAAAGGAAGGTGATTCTTAATGTCTACTTTATTAGCTTTCGATGCTGGTACAGGAAGCATTCGAGCTGTTCTTTTTGATTTACATGGCAATCAAATTGCAGTAAGTCAAAAAGAATGGGTTCATAAAACTGATCCTCGTTACCCCGGTTCTATGAATTTTGATGTAGAAGAAAACTGGCAACTTGTACAACAGTGTACGAAAGAAGTTCTGCAAAAAAGTAATATACTTCCCTCTTCTATTCAAGCTATTAGCGCTACAAGTATGCGAGAAGGTTTTGTTTTATATGATAAAAATGGGCAAGAAATATGGGCATGTGCAAATGTTGATGGCCGTGCATCCGCTGAAGTTAGTGAGCTAAAAGAAATCCGCTCACATCTTGAAGAAGATTTATACAGAAAATCTGGGCAAACTTTTTCATTAGGTGCTTTACCACGTCTACTTTGGATTAAAAAACATGAACCAGACATCTACAACAATATTCAATCCTTTTCGATGTTAAATGATTGGATTTTGTATAAATTAAGCGGCGTACTGCAAATCGATCCTTCCAACGGTTGTACGTCCGGAATCTTTGATTTACAAAATAGAAATTGGGATAACGAAGTCGCTAAAGAATGTGGTATAACGTTGCCATTTTCACCAAAAGTAAATGAAGCTGGCACTGTAATTGGTAATGTTACAAAAGAGTGTGCAGCACTAACTGGTTTACTTGAAGGGATTCCTGTCGTCGCTGGTGGCGGTGATGCTCAAATGGCAGCACTCGGGACTGGAGTCGTAAAGCCAAATCAAACTTTAATATGCGGCGGCAGCTTTTGGCAACAGGAAGTGAATATTACAGAGTCAACAACGGATCCAAATGCTGCAATTCGAGTAAATTGTCACGTCGTTCCGAACCTTTGGCAATATGAAACGATTGCCTTTTTCCCTGGCCTCGTTATGCGTTGGTTTCGAGACGCTTTTTGCCAAGAAGAAAAAAAGTTCGCTGAAAAACTCGGTGTAGACGCTTATGAATTATTAGAAGAACAAGCGAAAGACGTACCTGTCGGTTCATATGGTATTATCCCTACTTTTTCAAACGTTATGAACTACATTTCTTGGCGTCATGCCGCACCTTCATTCTTAAATTTAAGTTTAGACGCTGACAAATGCGGAAAAAAGGAAATGTTCCGTGCTATTGAAGAAAATGCGGCCTTCGTTACACTTGGAAACTTAAAACTAATTGAAAATCTTACTGGTACATTCCCTTCTGAAGTTGTTTTTGCTGGCGGTGCCGCTAAAGGGAAACTATGGCCACAAATTCTATCAGACGTACTCGGCATTCCTGTAAAAGTACCCGTTGTGAAAGAAGCAGCTGCTTTAGGAACTGCAATTGCTGCTGGAGTTGGCGCTGGCATATATTCATCTATGGAAGAGACTGCCGAACAATTTGTACAGTGGGAAAATACATTTGAACCAATCACTGAAAATCACGAACTATATAAAGAGTTCTATGAAACATGGAAAACTGTATATGACAGTCAGCTCGCTTTAGCTGATAAAGGGCTCACCTCACATATGTGGATTGCGCCTGGTGCACTGTAACACATTACATAAAGGAGTGAACTGTATGTTAAAAGCGAATGAAAATGACTTCTCCTATCGCTTCGGTGATAACGGGCCGAAATATTTAATACAAGGTCCAAATATTGATCTTGGCCTTGTTGTCATTCAACCGGGCCAGGAGTTTCAAAACCATTATCATACGACGTGCGAAGAGGTCTTTTATGCATTAGAAGGTGAAATAGATTTCTATGTGAATAATGAAAGAGTTCCAATTAAACAAGGTGATGTCCTGCAAGTTCGTCCTCATGAATCTCACTATCTTATTAACCATTCTGACAAACCTTTTAAAGCTGTTTTTATTAAGTCACCACATTTACCAAATAAAGATACTGTACAAACGGAAAATCCAACATTAACGAAGGAGTGATTTTGAATGACTTGGGGATTTAAAAATCGATTAAATACAATTTTACCTGATGGTAGAGCGGTTATGTTAGCAATAGATCACGGCTACTTTTTAGGGCCAATTCACGGGCTAGAACAACCACTTGAAACAGTTAAAAACTTACTTCCTTATACAGACTCCCTCTTTTTAACACGCGGTGTACTTAGCTCCTGTATTCCTGAAAACTGCAGCACACCGATGGTTATGCGTGTATCCGGTGGCGCTACTGTCGTCGGTAAAGATTTAGCGAATGAAACAATTGTTACACCTGTGAAGGAAGCAGTGAAGCAAAACGCAATTGGCGTTGGCGTTTCTGTTTTTGTCGGATCAGACTATGAAACACAAACTGTTACAAATCTCGCAAATGTAGTTTCTGAAGCTCATGATTACGGCCTACCAGTACTCGGCATTACCGCAGTCGCAAAGGAATTACAAAAACGTGAAGCTCGCTTTCTAGCACTTGCTTCCCGCGTATGTGTTGAAATGGGTGCTGATATTATTAAAACGTATTACTGCGAAGGATTCGAAAAAATAACGAGCACATGCCCTGCCCCAGTCGTCATCGCGGGTGGCCCAAAACTAGATTCAATTGAAGACGCATTAAACATTACGTACAATGCATTGCAAGAAGGCGCTATCGGAGTAGACATGGGCCGAAACATATGGCAATCCGAGCACCCAGCTGCGATGATTCAAGCAATACATGGTATTGTGAAAAATGGATTGAATGTGAAAGAGGCACTTGAACTTTATGATGATGTGAAGAATTAATGTGAAAAGACAGACTATTTATTAGTCTGTCTTTTTTGTTAAAATAAAGTAAAGGAGGAATGATTATGCGAAGAATGACTTTCGAACGTCCTACCGATCATTACGATGAACGCTTATACTCTATTGATGAAAAAATTTGCGCCCTATTAAAAGAACGAAAAGAACTTTCAGGTGATGACCCAGGTTTTCCACATGATGAAGCGATTTATAAATGGGCTAAGCAATACGAATTCTATCCAGACTATCTAAACTCATTATTCTCTTCCATGATGGATGAAGAAGAATTTAAACCTCGCGTTGAACCAACTGGCTTCAAAAAACATGTACCTGTTTTTAAAACTTATGAACATAATGGCGTCATGTATACTGTAACTTTTATTCGGCAATATGCAAATGCTAGTATAGTTTATTTATATAGCGATTGGGATTCCACGGATGAAGATTTTATTGAAAATAAGCCTCATAGTTTCTTCCAATTATTAATAGATGATACATACGATTGCTGGTCAGAAGGTGGTGGCGGCACCGATGGACATATGAATCATCAATTCGTTATATCTCCTGTCCTTCCTGATAATTTGTCTGGAATAAGCTTACGATTTAAAGAACTCAGTATGCCGTTTAGGAAAGATCAAGCTGTGCTTGAATTTGAAATTCAGATAGACAAATAAAGTGAGACTTTACTCAATCCACAAATAGTAAGATAAATAAGGTAATAAAATAAACAAGCCCCTTTCCAAACTGGATAAGGGGCTAAATATGCACCTTCAAATGATTACTCTTGGTGATTACTATTAAGCTTTGAAACTTTCTTACCTTCTCTATAATCAAGACAAGACACTTCAATTAATAAGCCATTAAATACTGTAAAATAAAAACCATAACTACTACCTCGCATCGAATAAGGTTCCTTATCTATTTCAATGCCGCCTGCTACTAAACGATTATACGCTTGATCAACTTCATTTGAAGTATCCACTAAAAAACCAATATGAAAAGCTTCCGGATACGTAACTTCCTTATTCCCTTTAAATGCTTTTGGATCACTTAGCACAAGTATAAATCCACTCTCATCACTCATAACTACAAGTGCTTTCCCTTTTTGTTCCAAAAATTGAAAATCAAAAAATGTTTCAAAGAAATGTCTCGCTTCTGATAAATCATCAACACATAAATTTAAATGATTCAGCTTCATGTACTCATCTCCTTTTAAACAGAAGGGATATAGACTCATTTTCATAACCCTTAAATATGTAAGGTAAGATATTCAAGCGTTCCATCTAAGACTATGCTTTATAAGTCTAATATTTTTTTCTATATCCTAGAACATTTTTTTAATGAATGAAAGATTTCCTATCATTTACATCCCCCCAGTAATAAAAAAGAGGATACATGTTTGCTTCTACAACATGTATCCTCTACTTATATATTACGACTGCTGATAAGCCGCTTTCGATGATTTTACATAATAAACTGCATGATCCACATTAATAATATGATCTGGTTTTGGTTTACCACGGCCTGCTCTATGTCCAGCTAAATGTTCTTCACTTGTTTCCCAGTTTTTCCATGCTTCTTCAGATTCCCAGCGAATCATTACGACAACTTCTTCGTCGCCGCGTCTTACTTTTTTCACAAGAACACTTAAATCGATGAAGCCTTCAAATTTTTCAATAATACCTTCTCCAGTGAAACGTTCTACAACTATATTTGATGTACCTTCTTTTACTGTAAATGTTTTCGTTTCGATAAACATATATCCCACTCCCTCTTTGTTATACGAATACTAGTATTCTTCTATTATAATTGATTATGATAATTATTTTCAATTGTAAAGTTTTAATTTTTTGAATTATGCTGATTTCTTTTCTATCGCCTCATCTAAAAATTTGAAATATGGAAGTAACATCCCTATTAAAGATGTAACACATATAATTGCACCGATGATTACATATAGCGCTCTTACTCCCCACATTTCACTCAATATTCCCCCTACTAACACACCTAATGGCATAGCGGATCGTATAAAAAATAAACGCACTGAAAATACTTGCCCTATCATATTATTTGGGACGGTTTGTTGGCATATTGTCGTGTTATGAACATTGAAAAATGCAATACAAATCCCTGCTATTACTTCAATTATTATTGCAATGATAATACTATGATTGAATCCTAATGAAATGTATGTGAGTCCCCCTATAAACAATCCTCCGAGCATAAGTATACGCCGGCTTTTATATGTTACTTTTCCGACTAGTATAGATCCAACTACATAGCCAAGTGGGAATCCGGCCATAAAATAACCATATTCCGCATATCCCGCTGATAGCTCGTCTTTTATATAAGGAAGATTTGTGACCATCGTTACCCCAACTCCAAATTGCACGAAAGTAAGAAATATACCGAGCCAAACGATGATTGGTTTTGTGAAAAAATATGTAAAACCGTGAAGAAATTGTTCTAGCCACGTTTTCCGAATAGGTTGCGACGTTCTATTTTCTTTTATATAAAATAAGAAAGCACCACTAACAAATAGACAAATACATACGAAAGATAATGTAAGTTCTGTTCCAATCAAATGAATGACTACTCCGCCTAATACTGGCGCAAGAAACATCATAAGGCGAGTCATTCCATCAATGTACGCATTTGCATCTTGAAGTTGTTCTTTCCCTACAATGCTCGGTGTAATTGCTTGACTTGCAGGTGTATAAAGTGGTGTAATAAGTCCTACTACAATTTGAACAACATAAATGTGCCAAACTTCTATACTACCTGTAACTAGCATCACCAAAGGTAATAAGAATACGGACGCTCGTATCCATTGTGAACAAATCATAATCCACTTCCGGCTCCATTTATCAATAAATGGGCCACTTATTAATTGCAATATGAGTGATGGGATGAAATATAATAGCCACATACTACTTAAAGCCATTTCCGATCCTGTTAATTCATATACTAGAATTGAATTACATAACGTTCCGAAAGCCCCTCCTAATTCTGAGATTGCACTACCAATCCACATAAAAAAGAAAGAACGATTTTTCAATACACTCTTCACTATAGCTCACCAACTTTTCTCTTAAATTCCTCCCTTTATGTACATTCTTGTTGCATATTATCTATTCAAAAACGCTTCTAATTCTTTTGCTAACGACTGTACTGCTTTCTTCCTTAATACATATTTTCCGTCATGTATATCAACTAACTTCGCTGCACGTAACAATTTCAAATGATGGTGTACTGTCGATTTACCAAGCTGCAATCTTTCCGTTATTTCCTGTAAAGTACGTTCTTTTTCAAACAACATTTTTACAATTCGCAATCTCGCTTCATCCCCAAGAGCCTTATGTTTTTGAACTAAAAAATAATTCGGTTCATACGAATCTTCAGGATGAATGCTTTCATTCGCAACTGGATAATGAAATACTTTCGTATCTTCAATATCTGCTTCAATATTCCACGGTCTGTACGTCATTTGCGGAATAAGAAGTACGTGATGAACACTTGGCTCTGGCATATAGTTCACTCCGCCAGTCGCCCATTCGACAAACTCTTCCGGCTTCATCTTTTTATTCATTTCATTTTTTGCTTCATAATCTCGTTTTAATATAGAAAGTATTTCTTCTTCCTCTTTCTTAATTACACTCTCATACCAACCTGTCATAACAGCAATTAAATGAGATTTCAGCACTTGGACATCAACATCACATATAAAACGAATATACGTAGAGAAAAACTGATGTTCTTGTGTCAGTTCCATTAGTTCATGTATTGCAGTTACGTTTCCACTTGCCGCTAAAGTTCTTTTTTCTTGGTACTTCTCTCCTAAAAACGGTAAACATATATACTTCAAACCTTCTTCTGAAAGTAAATCAATTTTAAAATTAAACTGCGATAAATCTTGAAAATCCTCTTCATACAATAACTGAAGCAATGCTTTCCACGTATTATGTTCTTCTACAAACTGTAAGTGTTCTTCCATCTCATCTGTTAATGATTGTCTAATTCCTTTCCATTCACTTTCAGTCTTTTCAAGAGTATCAATTAACCTTTTATGAGTAATTGCTGCAATGCCAAGTGCACATTCGAAAAGTATCGAATATTTCACCTGAACGTTGTATGTTTCCCTCTTTTTACTCTTTATGTGATAGACCTCCATTTTTATCCCCTCCTTGTTTGCTATGTATTAAATTCTATCTTTATCGAATTTTACCTTCTATTCTTTTAGAATTTACAAAAATATAAATTAAACCACATTCATTCTAAATTAAGAAGAATAAGAGCTTTTTTATATACAAATAATAAAGCTCAAGGAGTGGTTGACATGCATTTCATATTAAATATGTTAGGGATTTTCGTTGTCATATTAATCGTTTTCTTATGTTCGCCTAATAAAAAACATATAAAATGGAGACCAATTGTAATCCTCATCATATTGGAGCTTTTTATTACGTGGTTTATGTTGGGCACAAAGCTAGGCAGTATTATCATTAATAAAATTGCGTCATTTTTCAGTTGGCTACTGGCATGTGCGAATGAAGGAATTCGATTTGCATTTCCTTCCGCTATGGACAGTCCACACATTGATTTCTTCTTTAGCGCGTTACTTCCTATCATTTTTGTTATCACGTTCTTTGATATTCTTTCTTATTTTGGAATCTTAACTTGGATTATTGATAAAGTAGGTGCAGTTATTTCAAAGATTTCTCGTTTACCAAAGTTAGAAAGTTTCTTTTCGATTCAAATGATGTTTTTAGGAAACACCGAAGCACTTGCGGTTGTTCGTGATCAATTATCTGTTTTAAAAGAAAATCGATTATTAACTTTTGGAATTATGAGTATGAGTAGCGTTAGCGGATCCATTCTTGGTGCTTATTTATCAATGGTTCCAGCAACATATATTTTCAGCGCAATCCCATTAAACTGTATTAACGCATTAATTTTAGCCAATGTATTAAATCCTGTGGAAGTTTCGAAAGAAGAAGACGTTGTTTACACACCTTCAAAACATGAAAAAAAGGATTTCTTTTCTACTATTTCAAACAGTATGTTAGTTGGGATGAATATGGTTATCGTTATTTTAGCTATGGTAATTGGTTATGTAGCTTTAACAGCATGTTTAAATGGGATTTTAGGATTTTTTGTAACGGGGTTAACAATTCAAAAAATCTTCTCCATTATCTTTAGTCCTTTTGCATTTTTACTCGGTTTATCAGGCAGTGATGCTATGTACGTAGCTGAATTAATGGGGATCAAAATAACGACGAATGAATTTGTTGCAATGATGGATTTAAAATCAAACTTAAAGTCGCTACAACCGCATACGGTTGCGGTTGCAACGACATTTCTAGCTTCTTTTGCTAACTTTAGTACAGTAGGTATGATTTACGGAACTTACAATTCATTATTTGGCGGAGAAAAATCATCAATCATCGGTAAAAATGTTTGGAAGCTTCTTGTTAGCGGGATGGCTGTTTCTTTATTAAGCGCTATGCTCGTTGGGCTATTTGTATGGTAAATAATTTTTATAATAAAAGACACCCAAGCCAATTGAGTGTCTTTTATTATTATTTTCGAATTTGTCCATTTCCACGAATCACATATTTTGTAGAAGTTAATGCTGGAAGCCCCATTGGGCCTCTTACGTGTAACTTTTGTGTACTGATACCAATTTCCGCTCCGAATCCAAATTCGGATCCATCTGTAAAACGAGTCGATGCATTATGATAAAGTGCCGCGGCATCTACAGAAGTAAAAAACTTGCTGACGTTTTCCTCGTTTTCAGTAATAATTGCTTCAGAATGCATAGATCCATACGTATTTATATGATGAATCGCTTCTTCAACAGTGGAAACCACTTTCACTGCTAGTGTAAGAGATAAAAATTCTGTCCCCCAGTCTTCTTCTGAAGCAAGTACAATTGAAGAATCCATTGCAAATGCTTTTTGATCACCACGTAGCTCCACACCTCTATCCTTCAAAGAAGAAAACAACTCGCTACCATATTTCTCTGCCCACTTCTCATGAAGAACAATCGTTTCAATCGCATTACATACAGATGGACGCTGCGTTTTTGCATTTATAATAATATCCAATGCCATTTGTTTATCCGCTGTTTCATCAATGAATATATGACAATTTCCCGCACCTGTTTCAAGTACTGGAACAGACGCTTCTCTCACAACAGTATCGATTAATTGTTTGCCACCTCTTGGAATAAGAACGTCTAGATAATCCTTCATTGTAAACAACTGCTTTGCGCTATCTCGCGTTGTATCTTCTATAAGCTGGACGCTTTCTTGAGGTAAGCTTGTTTGTTTGAGCGCCCTGTGAATAACGGCAACGATCGCTTTATTAGAATGAATAGCAGAAGAACTACCACGTAATATGACTGCGTTTCCTGTTTTCAAACAAATTGTAGCAGCATCCACTGTTACATTCGGTCTTGCCTCATAAATCATCCCAACAACACCAAGTGGTACGCGCATTTCCTGAATAGATAGTCCATTTGGCCTTTCCCATGCACTTACACATTCTCCTACAGGATCACGTAATTCAATTAGCTGCTTAATCCCTTCTGTCATATCAACAATACGCTGTTCATTCAGCATAAGGCGATCAAGGAGAGAATCAGAAAACCCTTTTGCCTTACCTTCTTCTATATCCCGTTTGTTTTCCTCTAAAATATAAGCTGTTTCACTTATTAATTGATTTGCAATTGCAGCAAGTGCTTCGTTTTTTTGATTTGTAGATTTTAGTACAAGTTCCCTAACAACCTCTTTTGCTTTTATCCCCTTTGCCAACACTTCATTCATTTTTATTTCCTCCTTTTTAAAGTGAAACCCAATGATCCCTATGGATGACTTCATAACTATGTCTCTCGCCTCTTACTTGAATATCTTGGCTTTGCATACCTTTTACATCTCTTAGTTCCTCTGCACTATATGTGCATTGTCCTTTTCCTATTACGCGCCCTTGTTGCGTTACAACCTCTACAACTTCACCCACTTGGAAAAATCCTGATACATTCGTAACACCAGCTGGAAGTAAACTCTTACCATGCTGAATGATGGCAGTAGCTGCCCCAGCATCTACTTCAATTTGTCCGCTAACAAGCGAATGCAAGGCAATCCATTGCTTGTTCATCTTCATTTCTTTTTGAGGAGCATTACCGACATACGTTCCATCACCCTTACCCTTCAAAACATCTACAAACTTTTCCTGTCCACGTCCTGTTCCGATAAATACACTCACACCAAGAGAGAGTGCTGTCTTTGCAGCATCGATTTTTGATTTCATACCGCCAGTCCCAAGTTTTGAGCCAGCATCTCCTGCAAGAGAAGAAATTTCTTCCGTAACTTCAGGAAGAAAATAATATTTTTTTGCATCCGCATTTTTCTGAGGATTTTTGTCATATAACCCGTTCACATCTGTAAAGATCATAAGCATATCCGCCGAAACAAGCCCGCTTACTAAAGCTGACAGCATATCATTATCACCGAACGTCAGCTCCTCTAAAGAGATGGAATCATTTTCATTAATAATTGGAAGAGCGGAACGGTTTAATAATTCTCCTAACGTAGCGTAAGCATTACTATACTGTTCTTTTCTAGAAAAATCACTTCTCGTCAACAAAAGTTGCGCAGTAACGATGCCATATTTACGGAATTCCTCCGTGTACGCCTGCATTAACAAACTTTGTCCGACAGCTGCTGCAGCCTGTTTCCCTTTAATCGTTACAGGTCTGCTAGGATATCCTAGCGCTGAAAAACCTGCAGCGACGGCTCCAGATGTAATTAACACAACCTCGTGCCCATCAGCTTTCAACCGAGCCAATGCGGCAACGTGATCTGAAAGCTGTTCTGTAGAGATGCCTCCGTGACTATCTGCCAAGGAACTACTCCCAATCTTTACAACAACTCGTTGTTTTTTCACTTTTTTATCCTCCAAGTCTAAAATCAAAGTTTTTTATAAATTACACTTCATTCACTTTGTAACTATATCTATTCTCATCAATGCTGCACTGAAGTATTTAAGAGCAAAATAAAAATGACCGCTTCGCCCTTAATAAAATAAAAAGGACGAAACGGTCATTGTTCCGCGGTACCACCTTAATTGATATACATAGATATCCACTTGGTGCCTATAACGCAGGCGAACGCCTAAACTTTCATTTAAGACTCAGGGATAGGTTCGATATATTCTATACGAGGAATCTTTCAGCCGGTGAATTCCACTCTCTTTCGCAAGAAGACATATGTACTAATTCCCTTCAACGATTTTCAATCTAATTTTTTTATATTATGCGATATAGTTCGATTCGGTGTCAAGAGGTATTTTAAAAAATAAATAGAGCCACAAGTTATTTGTATGAAATTATCGCCCTACTGAATGAAAATACAAAATGATATAAGTTTAACTCATATTCATAAACATAAAATCTTAAATTATAGTGTATATATTTACATAATGTCGAATATAATTAATTTTTATCTTTTAGTGTTGCAAAAAGGAATATATTCTCTTAGAATGTTTCTTTATATTGCACAGGGATGTTATTCTTATTCTAAGAAAATAATATCAAACCGATATAATTGATTATAAAAGGAGCAAGATTGAGTTATTATGGATAAACAAATTGGATTCATCGGTTGCGGAAATATGGGAATGGCTATGATTGGCGGAATGATAAACAAAAATATAGTGTCTTCAAATCATATTATTTGTTCAGATTTAAACACTGCTAATTTAAAAAATGCTAGTGAAAAATATGGGCTAACTACAACTACCGACAACAATAAAGTAGCTAAAAATGCTGATATTTTAATTTTATCAATCAAACCAGACCTATACGCATCAATAATTAATGAAATAAAAGAAGTAATCAAAAACGATGCTATCATCATTACGATCGCTGCTGGGAAAAGTATTGAAAGTACTGAAAATGCCTTTAATAAAAAATTAAAGGTTGTAAGAGTAATGCCTAATACTCCTGCTCTTGTTGGAGAAGGAATGTCTGCATTATGCCCTAATGAAATGGTGACAGAAAAAGATTTAGAAGATGTACTAAACATTTTCAATAGTTTTGGTCAAACAGAGATCGTAAGTGAAAAATTAATGGATGTTGTAACATCTGTAAGTGGTTCTTCACCAGCTTATGTATATATGATTATAGAAGCGATGGCAGATGCTGCTGTACTAGATGGTATGCCAAGAAATCAAGCATATAAATTCGCTGCTCAAGCTGTGTTAGGCTCTGCAAAAATGGTACTAGAAACAGGAATACATCCAGGTGAATTGAAAGATATGGTTTGTTCTCCTGGTGGAACGACAATAGAAGCTGTAGCAACATTAGAGGAAAAAGGATTACGAACAGCGATTATTTCAGCTATGCAACGTTGTACGCAAAAGTCTGTTGAACTATCTGGTCAAACTAAAAAATAAAACTATAAAAGAGATTACGTTAGCTATGAATTCACATAATTTTAATTAAAAATTCACTACATGATAAACGGCCAAACTCATATAAAATTGAGCTTGGCCGTTCCGCTTTTTAATTATATTAAAATAATTTCATTCGAATCTTCTTTAAAGGTTCTGTTTTATCCCTTACCTATTCCCTACTATGATTGTGTAATTTTATTAGAAACTAATAATTTTTCAATGCATTTCGGTAACATATCTATTAGTGTTTCAAATGCGTAGTTTACATCTAGACGTTCTGTCCATTGATGTGCATCTTTTCCTACCGGCCCCATATTTAATACTGGAACATCAAACTCTTCTAATTCCTGAAGTGGAATTGAATAACCTTTATCCCATAATGGCATATTGTCTACAAGAGAACTCATTGAATCCAGTGGATACTGCAAGCCTACATAGCTTAAATCTGAAATCCCCCCAAAATAATTTTGGTTTTCAAATGTAATCTTATGATTGTAGTGTGCATACTTTTCCATTTCTACAACTACCTCTTTTATTAAAGGATTGTTGCGCGAACTCACAGCTGGATAGTACGGCGGAGCGAAGAAAAGTACAATCATCGGTGCCTTTTCTTTACATAAAATCGCTAATTTATCTACTAAATCAATCGTTACCGCACGATCATCTTTATCTTCTCTATTTTTTATAATATTAGATTGAATATGATTTATTTTTTCTTGTCCATGTTGCTCAATTGCATATGTGATAAGCTCTTCATAAGTTAATACATTTACTTTAAGATTAGGTGGTATAAATGGATTATATTTAGAAAAACGATATGCATGTTTTTCATACGACTCTTCTATTTTCTCTGCTACTTTCGTTACTTTTTGACGTAACAATGAAACTACATCTGTCATTGATTTTTCTAATAAAAACAAATTAAATAATGTAACTGCACGATGCGGAATTTGTACAGAATAATCCTCCTTTAAGTCCCTTTGAAGTAAGTTAGTTGGCGGAGGACTCGCTTCCCCTTCTACAATATCACAAAGGTCTGTGTTTAACTCTAATTCTGCTGTTATTAATGAGGCCATATAACTCCCATTTAAGCCTGCAAAAGGTTCACCTACATGTGTCTCTTTTCCATAGCAAAGAAAACCAGGTAACACTTTACCAATAGAGCCAGTGTAAATATACTTATTTTGGTCACCAGGATGTCTTGAAAACATAGGCTCTGAGTTTAAGACCGTTTTATAATCTAAGTTATGCTCTCTTGCTAAATCTAACAATCTCGGAACAGCCGCCCTCATCCCTATAGAATTCACTTCTTCATCTGGTACAGCCAATAAAAGAACATTCCCATCGAATCTTCCTTCACATGCTTGTTCAATCATTGCCATTTGTAATGCGAGGCCGCATTTCATATCCATTGTTCCTCTACCAAACAGCCATTCTCCATGTTCTATATCTTCACGTACATGGTCTGGAAGTTCATCTTTATGAGAATAAAACATAGATGTTAACTTTTTAGGATTAAATGCATCTTCTTTCCACACTCCGTAATCTTGTACATCTACAACATCAAAGTGACTTACTAGAATTACAGTATTTTTTGTACTATCGCTTTTCTTTACTAGTGCTGTAACAAAATATCGTCCGTCCCCTGTCGGATTTTTTTGTAAATGATGCGGGTTTTCTTTGAAGTACTGTAAATCAGATAACTGTTCCACAACAAAGTCTGGCAATATTACTTCAGCTTCTGAACCGGTAATACTAGGAATTTCAACAAGACCGCTTAATAATTGAATCAATTGTTCTTTTGATTGCCACTTTGACATATAAATCCCCCTATTTTTCCGCATTATGAAAACTAATTCCAGTATATGAATAAAAAAAATGACGACAGCTATCAAAATTATAGTTCTGATGTACTGCCGATTTTTATTGATATTTCATGAGCCGCTTGTTTTACCTTGCTAATAAGAAAAGATAGTCGATCATCATTAATACGATGACTAATTAACCCAACACTTAATGCTCCTACTACTTTATGATTAAATCCGATAATAGGTGCAGCTACTGAAGCTGTCCCTTCTGTTTTTTCACCATAACTGACAGCATATCCTTCATTTTTTATTTGCTTTATTTGATTAAGAAGAATTTGCTTTTGTTCTGGTAATGAAGAAAGTAAATTTTCTACAATATGTTCCATTTCATTCGTTTTCATATTGGCAAGCATCGTTTTATTTGCGGCACCAATTGAAAGTGGAATTTGTTCCCCTAGATTATCGATAACTCGAATTTTTAAAGGACTATCAATTCTTTCAATGATAATAGAATGTGTTCCGTTTGGAATATTTAAATAGACACTTTCCTCCACTTCAGCAGCTAAACGTTTCATCACTTCTCTTGCAACAGATCTGTAGTCTACCTTCTCCAATTGACGTAACCCTATTTCCATCCACATTGGTCCAATTTTGTACTGTTTTGTCTCTGAAATTTGTGTAACTAACCCATGCTCCATTAAAGAGTTAAGTAATCTATGTACTGTACTAACCGGGAGATGTGTTCCATCAGCTATATCAGAAATAGCCCAATACTCTTTTTCATTTGTAGAATTCAATAATTTAATAATACTTATCGCTCGATCAATGGACTGTACCATAACTCGCCTCAACTTTACTCGTAATATGTTAGTATGCTTAATTAACTATCAATTTAGCAAACATTCGAAATGAAATCAATCTATTTATTTAATTTTCTAACAATAAAAACATATCACTAACAAAGAATTGAAAACGCAAACAAAAAAATATTGACTTTTCTTTTTAATTATCTGAAAATTATAACAAGATTTCACATCACGGAATACATTCCATAATACGGAAAAACATCAAACTTTATTCTATCAACTATGAAAGTGAGGAAAACAATGGCGCAAGTAAGCAATACAAACAATGAATTAAAACGGACGATGAAAAGTAGACACTTATTCATGATTGCACTCGGTGGTGTGATTGGAACGGGGTTATTTAACGGATCTGGCTTTATTATAAGTCAAGCTGGACCTGGCGGATCCGTACTTGCTTTTATGGCCGGTGGATTATTAATGTATTTCGTTATGCTATGTCTTGGTGAACTTGCTGTAGCCATGCCTGTTTCAGGTTCTTTCCAAGAATATGCCACTAAGTTCATCAATCCTGCAACTGGCTTTACAATCGGATGGTTGTATTGGTTAAGCTGGGCGAATACGACCGGTCTTGAATTTACAACTGCCGGCATTACAATGCAGCGCTGGTTTCCTGATATTCCTGTTTGGGTTTGGTGTTTAATATTTGGCGTTACAATCTTCACTATTAACGCATTATCTGCTCGTAGTTATGCAGAAACAGAATTTTGGTTTTCAAGTATAAAAGTATCTGCCATTATCGCTTTCATTATTCTTGGCGGCGCCGCTATGTTCGGTTTTATTGATTTAAAAGGTGACGAACCCGCTCCGCTATTATCAAATTTCGTAAATCATGGTGGTTTATTCCCAAATGGACTTGCCGCTATTCTTTTAACAATGGTTACAGTCAACTATTCCTTCCAAGGTACAGAACTTGTTGGAATCGCAGCAGGTGAAAGTGAAGATCCAGCAAAAACTTTACCTCGTTCTATTAGAAATATTATATGGCGCACGATGTTTTTCTTCGTCTTAGCAATCTTTGTTCTTGTTGCTTTAATTCCTTGGGAAGAAGCTGGATTAACAAAGAGCCCATTCGTTGCTGTTTTTGATAATATCGGTATTCCATATGCAGCTGATATTATGAACTTTGTTATTCTTACTGCTGTTCTTTCTGTTGCAAACTCAGGACTATACGCTGCTACTCGAATGCTTTGGTCTTTATCAAAAAACGAAATGGCTCCAGCCTTTTTAAAGAAATTATCATCACGTGGGATTCCTCTCAACGCTTTAATCATGACGATAGCTATTTCTGCTTTTTCTCTTTTGACAAGCGTAGTAGCTGCTGAAACTGTTTACTTGTGGCTCATTTCAATTTCCGGAGTCATTACCATTATTGTTTGGATGTCAATTTGTGTTTCTCAATTCTTTTTCCGCAAACATTATTTAGCAGACGGCGGAAAATTAGAAGACTTAAAATTTAAAACGCCACTTTATCCACTCGTACCAATTCTTGGTTTTGGATTGTATGGCATTATATTAATCAGTCTTATTTTTATCCCAGAACAACGACTTGGAATCTATTGCACTGTCCCATTTATCATCTTTTGCTACACTTACTATCACTTTAAAGTTAAGAAAAGAAATTCTACTAACACTCATAGTGAAACTAAAATTAGCGAGACTTCGTAATATTTGACGATACATAAAAGACCACACATGGCGTTTCACTTCATGTGTGGTCTTTTATCGTTCCTTCTCTCATTTCCCCCTACTATTGAAAGAATTATTTATAACACTTTAAGTTCTGGATTGCTCAGGTGAACTTTGGGTTGAAAAATGAGCATTTCTATACCTTTCCCGAAATTTCAAGTTCTGCTAATGATGTTGTAGAAAGTGTTAATGTAGTAAATACTATAATACTAACAATTACTATTTTTACTATTCATAAGTTGATGATTCTGCTTACTATTACTGTTTTGTTTTGATATATTTAATATATATTTAAAGATAGACAGGAGTTAGATACGATGATAAAAGGTTTTGGAGGAATATTTTGGAGAACTAAGAATCTTGAAGTTATAAAAAAATGGTACAGTGAAGTGTTGAAACTTGATATAGAAGATTGGAATGGAACTGTGATTAAACCCCAGTTAGGAAATGAGACCATCTTTTCTTTCTTTACAGAGAATGACAATTATTTTCCAAAAGAACAACAAGTGATGTTAAATTTCGAAGTACATAATCTAAACGAGACTATAAAGCATCTTGAGAATATTGGTGTACCTCTTGAGAAGAAAGAAGAAATCAGTGAATTTGGAAAGTTTATTTGGATTAAGGATCCTGAAGGTCGATTGATCGAACTTTGGGAGAAATAGTGGATTATACTTATTTACTATTAAGTTAATAGCTGCGTTAATATATCAAGGTAAATAAAAAAGTCGATTCCTTTAACTCCACAGGAAATCGATTTTTTTGTGGAGTCAAATTTCTTAGCTTTGTAAATCCTCATTTTTCAAATTCTACCCTATGGCCACCAACTTAAAAACATAAAAAAACTCTATTCTTACGAAAAGAATAGCGTTTTTCATTATTTAAATATGATTTCATCTGAATTTAATAGATATATCCCCTCTCCTACAAAAGTAGTAGAGTGTTCATTTAAACACTTACTACCTCAGTGGGATTTATCACATTCCAATTTCAATATAATAGTAACTAGGTATATCGGATATAGATGTACATTACTAGGCTTATACATATTTCAACTTTAAAATTACATTCACTATTTAATTGGTAGTTACCAATAAAGAAAGGAATGATCATAATAATACAGAACATATACGAAACTCATTTACATGTAAGAAATTTAGAAAACGCAATAAATTTCTATCAAAACAAGCTAGGATTAACGTTAGCAAGAAAACTCTCCAAAAGAAGAGTGGCTTTCTTTTGGGTCGGAGAAAATAAACAACAAATGCTTGGACTATGGGAAGTACATAACATTGAAGACTTTGAGCCGAGACATTTTGCTTTTGGTGTAAATTTAGAGTTTTTAATGACTTCTAAAGCGTGGTTAGAGGAACGTCGAATAGCAGTGATAGGAAGTCAAGGAAAAGGAAATCAAGAGCCAATTGTCCAAAGGTGGATGCCTGCTGCAAGTGTATACTTTCTAGATTGTGATGGAAATAAATTAGAATTCATTTCTATGTTACATAAGAATCCAGATGAATTAGAATATGCGTCCTATTTAAGTGTATGGAATGAGGAACACCAAGAAAAATGAATGGAATTTCCGTTCAAGTCTTTTCTTATTTTTGGATATAATGTTGTACGATTCCCCATTTACTATAAATTTGTTAACATAATGCATTTACTGTCATCTTATATTTGTACTTACGTACGAGCTATTCCTAATCTGCTTCAATTACAATTTGAATTATGTAAATTTTCTTCTTATCTGGCATCTACTCTTTAAACACAAACTCCCCTTAAATCGAAAATGATTAAGGGGAGTATTATATACGATGCAATTATAGTTCAGATTTCACTCGAACAGAAACATTATTTTTAATTATATTTTTGACATCTTTAAAGCTAACAAAATTGTTACTTTTCTCATCCCAAAGACGGAAACGTAGTGATTGTAAGCTTGTAGCAAGCGTAATCGTTGGTACATTTTTTAACGGAAGCGTATTATTGTGTGCCTCTTCTAGTTTATAGTTAGGTACTCTTGGGCTTAAATGGTGAACATGATGGAATCCAATATTACCAGTTAAGAATTGCAAAATTTTAGGAAGCTTATAAAAAGAACTTCCTTCCACTGCCGCTTTCACATATTCCCAATCTTTATCCTCTTCAAAATAAGAATCCTCAAATGTGTGCTGTACGTAAAACAACCAAATACCTATTGAACCTGCTATTAAAAATATAGAACCATGTACTAAAAGAAACGATTGCCATCCAATTGCCCAGCAAAGCATTCCTATAATAGCAACGATTAAAATATTTGTTAAATAAGTGTTCATACGTTCTTTTTTTCTAGCACCTTTTCGGTTAAATCTATTTTTAAGCAGGAAAACATAAATCGGGCCTAACCCAAACATAACGAATGGATTGCGATATAAACGATATGCTAAACGGAGTCTAAATGGTGCTGCTACATATTCATCTACTGTAAGCGTCCAAATATCCCCTGTACCCCTCTTATCCAAATTACCACTTGTAGCGTGGTGAATAGAATGTTCATGCCCCCACTGATCAAATGGGAATAATGTTAAAACACCCATACACGTTCCAACTATTCTATTTGCACGTCGACTTTTAAAGAACGAATAATGGGTGCAATCATGAAAAATAATGAAAATCCTTGTCATAAATCCAGCGGCTAACAGTGCTGGAACTAATGTTAACCAATAAGAAACTGACAAACTTTTATAAGCAAGGTACCATAAAATAATAAATGGCACGATTGTGTTGATCAGTTGCCAAACACTTTTTTTAATCGTTGATTTTTCAAAAGGAGCAACTTGTTTTTTTAAATTTTTAGTATTTTCTAAGGTCATTGTTCTAATTCCTTTCCTTTTTGTTGCTAATTCATATTATAGCACACTATTAGTATCAGGTGTTAAAAGTAGCTATAATAAATATTTTATACTATGAAAATCTCTTTTTTCTTACTCATTACTTACAAATTTCTTACGTCCAAAATAGCTTCTATAATTGGACAGACGGAGCATTTTATGTATCAAAGAAACTTCGAATTTTTCCAATAAGTACATAAAAAAACAGAGAGTTTTTTCACAAGAAGAAAAGAGCTGTCATAAGTCAGTTTCACCGACTTGTGGCAGCTCCTCTTCGTTTTACCTTATTTTATCGATGAAGCCAAACCGCACCTGCAGACTTGTCTTCAGCTTGGCCTACTACTTCAAACTTCAGTCCTAGTTTCGGCAACTTACGTCCTGCATCAGGAATGATGCTGTTGATATATTGCTTAGAATCATCAAATTTTGCCACTCCTGGTAATCCTTTATAATCAAAGATACCGCGAGTTGGTGAATTTACTTTCCATGCTGGTGTTTGATCAAATGAGAATGCCGCATCGGCAATTTGATAACGCGTACTGCTCTTCACAGTAGGTTGTCCGTTTAATGTCCCTACAATTGCCTCTGGATGGGAATCTACTACTCCTAAGAACCCTTCACCTGGATGAACGCCTACCCAGTTATCTGTAAAGCTTTGATCCGCATACCATACAACCATTCCTGTATTAAATACTGGGCCACGTGCATGTTGTAACGCAGTGTCAGAACCAGCGTAATTTCTCCACTCTACATAGTAATTATGTTTTTTCTGTTCAAATCCGTTAGACACAGTAAAGCCTTTTAACGTCATTGCTGGCTGACCTTCTGCATCATCAGAGAAAACAACTTTTCCATCTACAGTTAATGCTGCATTATCTAACGCAAATCCTTTATAAGCTACTGCAATATCTGTTAAGTACTCAAATTGCAGTTTTACTTTTTTTCCTTTGAATTGGCTTAAATCGTATGATTTATCAACCCACTTACCATCAGTTGTATCCGCGCCGCCTTTTACATCTTTTTCGCCCATTCTATCAATGCGTGTCTTCGTTCCATCTTCTGCAATCGCATATACGTCAAGGAAATCATACTTCGCTTCAAGTTCGTAAAATGCCTTATAATCGAACTTAGCATCCTTTGCATTTGTTAAGTCAAATATTGGTGTCTCAAGTGTTGTATGAATGTCATTTCCTTTTGTACTATAATAGAACTTCTTACCAAACGCCGATTCGATATTTTTTATATCTTTGTCCGGCAAGTTAACACGAACGATTCCAGGTCGTTTAGATTTTGTAGTACTTTGATCTACATATGTCGCAACACCGATGCCTTTGCTAAGTTTGTCATAATCTACTTCAAGGATATTCGCCCAATTCCCCTTCATATTCTTTTGGAAAAACTCTTTATTTTGTGGTGAGAAACTCGTTGGCTCTGTTCCTGCAATTTTTCCAGCCCAGCTACCACCACTCATAATAGACCATGACTCAACAGGTTCACCTTGTCCTGAGTACTTTGTATCATATTCATCTGGTAAGCCTAAATCATGGCCATACTCATGTGCAAACACACCAACCGCTCCGTCTTCAGGCTCGATTGTATAATCGTATGCAGCCATCTTTCCGCCCCAGTTCGAAACAGAAGATTTCGTGCCATCAATTGCATATGGTTTTGAACCTAGTTTTGAACGATGTGACCAAATCGCATCATCTTTCAATTTACCGCCGCCAGCTTCTTGACCAACGCCAGCATGTACAACCATTAAATGATCAATAATTCCATCTGGCTCATTTTTATTTCCATCACCATCTTGATCGTATTGATCAAATTGGTCATAGTCTGCTAAATTGATTCCTTTTGCTACCGCTGCTTTTAATGCTTCTTTCACAAAATCTTTTGGTCCTAAAGGCCCCTTGTTATCATGCCCAGTACCCGCATCAGCACCATAATCTGATGCTTTTCCTGGAACAGTAAGCCATTCTGTTACAGTCCCATCAACTGTATAGCTACCACCAGATTGTTCTTCATAATATTGCTTAAATGTGTTAATTTTCGATCCATCAAATAAAGTAAATGGTTCATCACCAAATAACATTTTTTGATAATGTTCACGATTAAAGTCCTTAGAATACATGTATCCTGGCTCTTGATCAATATTGTTATGCTTAAAATCGCTAAATTCTACAAGTAAAACAAGTACTTTATCTTTTCGAACAGCTCCATTGTATTCTTCTTGCTTCGCTGATGTAGTAGGTACTTTTCCATTTAATTTCCCAGGGTTCAATGCTGCACCTTGTCCAGCTACTGGGCCTACTTCAGGCTGCTGCGCCTGTTCATTTTCCTTCATTTTTGCATCTTTTACTTTTTTCATAAAGTCAGAGGCTTCTTGCGTAAGACTATCTCCTGTTAAGATTTCTTTCCCAGGGTTTTCCCCTTTCTTTTTCTCAACATATTTTTCGACAGCTTTTGAAGTCTCAGCTTGTGATGCAGATTGATCAATTACCCCCCGTTGTTTTAGCGCTTCAGCCAAACGCTCCTCCGGTATTAAGTGCTCATCTATTGGTAGAGATGATGTTGGTGTCTCAGCATACGCTGCGTGACCTCCAAAAGCAAACGTACTACTTAGTACTGCTGCTGTTGTTAATACCGCTAATGGTTTTAATTTCTTTTTCTTTTTCAATGTATTTCCTCCCCAGTGTCTGCAAATTATCGTTTTTTGCCGATAACAACATAATATTCGTTATAATACGAATATTCAATCTTTTTCAACAAATAAAATGTTGAGAAATATTTTTTTATGCAGAGTGAAATACAAAAGATAGAAAAACAAATAGGCTCTCCTATAAATAACAGTGAACTTTTATATGTTCTTAGTTACAATCAAAATCCAGTAAATCTGAGATTTATATTTTTTTAATAAAAATAAGAATTAAATATTTTCTATACTATTTAATCTATGGATTACCACATTACTCACTATTCTCATTATTACAAGCTAATAGTGGTTCGTACATCATTATAGCGTGATTCTCCGTTACATATTGATCTTCTATTAACTGTTTCTGTTGATTATATACTTTACGTTGAATCACATTATGTCGTATATAACCGCCCCAGTATGCAGGTTGAATTGAGTGTTCTTTCTCATATACTTCATATTGATAAAGTTGCGGATAGACTGTTCTCCATTCACCAACTAAATATTCATCTGTCATATAAAGGTGAAGTTGATACGGTTGGTCCGTTTCATTTTTAATTTGTAAATCCAAATAGTTATAGGAACAAGTCGCTCCACTCCCAAACGGTTGAGTTCGCCTAGAATCAGGAAAGACATCAAAGCTATGACGATATCGTTCTGTTACTGTCAGTGGTGTATGTAAAGTCATCCAATATATTAAATTCGAAAGCTGACAAAGACCTCCTCCAATACCTGTTTGAAAAGATCCGTAGTGTAATACCATACCTTCTACATACCCTTTTTTCCTCGTAGGCTTACCTATTAAACGCCAGTAAGAAAATTTTTCTCCTGGTCTAATGACGATACCATTTAGTTTTTTAACAGCAATTTTCAAATTAACAACCTTATTCTGTTGATACCACATATCTACATCTTTGAGCTTACGAAGTAATATCGTTCGGTGCTGAATTGCTGTACAAGGTAGCTTTTCTTGTTGGAGCCTTTTTGCATATGTTTTTCCGTCTACTAACCACTGAATGTATCTCTTTGTAGAGTAATACCACGTCCCTAGCATAATGCGATACTTAGACCGCTGTTTAGGACGTAAGTGCACTATATTCATTTTATTCCCTCTCTCTTTCTTCAACCAAATTCTAATATACCTCTAATTCAATGAACTACAGTTTTCTTAGCTGCATAATAATTTTCGTAAATAAAGTGAAACTTTAATCAGCCCTCACCAATCGGGCTTTTACAGGCAGCCCGATCCCCACCTAACTTCTTTGCTTTCGCTGAATTTTGAGGTGGGGGTCTTACTGCCCAGCAAATAGCGGGATAAAAAAGACGCAAAAAAATAATAAATTTACTCTAGTGGAGATTTTATTTTGATGCTTGCTTTATAATTATATGAAACTGCGCTACAATACGATAAATTGAAATAAACATATTATAAATATAACGAATAATATTAAATAAGAAATAATGAAAATTAAAGAAACTCTAAAGTATTAATATATTTTTCATAAATATTAATTGATAATACATTAGACTTTACTATATGTATAAATTCTCTATTCTACAAAACGAAATTTTTTAATGTAAGAAAAAAATATAATTCCCCTTTAACATTTATACAAGTCTCATCTGGAAAACTTTCCAAAACAATCCGAACCCTTATATTTAGAATAAACGCAAAAAATTGCCACCAGTTAGCTTAACTGGTTAGCAATTTTTTAACGAGAATGCTTTACAAATAGTTGAATTGCTTCTTCTGGTACATAGCACTTTCCATTACTCTCTACAATAATACTTCCTAATTCATACCCTTTACCATTGATACGAATTATATTTTTGTTACCAAATAGTTGTGCTTCTACTTTATTATGTTTTACCACGAGTAACGAGTTTGCTCCTTCGGTTTTGTCAGCTGTTACAGTTGCACCGACTTTCTTAAAGGCTTGTTCACTCTCTAAAAATATTTTATTCGTTACTTCTTCTAAGTTAAAGCCCATCGCTTTCGCCATCGTCTTCGCAATGTCTGTATTTTGGATTAAGCCTTCTGGTTTTTGAGGTCCATAAGAATGTAAAAATACATCCTCACCTGTATGTCCTCCTGTCGTAAAGCCGATATTTGCACGATTAGCCAATAATGTAGTAAGAATTCGTCCTACATCCATTTTCTTTTTTGCCGCTTTTAATTTTTCTTTTTCATCATGAGTTAGATTATCCAAACCGTATAGTTTAGCTACATCTTCTACATTTGATAAATCAGATTTCAGTTTATTTATAGTTCCTTCAAGTGTCATTTTCGCCTTTTTCAATGAATCAATGTATGCAGAAACCGGTGTAGTATTGTATCCTTTTGTCGTATTTCTATTCCCTATAGAGATACCGCTGTTACCATGATCAGTTAAAGCTATGAGCATCGTATCCCCATCTTTCTTCGCAAATTGTAACGCCTTTGCTACCGCTTCATCAAATGCCAATACATCACTAATCATCCCAATTGGATCATTAGCATGCGCTGCCCAATCAGGCTTACTACCTTCTACGAATAAAAAGAAACCATCTTTGTCTTTTGATAATGTTTGAATTGCTTTTTCTGTCATTTGAGAAAGTGTTGGTTGTTCTGGATTTGTTGCTATACGATCTATATCAAACGCAAGAGCATGATTTGAGAAAGAGCCCCAAATTTTATTAGATTTGGAGTTCAATAACGCATCTTTCGTTTCAACAAAATCGTATCCTTTGTCTTGAATCACCTTTACTAAATTTTCACCATCTTTTCGGATTCCATTACTTTTCATAGGTAGCAGCGCCGCTTTTCCCCCGCCTAATACGACATCTATATTTTGATATACTTGCTGCTTCGCAATTACGTCAAATTGCTTGCGATTGACATGGTGAGCCGAGAATCCCGCCGGAGTAGCATGCTGAATTTCAGATGTAGCAACAATTCCAGTTGCACGGCCAGTACGTTTTGCACCTTCCAATACGTTTGCGACCGGTCGTAACTTGTCCTCTTCTTTTATTGGCTTTAAGTTAGGTGAATTTACAATAGAAGGTAGTACGCCTACATATCCTGAATTCGATTTATTTCCAGTTGCTAATGCTGTTGCTGCTGGCGCTGAGTCTGTAATAGCTGATTCCGCCGAAAACGTACGAACACCTCCTGTTACAATTTGATCTAACGTAAGCGGTGCCCCTTTATACCAGCGAGCCAATGTTGTCGCCGTTGAACTCGTTCCGTCCATAACCATCATAATTATATTTTTAGGCTGGTGTTCTACTTTTTTCACCTTAGCTTTGGCCGCATGATAATTCATCATACTTTCCGTACTTAATACGCTTACTATTATAGCTCCCACTAATAGTAATTTTTTCATCTTCACACCATAATTAACCATGATTGTTCCTCCATAAACTTTGCATTCATTTCAATACACCTTATTTCCTTTTTCATTCCACAACCTACATATGTTTTATTAGTTCCCAATTCTTATAAAGCTAACAATAGTTACTTTCTCTTTCTTTCCTTAATTAAATACCGGTATGTGTCATCTATCTTATAAAAAAGATTTAGCATCCTTTTCATTAATTACTTGCGTAACAATAAATCCTCGATTAAAAGGAATAAAAATTTATTGTTAAACAATAAATTTCATGTTAAATTAATAAGATAATAAATAAATGAGGTGCTTTTTATGAAACAAGGATCCACACTCTTTTTAAAGACCGTTGTGATTCTGATCGGAATCCCCGTTCTTGCTATGTGCATTTTTTTAGTCCCTAAAATAGGAAATTTCGCCGCAGAATTATATCCAGATATTTCATATATTAAATATCTTGTATTTATCAATTTATACGCAACAGCAATACCTTATTACTTCGCACTGTACCAAACATTTAAGCTTTTAAACTATATTGATAAAAACAACGCATTCTCAGAGTTATCTGTTCAAGCTTTAAAAAATATTAAGTACAGCGCATTGGCAATTAGTGTATTATATGTATTAGGTATGCCACTTTTCTATCTCGTGGCAGAGAGAGATGATGCCCCTGGCATTATTATTATCGGAATGATTATGATTTTTGCTTCAATGGTAATCGCGGTCTTTGCTGCCGTTCTCCAAAGACTATTAAAAGATGCTATAGATATAAAATCAGAAAATGATTTAACGGTCTGAGGTGAATAATATGGCAATTATTATTAATATTGATGTAATGTTAGCAAAAAGAAAAATGAGTGTAACAGAACTTTCGGAGAAGGTTGGAATTACAATGGCTAACCTTTCTATCTTGAAAAATGGAAAAGCAAAAGCAGTCCGTTTTTCAACTTTAGAAGCAATATGTAAAGCATTAGAATGCCAACCGGGGGATATTTTAGAATATCAACCTAAAGATACCGAATAAAAAGAGTCCTTCATACGAGTAATGGGTTCAGTTTAGGAAGAGAAAAATGCTAATAAACATTAGAAATAACAAACTAAAACGCTCAGAAAATATTCTGAGCGTTTTTTATTTCCTTCTTCAACTAAAGCACCAGTTAGTGTAAAAAGCTATTTCACCATTTGTATGGCTAACTTATCTTTTAACATTGACCTATATGAGTCAATTTCATATTTTGTATTATTGATTGTTTCTTTTTTCATTTTTAACATATCGAATATTTCTAATTCTAAATTCCTTCTAGCTTCAAGAACTTTTATCGCTCCTTCTACACCTGAATGGTGATGTTCTTTCCCATAGCCTTGGTTAGTGTAATAGTCGATAATTCCTGTGGACCATTCTGGAGTTCTTTCTTTTAACGCCTTCCTAAATGAAAATTCAAGATTATCTTGTTCTACATACAATAACATTGGGTTTAAATTCTCTATGATTTTTGCAACTTTCATTACATAATTTATTATTTTTTCTTTTTGTTCACCATATTTAATCATCCCAATAGTTAATGGATTTTGTATGAAACAACATTCAAAGATATAAACCTTATTGTCTTCTAGAGCGATTTCAGTAAAGTCATTCCATTTGTCAGCAATTAATTCAACATTTTTATCGAATGGTAATTCGTATATATCATTTTTTAAAATAATGTTAAATAATTCGTCCGAAAACTGGTCACCAAACTCATTTTTCATCTTTCTGTATGGTAATAAATAATTGCTTCCTTTTTTTAGAACTTTCTTAAGGAGCACTTCTTTAAAATCTCCACTGTTAGATAATAATCTATTGAACTCAAATTTATTAAAACAAGATACACCATCATAGTCGGCTGGGTGGTTCAAATTTCCCTCTAAAAATAGTTCAACTTCAATTTTATTTTGGCTTAGAATTTCATTTATTAGCTTTGCAGTGGTTGATTTTCCAAATCCAGGTAACCCTTCTACTATTATTAGTTTTGTATTCATAGTTATAAACCCCTATCTTCAAAGTATTTAACCAAGATTAAAAAAATCACTTAATCCACTACAATCACCCCTTCAAAATATGATATTTACCATTACCTTTGAAAAAACCTTCTTAAAGTAATCTGAACGCTAGTTTAAGAACATTTTTTCACAATCTCTATAATTATTTTAACATAAATTTTCCATTTATCTTATTATTTAGAACGCTATTTAACTATATAAAAGCGCTTAAACACTGAAATAACAATAAAAAAAGGGATGCTAAATCATAAGTGATTTACATCCCTAATTTGTATGTTATTTTATATTTTCACTCCCGTAACTATACCCGTTATCATACGAAAAGGACTCTTTTTATTTCACATTACGGCGCAAAACTAATTTGACCAGTAAACAATAGGATAATCGCTATGATCCAAAATATAAAAAATGATGAGGACAGTATTAATGAAAGGATAGCAATCCCCTTCTTCTCTGTTTTTTTCGTCATTGTGATTATTGAAAGCATGATACCTACACCTGTCAGGGCAATTGTAATATAATCTCCAACTATATTACCTGCATTCGCTATCCTTGTTGGCGTTATAAAAACGAATAGAAAACACAAAATGCCGATGAGTAAAGATATATAGCTTATTATACTGTACTTCTTTTTAGGAACTATTTCTGTTTTCATACTAATCCCACCCCTTCTATATAGCTATGAGTTTATATTAGCATGAATAACCATAATTTGGTTATGATAAAAAGCAGATAAAACGGACACTATCACTTTATCTGTCAGTTTATTTCTATCTAACAACTAACCTGACTATTTCTTTACTAAAGATATACAATCATTCTTTAATCCACGGCAATTGGTATATAATAGCTCTAAAAAATAAAGACTGTACCTTTAAAATGAAAGATACAGTCTTTATTAATAACTTTTTTTATAAAGAAAACTCTCTATCACTCACTACCTTAAAAAACTCCGAGTAATGTGATAAAGAATAATCCGCTACATCACAATTACCTTGAAACATACATGTTGAAATACCTAATTCTTTTGCAGGTAATAAATCTAATTCTCTATCTCCAATAGCTAAATCAATATTGTATTTTTTATGCAGATGATTATAAGCTAAAGAGTTTGGCTTTCGAGGAAAGCCATCGTCAATTGTAACCATATCTACGAAGTATTTTTCCCAGCCGTAATATTTTAAAATACCCATAACCCCTTCCCTATGTTTATGGGTCATAATCACATTTTTATTTGCAAATTTCAAAACCTCTTCGACACCTGCAAAAGGTTTCATATCTTTTGACGTGAATTTTCCCTTCAAAACTTTAATCTTTTCTTCCTGCTCGCATGAAATATTATAATACTGAATTGCATGAGAGTATGATATTTTTAAGTTTTTGTATATTTCTTGTTTTTCTACTGAATCACCTAATATTTCAGAAAGCATCATTGTATATGCAGGATACGTATCAAATAACGTCCCATCAAAATCCCATAAAATATTCATTCTATTCACCTTCTATGTTCAAATCATTTAATGACTAAATCCGCCCTATCCCTCGGCGATTCCATTTCTAAGTAATAATCCTCTGCTTTCCAATACCTATTTTCAAACTTTGAAAGGTTTTTCTGTGTCTCCTCACTCTCACGTAGAAACCTTGTCTCTCTTGGACAGTCCAAATAGACCATATAATGAAAGAAATCTCTCCATTCTTTTCGCTGCAGAAAAACTCCTTCAATAACAATTACGCCTACAATAGGAATCTGTACTTTTTTCATTTCACATGAGTCTGTTTCCTCTTGATAAAAAGGCAAAATTAATTTTGTCTCATGTTGTAACTTCTGAAAAAACTTCTGCCTCAAGTATGTAATATCCCACTGTAAACAATAATACTCATACCATTCTTCATGGTTTGTATAATAGCGTCGATTACGCTCCACTATATGATCATCAATATGGAAAATATGAAACGGAATGCCTTCTTGTTTCATATTTTCTTTTAAATTTGCTACGAATGTTGTTTTTCCTGAACGACTTAAACCATCTATACCTAAAATGAATCTATTTTCCCTATGATTCTTCATAATCGTTATAAGTTCGTTTGTACTCATTACTTCATCCACTCTTCTTTTAATAAAGAATATAAAATGGTATCATGAGCAACTCCATTTTGAATCATATGTTTTCGAAGTAATCCTTCTTCTTGAAATCCTGCTTTTATTAACAACTTTTGAGAAGCTTTATTTTCTACATATACAACCGCTGCGATTCTTATCAGTTGCAGCATTTCAAATCCGTAAGCTAAAATCGCTTGTAATGCTTCCGATGCATATCCTTGTCCCCAATATGTATCATCTAATTCATAACCAATTTCAGCTCGTTTATGATTATTATTAATTAAATGAAATCCGCACGTTCCGATTAATTGGCCCGTCCCTTTTTTCTCGATTCCCCAGCGAAATACACTGCCCTCTTCATAACGATTTTTAAACGTTTGAATCGTTGTTTTCGCTTGCTCAATATTTTCAAAAGAATCCATTCCGAAATAACGTATAACTGATTCTTTCGAAAAATATTGGAACATCGTTTCTGCATCTAATAGTGTAAGTTCTCTTAAGAGTAAACGTTCTGTTTCTAGTTTTGGAAATCCCATCTCTCTTTCTCCCTCTATTCTAATGAACTGCAAATTTCAATATAATTTCCATCTGGATCAGCAATGTAGGCAATTGTTTGTCCCCACGGTTTTACAATAGGTTCAACTAAAATCTTGATTCCTTGTTCTCTAAATTGCTCAATCGTTTCTTGTACATTCTCAACAACGAATCCTAATTCGAAATGAGAAGACTTTAATTCACCTTCTGTAAGCGGTAGTCCTGTTAATTCTTTCACATCTTGCCGCGTATTCATCGCTAAAATGGTAGTTCCAGTATTAAATTCAATATATGTACCATGCTCTGCTTTTATAGGTAACTGTAAAATATCTTTATAGAATTTTAAACATTCCTCAAACTTTTCTACATATAAAATGATGTACTTCATTTTCAAATCCATTTTACATCCCCCTTTATATCTATCCCTAAAATTTCGACAAAAGTCTCACAAAAACCTTGTTCCTTGTAGTAATGAGCAAAAAAAATGAGGCCGATTTCTCGGCCCCCCAGCTTATTGGCATAAAACAGGAGATTTGGTTTGGACATAACCAGTTCGTACTTTTATTATATTTTATTTTTTCTGAATTTTAAATACATTAAACACCTATTTATATTGAGAAAGTTTTTTGCTTGCATAAAATTAAAGATTTTAAGAAATGATACAAATGGAGGTGTATACATATGGAACCAATGCTATGTCCAAGCTGTAAAACGAATCGTACTCGCTTTAATATTCTTGAACAACAAGTAAAACCAGTCAAATTAAATCCACAAACTGGTCAAGTAGAAGAAGAATACACAAATGAAACGATGAATGCTTTTCATATGGCCTATCAAGGACCTACATACCGCGTCCAATGTGCTGTATGCGGACTTGTTGAAAACCCAGAACAATTTATTAAACCTGCGCAAAATCAGTCTTTCTAATAAAAACATTATTATCCCTTGTAGAAATAGATTTTTCTATAAGGGATTTTTCCATTTAATAAGTTAATTAAAGATGTATTTCTTCCTTATTATATATTAAAACCACACCCCTTTGGTAATATTTACATAAGGGGGGTATAACAAACGATTTTAAATAAAAAGATAATGCTTCCATCAACATTTCTACTAGTAACTTGCCACATAGTCATCTTTTACTTTTGGATCTTCGATTTTGAAAAAATAACGACTCCTTACGGTCTAACAATATGGATTGTTTCTACTATTTGTGGTCTTTTACTTTATTACCATTTTAAAAATCAAAAATCTAATAAAGTGATATTTATTGCTAATTCTTTATTATTAATTATTTCTTCTTCATTTATGATTTTTTTAGGTATTGTTACTGGTATTATCTTTGTAACTGTTAATTCTATGAATTAAAAAGGTAGTCTTTTATTATGTAAAAAAGAATGAACAAAATAAATATATATAAAGATTAGAGAAGATGATTTCCCAATATATCTTCTCTAAGAATATCACTCTTTGTTAAAATATTTCCTTTTTCAATTTTTTAAGATTTCTAAATAAATTAATAAACGCATATGAATATATACAAACTAAAAACCCTACCATACCTCTATATAATCCTGATTCTGATACTCCAAGAAAACATAAGTAAAGCACTGGAATTAACGTTACAAACATAATTGCAACGAACTGTATCAATTCAACAAGTTTTTGTATCTTCGTTTCTTTGTCTGAATAAATATCAGGTAACTCATTTTCCTCGTCTACTTCTTTACAGAAATAATTCCATTTCGCAAAACTCGTTACATGTTTCCAGCCACACATTTCATATATATCAATATATTCTAGTTGTTTTTCTTTCGAATCTTTATAATCCAGTCTAAAATCCGCTTTATATATTACATCTTTCGGTTCAGTTTTCTTAAACGTATACATTACATTATACTTTTGTAAAGCCCATCCTTTTTGATGCATTTTTCTTAAAAAAGCTTCTTCTTTTTCCAAGCTCCATATCGCGAAAGGTTTGAATACCTTCTTTGTCTCCATATTCCATTCACTCCCCTAATATACTATTCCCATTCCTTACAGATCTCTGTAACCTGTTATACTCGAGCTCTAACACTTCTCTCCCAAACGTTGTTAACTCATAGCACTTCTTTCTATCTGTAGAGGCAACTTCAACAATTAATTTTTCTTTTAGTAATTTCGTCGTATTCCCGTATAACGTACCAGGACCGAGTTTTACTTCTCCATTTGTCATCTCTTCTACCATTTGCATAATTCCATAACCATGCATTGGCTTTACAAGTGACAATAATATGTAGTATGTCGCCTCAGTTAACGGAATATATTTTTGCGCCTTCGCATTCATTATAACTACCTCCGATACATCGTCTTATGATATATCGACTTACGATACATCGTATACCGATATTGTATAATCATATTCCAAAATATGCAAGCTTAATTTAATAATTAAATATCTATTTCTTTGAATTAAAAAATCATACTAATTTTCTGAATAATTTGTTAAAATATAGAAATATTAGCTCTTTTATACTGAAAGGAATGGTACATATGATAAATAAATTGAAAGAAAACATAGGATCTGTGTTTGTTGGTAAAGAAAACGTTATTGATCTACTGCTTGTTTCACTGCTTGCTGATGGACATGTACTACTCGAAGACGTGCCTGGTACTGGGAAAACGTTACTGGCGAAAACCATTTCAAAAAGTATTGGCGGTAGTTTTTCTCGTGTTCAATTTACCCCTGATGTACTTCCAAGTGATGTAACAGGTATTGAATACTTTAACCCAAAAACAAGTGAATTTGAGTTAAGAATTGGACCCGTTATGACAAACATTTTGCTAGCAGATGAAATTAACCGTGCAATGCCGAGAACACAATCTAGTTTGTTAGAAGCGATGGAAGAGCGACAAGTGACGCTTGAAAAACAGTCTACTCCTCTCCCAAAACCGTTCTTTGTTATTGCAACACAAAACCCAATTGAATCACAAGGGACTTTCCCTCTTCCAGATGCACAGCTTGATCGCTTTTTAATGACGATTTCAATCGGTTATCCAACTCCTGAAGATGAGTTACAAATGATGCGACGTTTTCGTAACGATATACCGCTAGAACGTGTCACACCTGTTATCTCTTTAGAAGATATATTAGAATCACAGAAACGAATAAAAGAAATTTTCATATCAGAACCGTTAGAACATTACATAATTAAACTTGCACAAGCTACTCGAAATCACGATTACATCGCTAACGGTGTAAGCCCACGTGCCACACTTTCTTTAGTGCGCGCAGTTCAAGCATTAGCCTTCTTACGCGGGAGAGAATATTGCACCCCTGAAGATATACAATTTTTAACTCCTTTTGTTTGGAATCACCGTATTGTCTTATCAATGGAAGGTGCCCTGCGCACAACTAAAAATGATATAATGCAAAGTATTTTAAAAGAAGTTGACGTACCTGTGGAGATTGAGCAAGTATGAATGGACAGCGTGTTGTAACTGTACCTTTATTTTTTCAACTCCATATTATTCAACTAACTGTGCCAGGCGCTATACTATTTACGTTTTTTATGCCGCAACGAATTATAATGTTTCTCTTTTTCTCCTATTATTTATTTGCGATTTTCATTTATAAATATGTCGCTTACATAGAGAAAAAATTTGAAGTTATAAACGAGAGAGAAACAACTCGGCTTTTCCCTGATGAATCTGGAAAGTTTTTTATTCATTTGAAAAACGGTGCACATATCCCTCTCGTTAATGGTGTTTGTTATTTTCATTTAGATTCGTCTCTTATACAGCATAAAGATCAAGGAATTGAACGAATATCAAAAACGTTATTCTCTTTTCCATTTTCACAACCTGCACATTCGGCGCAAAAATGGGATTTAACATTAACCGCAACGAAACGTGGTGTGTTTCAAATTGAACAGTTCGAATGCGTTTTAAAAGATCCTTTTCATTTATTAAATGTACACTTACCTGTTTTCGATAAGTTAAAAACTGAAATTATTGTGTATCCTTCTCCTAAAGAAGTAGCAGGTTTGCAAGAACTTCAGCAACTTCTAACTGGTTCTTATCGAACTAATTTTTCTTTTTACAATGATGAAACATCTATTATCGGTGTAAAGCGATATGAGCGTGAGTCTTTCCGCTCTATTCATTGGAAGGCATCTGCTAAAATGCAAGAATTACAAGCGAAGCAATTTGAACCTGTAAAAAATTATAGTTGGACGATTTGTCTTTCTTTAGCTGCCGATCGTGGATTTGGTTGGAAAGATAATGTTGAAGATTTAATTTCATTCGCAACATACATTTGCCAATATGCAACGAAGCATCACATACCGTTTGAATTATTTATTAGTGTATTAGCAGAAGGTGGTGCATTACATTTATCGTTACATGAAGGGCAAACACAATATGCAAAAGCTTTAGAAGAATTAGCACGTATTTCAGATGATAGTACGTTACTTCCGAAACAAGGATTCCTTCATTATGTAACGAGAAAGAGAGAACGTTCGTCTACAATGATATACATTGGTTTACAGAAAAATGAACTCCCTCTTCTCTCGCAGCCAACGTTCCTCATTAATAGCGAAGGGATGGTGGAATCGGTTGAAAACTTGGCTCTATCACGTTAATGACTTTATTTTGCTTCTCCTCCTTTCATTATTAACAGAAAGGGATGACCTTGTTGCTATTGCCATATTTTTAGCAACAGGCTATATAGGTGTATTTCTTATTCATAAATTTATGAATAAAAAAACAAACGGATTTGTCATACTGTTCATTACTCAAATAATTGGTTGTTCTTTCCTTCTCCCATTCTCTCTATTCGGCACAATTATGTTACCGCTTTTCTTCTTTATCGTACATGTAGTCGGACCAGGATATCCAGTTCAAAAATCGTTAGGCGGTATTGTTTGGTTTAGTATTTCAGCCATATTTTATGCGCCCTTTCCACCTTTGTGGAAGCTGTTACTATTAGTTATACACATTATGATTACATTTTGGTTAACTGGGGCAAATCGGAATCAACAGTTATTACGTTTCATTTCTATCATTACGATTGGTGTAATGAGTATAGTACTTGTTTTAGTTTTTCCTTTTATTCGTCTTATTTTTAGCTTTATCACAGAAGTAGTCGCGTTAGGAGTCGGTTATGTTATAAATCCATTTCTCATAGCAGCTGAATTGAAAGATACTGAAGGGGTTTGGGCAAGTAAAGGGCATCTCTTAAAACCTAAAATTGAAGACAATGGGGAAAAACTTCCTGATTTTGACCCCACACTCATAAATAGCATTACCATAATAGCATGTACAGCTATCGCTATTTACGTCGTTTGGAAAATAGTAAAAAAACGAAAACAATTCAGTTTACCAAATATGCCCGCCTTCGAATCTACTATTATTACTAATAAAGAAGGAACAAACCAAAATCGTTTTAAACGAAATAAACCGCCGCATAACGAAATTCGGAAGGAAATTTTCAAGCTAGAGAGTAAGTTAACCCCTCCTTTAAATAGAAAACGGGGAGAAACTGTTGAAGCTTGGCTAGAAAGAATAAATGATGAAGAAGATGTAAATATTCAAAGTGATATTATTATAGATGCTTATAATACGGTGCGTTATTCAAATGGTAAAAGCATTGTACTTCTGCATGAATTTAAGGAAGAGATTCATAAGCTTTATGCCTATCAGAAAAGTTTGAAGAAACGAAAGAAATAACGTAACAAAAAGACTCCTATATTCATAGGAGTCTTTTTATACTTCTACGCTGCTTTTTAAATGGAAGCATTCTTCCCTGCTTCAATTTCTAATGACTCTTCATGCCACCAAAGTGTTTCTTCAGGGTCTTCTTTAGCGATTAGGTGTGCTTCTTTTTTCGTTTCTACTGTAGGATATGAACCTTTTAGCGCACGCCCTGAAGTCGTAACAAATAATACACTAAATACAACTAATCCAATAATACTTACACCCGTCAAATAAAATGCTGGCGCAAGCGGGTTACCAGTTGCATGAACTAAGTATGAGCATACGAGCGGTGTTGTTCCACCGAATATTGATACAGAAATATTAAATGAGATCGAAAGTGCTCGATAACGTACATCAGTGAAAAAGAGTGATGGTAATAATGAAGGTAATGTTCCTTCATATACACTTAAGAAGAAACCTAGTACGAAAATACCTGCAAATATAGCTGCAATATGTCCGTTACCTATTAGTAAAAATGCTGGAATTGCAAATACAGTTAAACCAAGTAAACCAATTTGCACGACGCGTTTATTACCAATTTTATCACTTAATTTACCAAAATATAGTGCTAGTGGAATCATAAGTGCCATCGTAATAGAAATAATTAATAAGCCCGTTGTTTCTTTGACTTTAAGTACTTGAGTTAGATAAGAAGGAATATACGAAAGAATCATATAATTCGTAATATTAAAGAAGGCGACAATTACTGTGCTTAATAAGAAGTCTTTTTTGTGATATTTAATAATATCCATAAATGAAAATTGTTCATTGTCTTCAGATTCCTCTTGTGCTTTTTCCATCTCTTCAAAGATTGGAGATTCATCTAGATGACGGCGTAAGTATAAACCGACCAAACCAATTGGTGCAGCTACTAAGAACGGAATACGCCATCCCCAGCTGAGCATTTGCTCATCTGTTAACAATAACGTCAAAATGGTAACAATTACCGATGCAGCAATGTAACCTGAGAGTGTTCCAATTTCAAGACCACTACCGAGTATACCACGCTTTTTATCTGGAGAAGATTCTGCGATATAAACCATTGCTCCTGAATATTCGCCGCCTGTAGAGAAGCCTTGAATCATTCGGGCAACTAAAAGTAGTATTGGTGCCCATACACCAATTTGTTCATAGGTTGGTAGTAATGCGATGAATAATGTAGAAAGTGCCATTAAAATAATAGTAGTACTTAACACGATTTTTCGGCCGTACTTATCTCCTATTCTACCAAAGAATACACCTCCGATTGGTCGAACGAGAAAGGCTGCTGCAAATGTACCGAATGTAAGTACAAGTTGCAATCCACTATTATCAACACCTGAGAAGAATAATTGACTTAAGATAACCGCTAAATACGCGTATAATCCGAAGTCAAACCACTCCATTGCGTTCCCTATACCAGTAGCAATTACTGCTTTCCTGGCTTGTTTAGGATTGACAATATTAACGTCTTGAGGTTCAAAATTTAAATCATTATTTTGTTGCATATAATAAAACAGCTCCTTATTTAATTTAACTTCTTTAAGCACACCTTCTCTTATTGAATAAAATTAATTCGAAGCACTTAAGGAAAATTAACGTCTCCTTATCTGTTATTATTGTTTCACATAATTAATTATTTGTCCAATGAGATGCTCTCTATGTTAAGTAATTTACTATTTTAAAAAGCTGAAGAAGCCGCTAAAATAGCGGCTTCTTCAGCTTTTTATATTTTTTTATATTTTTTTAAATACTTGCTGTAGCAGCTATGTTATGAACACAGGAAATAAACTCATAAGTGAATGCGTCAATTTCCTCTTTCGTAATAATATACGGCGGAAGTAATCGAATAATATTCCCTTGTGTTACATCGACTAACATCCCTTTATTCATTAACTCAATCTGTAATTTCTTTACATTTTCATTCGTGTCATTCACACTTATCCCAAACATCATCCCCGCATGACGTACTTCCTGAATATAATAAGCATTTTCTTTCTGAATATCTTGCAGTTTGTCATTCAAATATAGTGACGTTTCATAAGCTTCTTGCATTAACCCATCATCAAGTAATGTATTTAATACAGTTAAACCTAAAGCTGTTCCCATTGATGAATGAGCAAATGTTGTCCCGTGATCTCCTGGTGAAAATACATCACATAACCTTTCACCTACAATAATTCCTCCTAGCGGTATCCCGCCTCCTGCTCCTTTACCAATTTGAATAATATCTGGTGTAATATTAAAATTTTGATAAGCAAATAATTTTCCCGTTCGCCCCATACCACTTTGAACTTCATCAACGACAAGAAGTACATTATATTTTTCACATAAATTTTGAACACCATGTAAATATTCACTTGATAAAGGATAAATCCCCCCGCTACCTAAAACAGGCTCTAGCATAATCGCAATTGGATTTTCTTTAATAATGGTTTCTTCTAATTGGTCTATATTCTCGCGCTCTACTTCATATACAGGAATAGATGTTTTAGGGAAATTTTGATATACCTTTTCTTGTCTCGTAAAATGCAGTGCCCCTAACGTCCTCCCGTGAAAACTATCTTTTAACACAACTACTCCATCACGCTCTTCATTCGCAATAAATCTATATTTATCAATTAATTTTAATGTTGTTTCTGTCGCTTCCGTACCAGAGTTTGTAAAAAAGACTTTTCCGCTTTTTAAAGTACAATCTACTAATTTCTTTGCATACTCAATTGCAACTGGGTTTAAAAAATGAAACGGTAAATGCAACGATTTCGCAACTTGCTCCATTGTCATTTGTACAATTTTAGGATGATTGTATCCTAATACATTTACTCCTACGCCAGAAAATAAATCTAAATACTCTTTACCATCTACATCATACAGTTTACACCCTTCTCCTCTTTCCATTGCAACCTCTGTACGACAATATGTAGACATCATATATTCTTTATCTAATTGAAACCAATCCGACATGTTAAATTCCTCCTAGTTATTTTTCCTTTTTTAACGTTCATTCTCTATATAATCGTTTATAAATTAAGTTTTAAGATTGAAATTTTAATAGTGGTTTTCTTCCACATTTTTAGTAAAACGCGTGCTTTCTCTTCCCGATATTCATTTTTCCATAATTTCTTCTATTTCAACAGGTCCACTACATATGTGTTTTTTTCATCTAGCGGTATGTTACTGCTTTGAACTGTGCGTGTCATACATAATTAAGGCTATAGAATCATATTTAGTAACATTGGACAAAAAAGATTTGGAGGCTATATCGATGGATGAAAACTATGATAAACAGGGGCAATCTATACTAGGGAAAGACTTTAATGAAAATGACGAACATAATGAACAAGCTAAACTTCACTCTCAAACAGTTGGTTCACGTGGACCCGTACTAGAGCAAGATAGTGTACTGCATGAGTCATTACAAGAATTTATTCATGAAAAAATTTTAGAAAGACCTGTTCATGTAAAAGGATTTGGTGCGTTCGGTTATTTTCAAACGATATATTCGATGTCTGAACATACTAAATTAAGTTTTTTACAAAATTCTAATGAGAAAGTTCCTGTTATGGTGCGATTTTCGTTAGCTGTTAGTACGAAAGGAACACCGGATACTGCTAGAAATGTACGCGGTTTTTCTACAAAATTTTATACAAAAGAAGGCATTTTTGACCTTTTATGTAATCACATTCCTGTTTTTTCTGTTCGTGACCCAATGCGTTTCCCTGAAACGATTCAAGCATTATTGCCTTCACCTAAAAATAACTTAATAGACCCTAATAGATTTTGGAATTTTGTCGCTAAAGCACCTGAATCTATTCATTTTGTTTTCCGTTTATACTCTAATAATGGTACGGCCAAAAGTCTTCGCCACATTCCAGGACATAGTGTTAATACATATGTATGGAGAAATGCGGAAGGTAATCGAAAGTATGTAAAGTATCATTGGTACCCATTTGAAGGTGTACAGTACATTACTAATAAAGAAGCAATTAAACTAGCTGCTGAAAATCCTGATTATAGCGGGAAAGATTTATATGATGCTATTGAAAATGGTAAACCAGTGGAGTATGGTTTATACGTCCAGCTCATGGATCCGAAAGATGAAGCTTACCTATCTTATGATCCTTTAGATGACACAAAAGTATGGGATGAACAGACGTATCCTCTCATACCAGTCGGGAAAATGGTATTAAATAAAAATCCTGAAAATTTTATGGAACAAGTAGAGAAAGTCGCATTCTCCCCTTCTAATTTACTGGATGGTGCAGAACTATCAGATGATAAAATGTTGCAAGGGCGCGCTAACATTTACAGTGATTCACAAAGAAGAAGAATTGGTCCCGAATTTCGCAAATTAACGATTAACCAACAGCAAGATTGGACACCCGCTAATCAAATTACAAGCGGTGACGGAAGGTACGTTGAAGGTAAACTTGAAAGAACTTCTATAGCAAAACAGAATGACTTTACGCAGGCTGGTGAATTTTATACGAAGTTAAAACCGATAGAAAAAGAACATCTCGCTGAGAACTTAGCTAGTGATTTGAAAGTTATATCTGATGATATTAGGGAGATCGTTTTGGGGTATTTCAATCAAGTATCAACTGATTTGAAAACAAGCATTGAGACAAAAATGAAAGAGCATTAAGAAGATTAAAGTATTCTTTACGAATGAGGATTCAAATCTATATTAATTATTTTCTTGTCAAAATCCAATGAGATTATTTAATTTAAAAATATAAAGCCAATATATCCCTGTTCTATAATTAGAACAGGGATATATTGATATAGTTTAATTTTTAACATTACATACTTTATTTTGCTAAAAAATGCAATAAGTTTCCTTTCAAAATAAATTATAGTAAACTATTTTACTTGTACCGTATAATTCCCTGTTCCACCACCATACTTATATACACTTAAGTAATATTTCCCTGGCTTTGCATTATAATTTCCAAGCAATTTGTTTCCATCACGTTTCGTTGCATAAGCTACATAATTATTTAGATCTGATTCAGAATATAATACCCAGTTCAGTCCAAGATTTTGTTCGTTCGTAACAGAAATTTGTAAATCTTTTTGATCCTTTACATCAATAACAAATTTATCCCCCTGATCTTGATCGCTCAAGGTTCCTCTTAACAAAATATTCAAAGATAGTGGGTTTGCTGTTTCAAATGAATTATTTGGTTCTTTTTCTACAGCCGTACCTTCTTCCGTATTCACTCCGCTAAACACAACATCATATTCATATTGCCCAGCATTATTTACACGGTAATTTACAAAATAAGCAGTCAATGTTTTATATCCAGTCCACTCTTTTCCTGAAAGACGTTTCAACATATCATTTGTTGCTTCATTCATCACTTTCCAGTCCTCAACTTCTCCTTTAGCCGCACTTCCTGTATATGTCCCCTGTAGTGTAAATGTATTAAAGAATTGTGATTTATTCTTTGTTACTTTCACATCTTTTAATTTCGCTTCATTCGTAATATCTGAAGTAATGTCCGAAAGCGATTTTGGATCATGCTGAGTTAAATACTCATCTGATACTTGTGGAATTGTATACTTATCGCGATTATCAATAAGCATTTGCATATAAGATTGATATTCTTCATTTAACTTATTATCTTTGCTTAATGTAGCACGGTATGCATCGTAACTTGAAACATCATTTGCGCGAATCAAATCATGCACTTTATCGAACATTTCAGGGCGCTTATTATACATATATGATTGCAGCGCAAACGAATAATTATAAAAATCCCACGTTCCATATTTCGCATTTAATGTTTGTGATGCTGTATAACGTTTTGTAGGATCATTAGATAACCCACCAATTATACTTTTTCGCGGTACTACACTATCTAATCGCGTTGCACCTGCAAAGAACTCTGCGTTTCCTTCTTCAAACCATGTTAAACGTTCATTTTGATACATTTCTCCTTGTCCCCATAATCCCTGAACTTCGTACCTTCCCTGTAAGTAGTGCGTAAATTCATGGCGGAATAATTCTTCCAAACTATAAATACTTTGCTCTGGTGTACGTTCATATGTAAAGAAAGTCCCTGTCCCTTCAATATAAATCCCACCATTATTCGTTTCATATCCGTACAGTTGACGATTAAATTGATACTCATCTGGGCTATTATAAATAACCATCGTTAACACATCATCAGCATGTCCACTTTCAAGTGGTTTATCGCTACCAACTGTACGATAAAATTGAGAACGCACTTCTTTTGCCGCCCAGTATAGACGTTTAATTTTCTCTTCGCTAACTTTATCCCCAGCTTTAAAGACAATTGCTCCATCATCAAACGTATACGTTTTCGGTAAATATTTCTTTTTACCCTCTTCTCGAATTTGATCTAAATTTACAGTTTTTCCGTTCGCATCTATTCCTCCATAATTTGTAGTAATTTGTTCTGCCGCAACAAAGTATTGCTCTCCTAAATATGGATAAATTCGCATTGCATCTGTAACAACTTGTTGTCCTTTTGTCGGCGTGCTATGAAGCTTGCCCAATCGTCCAGCATAGTAAATTCCATTATTAATTAACCATCCGTTTTTATTTGTTACTGTACCAAGTAGTGCAAAACGATTTACTTCATTAATAAAGTTATCAATATTTCGAAACCACATCGTATCTTTTGGCTCTTTTCCAGTCGTGTACATATCCGTCTGAATATCAAAGTCAATTCCCTTCATCAACTCATATATAGCGTCTCCTTTTGTTCGGTCTTCAATGAAAGTTGCAAGATTATCATTATATTGTTTAAAAATTTCACCTGCATATAAAACCGTTTCAACATCTGCTGATGCATTTCCAATTAATTTTCCATATGATGCAATTACTTTATTTTGTTCTGATGTACCAAGTTTGAAATTTGGATTTTTTGCAATTGTTTTTAAAGCTGGTAAACATTTATCATGGTAGCTACGCTCATTTAGTTTGCTTAATTCATCATGGTAAAAACCTAAATAAAATGCTGCACGTAGAGCTTCTACTAATGTTTCAATCCCTTTTGAATCATCTTTCGTATAAGCTTGTCCTTGTTCTGCTAGTTTATTAATAATTGCTTGCATTCGACTATCATCTTGATAGAATTTAAGACTATCACTATTAAACTGAAATAATTCTGGAATTTGATACCATTTAATTGTCACAAGAAGATCAGTTAATTGTTTATTATTTAATTGATTTAACTCAGCCATTGAATACTTTTTTTCTTCAGCTAACGGTTTAATATTATCGTTTGGTGCTAGTGGACGCTGCGATAAATCCGCTAATTTTAACCGTTTTGTAAAAGATGCATTTTCTTGTACTTTTGAAGGGTGCGCCAATTCATCAACAGATTTCTGTATTCCTACCGGCTCCATTTGTAATACGTTCTTCACATTTTTCTCTTTTGTCTCTGCTTGAATTTGCAAACCATTACATGTTATTGTCACTAGTCCAACACCAAGAATCCACTTAGAAATTTTCGAATATTTAACCATACCATTGCCCCCTAATAATTTAAAAGAAAATTCAGAATTTTTAAACCGAAAACCTACTTATTTGTATGTATTTACAGTTCCGCTATAAATACAACTATGATTAATAATGCAATAGTAGCTTGTTTTATACTATTACGAGTACAGATTCCTTACATACAATCTCCCTTCCTTACATTTAATACAAGCAAAAACTGTGCCAATCATATTTCTTATGCATGGCCAATATTCTTTTATAAATACTGTAGAATAAAATATACATAGGTGGTTCGGCAATGTATAAATCATTTGACACAAAATCTAATGTTTATGAAGAACAAATTCATTGAATGTTATAAGTTCATTAGCCAGTACATAATTTCCAACTAAAAACATCCCCAATTTTTAAATCTCTCAAAAAAAGGTAAACAAACATATTCCATAAAGCTAATATGTTCGTTTACCTTTTTCTATTTCAAATCAACAGCAAAATATCATTGAATAAAAACAGCATGAATAAGTATTTTGTTATTCATTTCTCTTTTTCATATAATCTTTTTCACATTGCAAAGGCTTGAATTTCACTTTTTTCCCTTTCTTCTTTTTCGTTTTTATAACGAGCCATTCCCCTTTTTCAACGTCTAGTTTTAGGCGTTTCATTACATTGATATTATCTTTTTCTTTATAAAGTAAAAATGCTTCTTGCGCCCTCACAAATAAGCTGGGCTGTTCGCTAAATCCACCACTATCATAAATTTTAGTTAGCGAATTATAATAAGAATCATTTTCCTTTCCACCATACATCAAATGGGCAGCCTCCAGATCTCTTTTACTTACTTCCCAAAAACTATGTTCATCAATATTTAAATTAAATGTGGATTTAATGTCCTGTATTATATTCTTCACATACTTTTCATCTCGAACTTTTCTTTCTTCGAGACAATCCGAAGATAACCTTGGTGCATCTGATTGGGAATGTACAACGTGTTGTATCGATACACACAGAATAAATATGCTTAAAATGTAAAATATTTTTTTCATATTTACATATCACCTCAAATGATTTAGATACTATATCATTTGAGGCTTACAATATTCTTATACTAATAATGTAAAAGGCCCTATAATTTAGACTATTATAGGGCCTTTCCTTTTAATATTGCTTTATTAAATTCACCGGCGAAGCCAGTACCTTACTACTTTTCACATCATATAATCCTATAGGTGTTACTCGTATAAAAGGCAAGTGCGTCGCAGAAAAGAATAAAATTGTAAATGCTGGATCATCATACGCGTAGCCACGCTCTTGTAGTAATTTCACCATCTGTTTCTCTTCCTGTATTAATTCACTCATTTTTAAATTAGACATAATCCCGAGCAATGGTAATGCTATTTCGTGTAACATTTCATTGTTTTCTGCTACGACCATTCCACCACCGAGCTCTTTTACTCTACGAAAAGCTGTAAGCATATCTTCTTTACTTTTTCCAATGAGAATCATATCACCTGTGCCGGAATAAGAACTAGCAAGACCACCTAATTCTTTCGCAAAACCTTTTACAACTGTATTTACTCGCCAAGTACCATCACGAGCAATCATCATGAGGAAGCATTCATCATGATCTGTGGATAATTCATCACAGTCTATATTGATTTCACTAGTATATGGTTTTGTAATAACGTTATTTAATAAGTGTATCCCCGTTTTATTAGAGAAAATCATATCCTCTTTTTCTATTGACCAATCTAATGATAATGGAGTTACTTTATATTTACTCCAGTCTATATGTAATGCTTCATGCGTATTTACACCGTCACGCTTCACCCATTTCCCCTTTGCAAGGACACTAATTGGTACTGGGTTTTCTTTACTTTCTAAAATATTGATATTAGCAATTCTACCTGTCGCAATCGAACCATGTACATGTTCCATATTATAATAGCGAGCAATATTATAACTTGCCATATGGTATGCATCTATTACTGGCACTCCTTGTTTTATCGCGGTAGAAATCATTACGTTTGTCATTCCATTTTCATAAAACGAAGGATGTGAGCCGTCTGTAGTAAGTATAAATCTATCAAACTGTTTCACGCCTAATTCCAACAATTCTTTTAATAAAACTTCTAAATCCGGTCTAATGGAAGAATTTCTAAGAGAAACGGTGTAACCTTGTATAAGACGAGTGAAAGCTTCCTGCCCTGTCATCGCTTCATGATCACAATCTGTACCTAACAGTTTTAACTTCGCTAAAGTCGTTTCAGATGCACCCGGAAAATGGCCTTCTACTTTCTTCTGCAATCGCTTCGTTTCCTGCACCCAAGTTAACATTTCATCATCACCATGTAATAATTTTGGCCATGCTGTTAACTCCCCACCCTGAAGAACAGCTTCTTGTTTCAGCCATTCTATTATTTCTTTACTATTAAACAAAGATTCCCCGTTTTGCAATTCAGTCTGTCCATCAAAACGGCACCACCAATACATAGTAGCTGGAATCTTTTTAAATTCCTCTACTAAACGAAATGATTCTTCACGTTTTAATGTGAAAAATAGAGTTAAATTATCATTAATAAAAGTCGTTGTCCCAAATTGCATCGCATGATTTGCTAGCGTCTCTGGGTTATACAACTGATATGGATGTGCATGCGGTTCTATGTAACTGGGAACGACATACTTTCCATCACAATCAATGACTTCACATTTATATAGTTGCTCTGGCAACTTTTCTCCTACATATATAATACGGTCATCATAAATCCAAATATTTGCTTGCATCCATTCACGTATATAGGAATTTAAGTATGTTGCATTCTTTAATAATTTGTGTGGACTTCGTGTACCGTCTATTATTTCAACATGTTCTCGTAATTGCTTGTTACTCCATCTAAACTGATTTTCTCCCAATGAATTTCACTCCACATCAATTTACTTTTATTTATTAAAATAAAAACAATTAACTAACTAAAGTATTCTCCATTCATAACTCCCCTGTATAACCCCTCTACCCTTCATTATATGGAACAATTGCAAAAATAACAATTTTCAAAATTCAAAACATACTTCTTTGATTCTCAATAAAAAAGGATGTCGTGTAACTGACATCCTTTTTTATTGTTGAATTACTCTTGATGTTCTACTATGAATGTTAATACTGTCCTTTAAAGCAGGATTCCATTCACATTCTTTCCATCTATTTCTGAAATTCAACTTGCATCATTTTATCAAACTGTGTAAGAATATCAACCGGACCTAAAGAATTAACATTGACAGCAAATGTATGCTTGCCTCCCATTACTCCGCCTGCAAAAGTCATAAACCCAGGAATTGATCCTCCGTGACCCCATACTGAGACACCATTTGGAAGTTTAGTCTCATAGATTCCAAGACCATATCCATCACCAACCCCTTTTCCTTCTACAGGAACTGTAGTAAGCATTTCTTTTAGCTCGCGTTCCTTCAATAACTTACCACCGAGTAAAGATGAAAAGAACTTATTTAAATCGTCTGCATCTGAAATCATATCTCCCGCTGAATTAGCTAAACTCGGATTATAATACGTCATGTCTTTCAATTCACTTGTTTCGTCAATTTTCATATACCCTCGAGCATGATTCTTACCTGGAATAACGGGTGAATTCCCTGGTAAAAACGTATTTGATAGATCCAAAGGTTCAATAATGCGCTTTTCGATTTCTTCTGCGTAACTATTACCCGTTATTTTTTCAATAAGCATTCCTAGTATTACGTATCCTGTGTTTGAATACGACCAACCTTTACCTGGCGAAAAATCTGGGGGTAGAGCAAGTCCTATCTTTACTATTTCTTCTGCTGTATACGTTTTTTTCGAATTCATAATATCAGCGTCTTTTGACTTTAAATAATTAGCTATACCACTCGTATGATTCAAAAGTTGACGTATCGTAATTTGATTGCCATCATAACCATTTCCTTGAATGAGGCCGGGCAGCCACTTTTCAATCGAATCGTCAAGCTGCACACGATTTTCTCCTACTAATTGAAGAACAGTCGTAGCAGTAAAAGTCTTCGTCACACTTCCAATCCGAAAACGATAATCCGATTTCATTGGTTTCTTACTATTTAAATCCGCCAAACCAGCATTATAACTACTAATTTTACCGTTATTATACGTCTTAGCTAATACCCCTGGCGCTCCAATTTGGATTGTTTCCTGCATGACTTGTTTCCAACCATTCCGATTCTTTTGGTCATGTGCTTCTGATGAATTAGAAATATTTTGAATAGACTCTGCTTTCACAGTAAAACCGGGTGTGAATAAAGTAGTACCCGCTAATAAAACTGCCAAACTCGCTAACTTAATGGAATAACATTTTTTCATAAGGCTTTCTCTCCTCTATTCATATCGTATTGATTCAAGCTATACTTTCATCCTAAATGATAAAACTCTCTTTTTTCTTATCCATTCCTTACGAAATACTTACTTTCAAAATTAGACGCCCAGATGAGAAAAAGTAATGTATGAAAATAAAAAAAGAACGTGTTTTCAATTTTTGAAAACTCGTTCTTTTACATATTTAAAACCCTATATCAACTTTTTAGTTCATTTACTTTTACCATCCTGCACTAGCGTTCATGCCATTCCCGATAATAGTAAGTATTAATGGCCACAGCACTGGTGCTAACGTAAGAAATAGATTAAGCAGTATAAGTATTCTATATCTCCCAGGAATATTATAATTTTTACGATTAACAAATAATACAAAAACTAATAATATTATGGTCGTTACAAATAAAAGTAACACTAACAACCAATACCAAACCATTAAACTGAGACTCCATGGCTGTAATAGCTCGTGTACAATACCAAAGGTGATTCCCAATACTGCAAAACTAAAGGTAGTAACTGTTGCTTTGATAAACAATTTACTCCATTTTTTATCGTATGTATACTTACAATATAAATCTATTAACGTGTATAAAGATAAAAAGGCCATGAATACACCTACCCAAGACAATAACCAGTCTCCGCCTCCTCTAACTAACATAAACAGAAACCAACACATCCCTGCTGCAGAAAAAATAAAGGAAAGGAGTATGTTTTTCAATACAGGTTTCATTCTATTTTCACACCCTTATAAAAATTTAAAAATAAATTATAATTTTTTATTTACATGCTACCCGTAATCAATTCATCTCTTTTTCATTCTATACTGATGAAGCGAAGATAAACTCATAAAAAATGTAACGAGCAATACTCTACTAAGGCAACTTTTTTCCATTGGTAGAGATATAAAAAAGTAAGTATACATTACCATGTAATTAAATATAAGTAAATGAAATTAATTTACAGTTAATTTCATTTACTTATATTAATGTCACGCTTTCCCGTCTCGCTCTATCCATCGTACAGTCTTCTCTACATCTAACTCCGTATACGTCTTTTCTCCATAACGGACAGACTCATATATCGGAATAATATCTCGCGTTCTACAAATTCTACTTAACCATTGTTGCATCGTTTCATATGACCTTCTCTGTTCGTGAAATGGTAAAGTTCTTTCCCATTCCACTAACGTTTGCCTTATCTTATCTTTAGGTAACGGCTGTTCAAACTGATGCTTCACTTTCTTGTTCTTTTCGGTTCTATCCGTATTTTCTTTTGTTATCGATTGTTTATCCTGTTCTATTTCTGAATTCATTACCTTTTTCCTCATTAATTTATAAAAAGCATATAGAATGACCACTGCAATAATTACATAAAAAACGACACTAATCCATGAATTTGAAAGAACAGAAAACACATCAGTCCATGAATTTTTTCGTACAAAAAGTGGAATTTTCCTATCTATTTTTGTTCTTGTATCTACAACTCCTGTTTCTTCATCTATAATTCTTTCAGGTTCATCAAACTGTTCGTCTAAACTAGTAAAATCATAATTTCTTTCCGATATTGTCTCCGTCTTACTAGAAAAAAGCCCTTTTACTATGTCTTGTACATGCACAACACCTTGTGATAACGTTATCGCACTAACCGTAAAGAAAAGTATCATGAAAACTCTAATACTCCAGATCTTCACCTTCATATGTCGCTCTTTATTAGCCATAACATAAACCCCTTCTTATTCTTTAATTACGACCCATTTATTCGTTCTACTGTATTTCTTTGGGGAAGTACCAAGAATTAAAGGAACTGCATCCAATTCTTTTCGCCGAAAGCCTGCTGTGTAAAAATAAGTAGACGATACAGGAGTATCTTGGTCCGATATTGAGGCAAGTACTTTTAATACATTTTGCAAATGTTTTCGGTTATGACCGTTCTTTATATGTAGCAAACCGTTATCTTTTACGCTATTGATCCATACTTCAAATGAACAGTTTTGCATAAGCAGTTGTTTACATATGCCTGCCGTTAATTCAATGAGTTCCTCTGTATCATTTCGCAAAGAAATACCGCTTTTATTTTGCAAGTTGAGATATATCGCATATTTATCTGATTGTGTTCGCTCGTACTTTTTCGCGGTTATCGTCCCTGTTTTCGCTGTTGCACTCCAGTGGATAGAACGAAAATCTTCATTTTCATACGACTTCACTCCCATTACTTTCGTTTCATCATATAAGGGGGATGACATCGCTTTTCGAAACCCTCGTGACCATTCTTGCAATTCAGGAACTTGGATTTTCGGAACAGCTGGTAAAACTAAATAAGACGGCGTTTCAACTTGTTTATACGTTATATGGTTCGTTATGAATCCAAAGGGATCCGTAATGACAATTTCAACTTCTTCCCATTTCGCAATTCCTCTTTTTACAGCTACAGCTTGCAAATCAAATGAAACTGATTCTCTTCCTTTTATATTAAAATTTATATAATAATTTGAACCTGTACTATGATTTTTGTTTATTTCATCATGATTCCAAGTTAACTTATTTTCACATTTAAATCGAAATACGATATTGAAAATAGGGAATAACGACTTGTTTGAAATTTTCATTTTGCACACATTCGCTTCACCTATAAAAACGTTTGAATTCCCTTGACTGTATTCCCATTCAACACGAGATACTTTACGTATGTATACATGCATCGCACCTATTAAAATTACATACAAAAATACGAGAGATAAAAACAATAGATTACTTGAAAATACACATAAAATAACGGCTACACCTGACATAACTCCCATTACTAAAGGCTCCGCTAAAGGTGTATACACAAGTTGTTGATTCATTGTACATTCTCCACTGGCACATTAATCGTATGAAGAATTTCTTTCATGATTTGTTCTCTCGTTGTTTTCATCTCCCCCTCAATCGTTAACGTTAAACGATGAGCGCAAACAGATGCTGCGAGCGTCTTAATATCATCTGGCGTACAATAATCTCTTTCATTTAATATTGCCCTTGCTTGAATCGCTCTCATAAATGCCAACGTCCCCCGCGGGCTTACTCCAATTTCAATTAACTCATGTTTACGCGTTGCCTCAATAATCTCAAGTAGATAATCTTGCACATCATTCCCTACTAACACTTCTCTTGCTCGTTTTTGCACTGTAATAATTTCTTCAGTTGAAATAATTGAATGTAACGTTTCTAACGGATCATTCATTTGAAAACGATTCATCATCTCCTTTTCTGCTTCTCTCGTAGGATAGCCTTGACGTATAGTTAGTAAAAAACGGTCTAGTTGTGCATCAGGTAAAGGAAATGTACCGGCCGATTCAAGAGGATTTTGCGTTGCAATAACTAAAAAAGGTTCTGGTAATGAATGTGTCTGTTTCGCAATCGTAACAGTACGTTCTTCCATCACTTCCAATAACGAAGATTGCGTTCTTGGTACAGCTCGATTAATTTCATCCACTACTACTATATTTGCAAAAATAGGACCTAACCTCGTTTTAAATTCCGATTCCTTCACATCAAAATATTCGAGACCAATAACATCTCCAGGCAAAGTATCCGCTGTGAATTGAATTCTTTGAAATTTAGCATCTATACTTTTAGCCAAACTTTTCGCTAATGTTGTTTTCCCCGTCCCAGGTACATCCTCCAATAAAATATGCCCTCTTGCTATAAGTGCTATAGCTGCAAGTTCAATCGCTTCATCTTTTCCTATAATAACCTTCGAAATATTGTCCGTAATTTTCTTTAATGTACTCATGTATATATCTCCTAACTTTATTTATTCTGAAAATTAAGAATTATTCATTTCCAAATTATAACACATCACAGTAGAAGTAAATATATTCCTATCAAAATAAAAAAAGATACCCATAGCAAACGCTAAGGATATCCTTTTCACCATATTATTTTACTAACGCTCCATTATAAGCTTTTATATCAAGAGGAGCAGTTAAAAACGATTTTACTTTGCTAACGAAAGATGTGAAGTGTTCACTCTTATTATGACTTGCAACTGCTGCTTCATCTTTCCATACTTCTACCATCGTATACACATTTTCTTTTTCCGTATCTTTATAAAGATCATAAGATACATTTCCACTTTCTTCTCTTGAACTATGAATTAGCGGACGAATTTCTTCTAAAAATGATTGTTGTTTTGCTGGATCTACTTGAAATATTGCGTGAATTATAATCATGATGTTTCCCCTCTCATATCTCACTTATTTCTGTATTTATAAAATTACTTCCATTCAGCAACTTTTTCAACTGGAAGGCGTACTGATTGGTAACCACTGTCAGCAGCTTTTCCGATTGAAATTAACATAACTGGTACGTGACGTTCTTTATCTAATCCGAATGCTTCTGCGATTTGGTCTTTTTCAAATCCACCAATTGGACAAGTATCATAACCGTGAGCACGAGCCGCTAACATAAATTGCATTGCTACAAGACCACCGTCAATTAGTACTGTATCTTTCATAACTTCTGGTGTAACCATTGAGAAGTAAGCTGAAAGTTTTTTCATTTGATCTTCTTTTACTTCTGCTGGCATTAAACCGCGCTCTACAGCTGTACCGTAAATTTCTTCCGCGTTATCAAAGTTGTTTAAATCACCAAATACAGCAATCATTGCTGAAGATGTTTCTACTTGAGATTGATTGAATTTCGCAAGTGGTGCAAGTGTCGCTTTCGCTTCGTCACTTTCAATCACTAAAAATCTCCATGGTTGCATGTTTACAGAAGATGGTGCAAGTGTTGCTTCTGTAAGAATTTCTGTCATTTCTTCTTTACTAATTTTCACTGAAGAATCGTATTTACGAATTGAACGGCGTCCTGTTAAAATTTCGTTAAAATTATTTGTTTTTACTGAGTTAGTCATAGTTGAATTCTCCCTTTTTATAGTTCTTTTATATTTTCTTGAATGTGATTTAACATAGTTAAAAGATTATCGCGCTGTTCTTCACTTAACCCTTTAAATGCTGAAGCTGCAAAACGTTCTTTTTCCTCTTGAAACGCCTGAATTTTATTTCGTCCCTCTTCAGTAAGAGAAACTAACGTAATTCTATTATCATCTGGATTTTTACGTCTTGTAATCATTTCATTTGCCTCAAGCTGCTTTAAATGCCTCGTTATCGCAGCATTATCAATATTCACTTCTTGTTGAAGTGCTTTTTGACTAATTTCACCTACTTCATATAACTGAAGTATAAGCTCTAATCGGGACTGGCTCATACCCGTACAACCTTCAAACTTCGAACTTACTTCTTTATTTAGAAAGTGTAATTTATATAAAATAATCGCTTCTTTTGAGCATGAACTTGTCAAACTATCCCTCCTTTATACACAAAATAAAAACGTTTGATATATCAATAGTTGATATGTCAATTAATATAATCTATATCTATTTAGAATGCAAGCATTTTGTTTTCATTTATATTTTTCCAAATTAAGGCGCTTTATCGCGTTACAAATAATGTTAATTGCACTATAATAGTACTAATTTAAATGACTGGAGAGTGATTGTAATGCGGCAATACACAAATAGAAATGAGGAATTAAAAATGGAAAATGAAATGAGGATATTCACATATGACAACAATAAATATAGGGATTGTCGCGCACGTAGACGCTGGCAAGACGAGTTTGACTGAGCGTATTCTTTATGAAACAAATGTGATTAAAGAAATTGGCCGAGTAGATAGTGGTAATACGCAAACTGACTCAATGGAATTAGAAAGACAACGCGGAATTACGATTAAAGCATCTGTCGTCTCTTTCTGTATCAATGACATAAAAGTAAATGTCATTGATACACCTGGACACGCTGATTTTATCGCTGAAGTGGAGCGATCATTTCGTGTTCTAGACGGTGCAATTTTAGTTATTTCTGCTGCTGAAGGTGTGCAAGCGCAAACAAAAATTTTAATGCGAACATTACAGAAACTAAACATACCGACTATTTTATTCGTTAATAAAATTGATCGTAGCGGTGCAAATACTGAAAAAGTTATGAAACAAATAAAAGAGGTTCTTTCAAATGAAGCATTCCCTTTCTACTCTGTAGAAAACGAAGGAACGAAAGAAGCCCGAATCATTGAATACAAATCATATGAAAATTGTATGGAACTGTTAGCACCATATAATGAATCATTACTTGAGTCATATGTAAATAATGAAATCGTACCGGGCGCACTATTAAGAGAGGAACTCATTAAACAGATAGCGCAAGCAAATGTGTTCCCTATCTTTTTCGGTTCAGCCATGACAGGTACAGGTGTAACTGAACTGCTCGAAAATATTTCAGACTTAATTCCCGCTAATAAGTCGGCAGAAAATGAAGTATTATCCGGTGTTGTTTTTAAAATTGAACGTGAACCTTCTGGGGAAAAGATTGCATATGTAAGAGTTTTTTCTGGTCGTTTACACGTTAGAAAATATGTTCATATACTGCGTGATGATGCTCTAGCTCATAAAGAAAAGATTAAGAAAATATGTATGTTTCATAACGGAAATGCAGTTCAAGCTTCAATCGTTCCTAGCGGAGAATTTTGCAAAGTGTGGGGACTTAGTGATATTAAAATTGGTGATATTATCGGTGAACGGACTGATTATATAAAAGATATTCACTTTGCCGAACCACAAATGGAAGCTGCTATTGAAGCATTACCAAAAGAACGTATTCATGATCTATACGCTGCACTTATGGAGCTATGTGAAGAAGATCCGCTTATTAAAGTGTGGAAAGATGATATTCATAATGAACTATATATTCGCCTTTTCGGTGAAGTTCAAAAAGAAGTAATTGAAACAACTCTTTATGAGAAATATAATTTGCAAGTTACTTTCTCAAATACGCGTGTCGTATGTATTGAAAAACCCATTGGCATAGGGAAAAGTGTTGAAGTAATGGGCGAAAAAGCGAATCCATTTTACGCAACAATTGGTTTTAAAATCGAACGTGATGAACTTAATTCTGGCGTAACATATAAGTTAGGTGTTGAACTGGGATCACTTCCATTAGCATTTCATAAAGCAATTGAAGATACTGTATTTCAAACGTTAAAACAAGGTTTATACGGATGGGAAGTTACAGATATTATCGTCACGTTAACACATACTGGTTATGCTAGTCCTGTTACAACAGCAAGTGACTTTAGAAATTTGACACCGATCGTATTAATGGATGCTTTAAAGCAAGCTGAAACATATGTATATGAACCAGTAAATGAGTTTGAATTAACTGTACCGGAGCATGCAATTAGTACCGCAATGTATAAACTCGCTGCCGTTCCAGCAACTTTTGCAGAGCCTATATTCAATTACAATTCTTATCAGTTAACAGGATCATTACCTGTTGCGAAAACAGAGAGTTTCAAACGAATACTACATTCATTTACAGAAGGAGAAGGCATATTTACAACGAAGCCAGCTGGTTTCACAAAGCTTATGGCTCCCTTCCCTACTCGAAAACGTGTTGATTATAATCCGCTGAATCGTAAGGATTATTTACTTCATGTTTTGAGGGCTTATTAAGTAAAAAAGAGGTGCAAATTGCACCTCTTTTTGCATGTATTGATAGGTTAGTTTGTCCTAATAACTTCTTTAAGTTTTTCTATTATATTTGCTATCGCCTCAATTGAATTCTCTGTTTCATATTCCCCAACATTTACAGAATGATTTGCATTTTTAACAACATCGATCGTTAGATTCGTTTTATTCAACTGATCAATTTGATCTGCATTATATTGGTGATCTTTATCTCCAATTACTAATATCCCTTCATGATGACTATGTAAAATCGCCTCAAAAATAGAATCAAAAGTTAGTAAAGGTGTAAGTAGTATCATTTTTGACTGCGCGAATTCTTCTCTCTTCATTAAATCATTTGCAATCGGAATTGTTCCAAGTGACTTCCCTAAAAACATAGTATCGTTATATTGCTTACCCTTTAATACTTCCTTCATTATAGGATTAATATCATCCATCATTACTTTCGTTATTTCTTCCATTGATTTATTCATTACTTGTTCGTCATAAGAATAATGAATATGTACTACATCTATTTTATGTTCAAGCATTAACATCGTTGCGTAATAAAATAACGGCTTATCATAATTGTATCCTGAACCTGAAAACATAAAGCAAACCGTACTAGAACCTTTTTCGATATGTGTGTAACGAATTAGTTTGTCATTTATATGTACCTCTTTTTTAGTTCCCTTCACCATTTTCCCCTCCGAATACATTTACTTTTGTAATACGATATGTTCTGTGTGAACTGATACATCCTTTACTTTCTCTTTTATAAATGCAGGCTGTAAGTTATATGTATGCAGTTCTTCTACTGGCACCCATCTAAACAAATACGTTCTACCCTCTTCTTCCAAAATATATTGATCCGCTCCACTCGCAGGTAACTCATGTAGCTCTACTTCATAATAAAAACTAATTTCATGAAACTTTCGCTCAGAAAGTGTAAAGAAATTTTCTACTGACCATATTAACCTTTTCCTTTTAATAGGAACACCTATCTCTTCCGCAAGCTCTCGTTTTAATGCATCTTCACTATTCTCTAGCATTTTTACTCTACCGCCGGGTACATACCAAAAATCTTCACCGTCACCTTGCAGAATGAGTATTTTATTATCATGTTTACAAATTGCTCCAACGCGGTAATTAAAACATGTTTCCTCAACTTTAAACGTAAGATCCATCCGTAATGCCCCCTCATATAAATATCGAATTATTACAAAAATATTATGTAATTACTGTACAAATAAGGTTACTAAATTTATTCACTTCATTCAATGATTTTTGAATTTTCTAAACTATTATTTTTCATCATTACAAGTGTATATACATATGTTACAATCATATTGCACACTAGAAAACATTATGGGGGTACGGATGGAAACGTTATTAATCCAGCAAACTGAGAAATCAAATAAGTTTTGGAAAATCGTTGTGAAAGAAAAAGACTATGTTGTGTTTTACGGAAAAATTGGCACAGCTGGCAGTGTGAAAGCTAAAGAGTTTGAAACAGAAGAAGAATGTATGAAAGAAGCTAATAAACTAGTTGCTTCCAAACGTAAAAAAGGATATACAGACCCGTTGCCTGGGGAAGATTACATAAAAGAAAAAACGATAACCGAAGAAGAATTTTGGGAACTACTTCATCGTGCAAAAACGAAAGGTGAGGACCAAGAAGAACAAATAGAATGGCTTACTTCTCACCTTGCTAAACGTACAGTACATGAAATTGTAGCTTTTGATACGCATATGCATCGCCTTTTGAAAGACTCCTATACCTCCCGTTTATGGACAGCAGCCTATATTATTATGGGTGGCTGTTCAGATGATACTTTCGATTACTTCCGCGGATGGTTATTATATCAAGGAAAAGAGACATACGAAGCTTGTATTGAAGATCCAGAACGATTAATTCCTGTATTAGAAAACTTGAGTGAGTATGACGTCCCAGAGATTGAAGAACTTACTCTATATTTCGGGCAAGAAGTTTACATGGAGAAGACTGGGGATGAAGATGATACTTACTTTACACTATACCATGTCTTAACAAATGAAGAGTTTGAGGAAGTTGATATCGAGTTAGATTGGGATGAAGACGATGAGGAAGGTTTAAAAAAGATGTTTCCTACACTATGGGAGATGTACGGGGAAGAACCGATTGAGTGGTAGATTCATATTAGGACTCTGTTTAACCAATAAACAGAGTCCTTTTTTCACAAGATTCTTATTTAAACTCTCTTTATTCCATACCACTTATCCAATAACATCTTTTCTCTTTCCCTTGAAATCCCTGCTTTTAATTCCCATTCGTCCACACTCTTCATCCACTCATACACATCTGTAACTGTATGTTCTAACCTTCTAAAAGTAAGTCCTTCTTTAACAGCACTTTCAATACTAATTGAAAATCCACCTTTCCACGGCTTCGTTTCACCTTCTAATGAAAAAGTTTCTGGAAGCCATAAAGGCATCTCTGTCCAAGGCTGCACTTTATGTTCATTCATAAACGATTCCTCTATCCAAACGAATTCAGCATCACTATCCGTAACTTTTTTACACGTATTTAATAGCTCTTCCATCGTCAAATCATAATTCGGACCTGTTACATTGAATGTACCTGCATTTTTGTTTTCTGCCATGTTTAGTCCCCAGTTTGCGACGTCTTTTATATCAACTATCTGTACTGGATGGTCTTTTCTTCCTGGAACTAACACTTTACTTCCTTTTGCTACACGCCCGATCCAGTATGGAAGTCGATCTGTATAATCGAACATTCCTGAAAGAAGTCCTGCTCTTACGTGTAAAACACGCCCCGGCCAATACTTCTCTGCTTCTTTTTCGCATAATACTTTCAGCGCACCATAATGCTCATAAGGAGATATTTCACCATTTTCTACAGCCTTTATTTGCTCTTCCGTCGGTTCAGGTTGTAATATATAGTCTTCTTTTATGTCATGCGGAATCCAATCTTTATATACGGAAAGGCTTGAGATGAATATATAATGTTTTAAATTATCTTTTAAGACATCTCCAATATTCCGAATGTGATGCGGAGAAAACCCACACGTATCTACGATAACATCCCATTTTCGATTTTCTAAACTTGATACATCACCATTTCTGTCACCGATTAAATGTTCCACTTCTGGAAAAATTTCATTGTTTGTTCCACGATTGAATATTGTAACTTCATGCCCTCTTTTCAACGCCTCTTCTACGAAAGCTCTTCCTAAAAATCGTGTACCGCCTAGTATTAGAATTTTCATGGTTCTCCCCCATTCGTGATAAAAAATCTATTCTTTTGTTTAACGATTTTTTGTTGTGAAAAGTTACGGGGATAATTAAATTTTTTCTACAAGTTCAATATATGCAATTTCGACACTTTTTCTATCTTAAAAACAATAATATGGAAATATTCATTCTGTCGATTTCCATTTCATATATAATTAAAATATCGGATATTCGATTAACCACTTATACATACTTAGGCAGGTGAAAAATATTAATAAACACATAGTTTATCATTCAACATTATGTATTTATTTTCTTACATCACTTGTATATGTCATCTTGCTGAACATAGAAAATGGTCGTAATTATTTGGGGTTTACGATGGTTGTTCCGTTTTTAGCTGTTATTTTATATCAAAAATTATATAAGAAGCAAAAAATAGTTCACACATTTGGAATTACACGTCCAAAAATAAAAACACTAATCTTCTCCATATTATTCCCACTACTTCTAGGACTATGTCTCCATTTTTATTTTTATATTTATGATATTAAGTTCTTATATAATCATTGGAATGAATTAGGATTTCTCTTACTCGTTGGTCTTACAGTTGGATTTTTATCTGCATTATTAGAAGAGATTATATGGCGCGGAAATTTTCATTACTATTTACGAAAAAAATATTCATTCATGCAAACAGCTATTATTACAGCTTCGTTTTGGTCTTTATGGCATTTACCAGTAGCAATCTTTTATAAAAATTATGAGTTTTGGTTTGTAGGAATATTAAGTTATCTCGCTTTATTATTTATATTATCTATAATTTTGACATACGCGAGAGAATACGGTGGTTCTGTAATATCACCCGCAATTTTACATGGTATGTTTAATGTATTTTATTTAACAGATGTAGTGCAAAACAAGTGGGATGCCAGCCTAATAGAATTAATTAAATTTATCTTACTAGCAATTGTGCTCGGCATAATGTATCTTATACATCACAAAGTTAAAGAATAATTAAAACTAAAGAAAAAAGGTGTTTCCACTTTTAGTTGAAAGTACCTTTAATTGCTCATAAAGTACTTCAACACCTTGCAATTATTCAATAATCGTATAGGTGTTGAAGTTTTATAATCTTAGTTGAACAATTTTGTTCTCACAACACTTATTTATATTATGGAAAACAAAACAAGTATAACTAGACCTTTTATTCTTATTTTCATAATATAAACATATTAATCTTTTAAATAAGGAAGTATACACTCTTTAATTAACTTCCATCTATCCCCTGCATTCGGTATACTTTCAGACGCAATCGCCACCACCAATTCCCTCTCCGTAATACAGCAAATCATATTCCCACCATCACCCATTGCACAATACGAATAGACACCCTCTTCTTCTCGTAACCACCATAAGTAACCATATTGATTTGAATTCATCGCTATTGATTCTTTTATCCATGATTTTGATAGTATTTGTTTTCCATTATGAATACCTTCATTCAAATACAGCTGTCCAAACTTAGCCATATCTCTAACCGTTAACGTTAGTCCCCAGCCACCCGTCGAAATACCGTTTGGATCGTGAACCCATCCCTTTACAGCTTTTCCGAATAAGTCATCAAATCCAAATGCTTTCATATTGTAGTTTGGAATTTCGCTCATGCCGAGTGGTTGAAATAAGTATTCATTCGCAAACTCACGGGCACTTTTTCCTGTTACACTCGTAATAATCGCTGATAGTACATGTGCTCCTGCAGATGAATATTTAAAAGATCCAATTTCTCCGCCTTGTCCTATCCTATTTAACGTATACTGTACCCAATCTCGTTGCATACATAGTTCTTCTAACGGCTCCTGCCAGTCTACGAAAGGATGTGGAGCTGTCATTGTCAACAGATGTCGTACTGTTATTTCAGATGAATTAACGTTATATTCCGAGAAAAATTCTATTACTTTTTGATCAACGCTTTTTATATAGCCCTTATCTATACATATCCCAATTAGGGCAGAGATTACCGTTTTTGTAACTGACGCTATATGAAATGCATCATTTGGACCATGACCGTTATAATAGTTTTCAAAAATATAATCCCCTTTTTGCACTACTAACATCCCATTCATATTTTCATATTCTTCTTTTATAATCAGATTTAACTTTTCAGCATTTTTCATCATTCATTCCCCTTTAACCTATAATTAAAAAGGTTCGATAGGTACATATATATCAACTATATGTTTCTTTTCCGGGTGCCGTCTTGGATCATTTTTATACATTTCAAAAGGATATGAATCTCTCGGTTTATATCCGCTATTTTGCAGCCACTCACCGTATATAAAGTCCCATGCCCCTTTATATTCATCTTGGAATATTTCAAAATGTCCTACTGCATACTTTCCAGAAGGTATTATCATTATTCCTATGTCGTTCGTTTCTACTGCGGACGCATCCGGAATTGTTATACATAAACTTGTTCTTAAATGATAGTCCTCAGTAAATTCATGATGATCGTGGTAAATGGTTAATACTTTCGTATCATCAAATACATGATAGTTTTGTTTAGCTGCGTAATGAAATACTTTCTCTATCATTTTCGGAAAAGCTATCGTTAACTCTCCATATGTACCGATATGTCTTATGTATGCAACATTTATATCATCCGCTGTTACAATTTCAACATTTCCTCGAACCTGCTTACATTCATTGTATTGAGGAATTCCCCTTACGTCTTTGCAATTCTTGCTATTGTCATTTCGATATTGAGACGGACTTACACCGTAATAATTTTTAAATGTTCGGGAGAAAACTGCTGAATCTGTGAAACCAAAATGGTAAGCGATATCCGTAATCGTCATATCCAATCGATATGTAAGAAGATTTGTTGCCCTTTCTAACTTCAATCGATTTACATATCGTGATAACGGCTCGTCTACTATTCCTTTAAAAATTCTATGAAAATGAAACTTCGAAAATCCTGCTATATCCGCTAGCTTTTCAATGGATAGTGAACTGTCTATGTTTGATTCTATATAATCTTGAACCTTATGTATGCGTCTTAAATACTCATTTCTACTTTGTTTACTCTCCATATTTCTAGCTCCTCACAACAAAAAGGCTAACTTTGTGCTAGCCTACTTTTACACATTTTTCAAAAATAATACTCTACTACCACCATTCCCATCATAATTTGTATGTACCGATACACCCTCTATTTCATCATCCCCAGCCTCAATTCGAAAGCCAATCTCCCTATGAAACTGTATTGATTTTTTATTTACTGGTGACGTGATTGCTTTTACAACTTTACGGTTATTTGCACGAGCGATATCAAAGAAATAAGAATACAATGTCGATGCAATTCCTCTTCTTCTATACTTCGGATTCACACCGATAAAATGAACGTATGCTTCATCTTTATATGTTTGTGAAAAAAAACCGCATAAGAAACCTAACGTTTCTCCCTCTTCTTCAATAATAAAACTCGTTTCTTGAAAGTGAATGAAGAACAATTTTGGCAACATGGTAGCCATGTCTCTCCCGCCCCACCAATCATTTAAAACAGAATGAATCTTTACATAATCTTCCCCTTGGATGTTTCTTACTCGCATATGTTTCTCCCTCTCACTCACTTCATTTTTTCATAAATTTTAATGACTGTTTCTACTAATAGGATAAATACCCATATCCCGCAAAATACGAGAACTGACTGAAATATAGAACCTAGCATAACAATACTTATTAAACCTAATTCTGATCCTGAAATGGACATTTCATCAAACCCCAGATTATGTATAAATGGACCAGTTGAAAAAGCCATTAAAATAGATCCTATTAAATAAATCACACTCATTATTTTTAATATTTTTATAGAAAGATACGAAGTTTGTTTTTCTTCCACTTGTGATAATTCGATTTCTCCACTCGCAATTCCTTTTTGCAAACAGTCCTCACATAGAAATTCTTCCTTAATTTTTTTACCACCGTGCAATGTACCTGTAATTTCTTTACAGCGCGAACACTTTCGATTTATCATTTTGTTATCACTCCAATCTCGTAAGATTATACTTATACAATTCTATTTTTACCTTATTATTCCTTTTGTGTATTTTATAGAGAGGTGACGTGTTTTATGATATCTAAACTTATTTTTGGTTATAAAAAGCCTACTGAGCATATGTATTACGGCCTAGTTGTTATGCAATTATTTTTAACTCAACTTCTTCAAACATTGCTATTATCCAAAAAGGAGACCGTTATTTTTTACCTGGTGGCGGTATGGAAGGTACCGAAACAAAAGATGAATGCTTACATCGTGAACTACTAGAGGAATTAGGATGGGTAATTGAAATTAATCAATATATCGGTAATGCAATGCGATATTTTTATGCGGAAAAAGAAGATACTTATTATTTAAACGATGGGTTCTTTTATATTGCGCACATGGTGCAGACACAAACTGAAAACTGTGAGGAAGATCATGTTTTGCGGTGGATGTCTCCTTTACTTGCTGTAGAGCTTCTCATTCATGATCATCAAAAATGGGCTGTTGAACAAGCGCTTTTATTACAAAAACCAAAAGGATCTCCTTCTATATGAAAGAGATCCTTTTTATTGTTAACTTACTTTTTTCAAATTGAGAGCTGGCTTTTGAATTCCACCCTTTTTTACAACATATAAACCGATAAAGATTATAAGTCCGCCAACGAGTTGCATCATGTTGATTTGCTCTCCGATAGTTACTGCCGCGAAGATAACTGCGAACAATGGTACAAGATACATATAAACCATTACTTTCGTTGAGCCTATTTTACTAATACCGACATACCACATTGCAAGTCCGAAGATTGTCGCGAAGACGATTGAATATGCTAGAGACCCCCAGCTTGGCATGTCTACTGGCCACGTTAATGTATTTACGTTGAATAAACAATATACAACGAGAGGTACAATTCCAATTAAAGTTGACCAAGATGTGACTCTCATTGCGGAATATTTTGTTATAAGAGGTTGCGCTAATATTGGGTACCATCCCCACGCAATCGCTGCGACTAATCCAATTATGTTTCCGAGCCACGCATATTCGTAAGTAGCTCCTCCTGTATGCCCTGTTAATAAAACGAATGCTGCACCAACAAAGGCCACTATTGAACCAATTTGTACTTTCATCGAAAAACGTTCTTGTTTGTGCAATACTGCTAATATCCCTGTAAAAATAGGTGACATTGCAATTAATAATGAGGCGTTTGTTGCTGAAGTATATTTCACAGATAGCATAAACATCGTTTGATACATTGTTGTACCAACGATACCGACTGCTACTAATCGTAACCAATCTTTTCTTTCAATACGTAATGAGCGTTCCATCATAAAAGTGATAAGTAATAATACCGGTGATGCTACTAAAAATCGTAAACTATTAAATTGAATGGATGACATAAATGCCACTCCATACTTTCCTATTGTATAATTTGCTCCCCATACTAATGCAACTGATACTAGGAGCCATTCCATTTGCCATCGTTTCATCCGAATCTCCCCTTCCCTATTTAGCATAGTAAAATTGGCTGGATATAACACCGTCCAATTGGCTGTTTTTTTACCCAGCCAATTTGCTATACTTGATGTATATAAGAGATACGGAGGCGTTTTTTATGGAATGGAAACTAGATAGTGACAGTAAAATCCCTATTTATCAGCAAGTTGTTGACTTTATTGAAAAACGTATTACATATGGAGAACTTCCTCCAGGAAGCTTCCTCCCTTCAGAACGGAAATTAGCTACGCAGTTAAATGTAAACAGAAGTACAGTAACGACTGCTTATAATGAACTACGTGCTATGGGAATTGTAGAGAGTACGACTGGTAAAGGAACACGAGTGAGTACACATATGTGGGGTGTTTCTCCAACATTAACGCCGAACTGGAGAAATTTCGTTGAAGGTGGTACTTTTTTACCAAACTTACCACTACTTCGCCATATTCGGGCAGAAGTACAACAAAATGAAAATATTATTGATTTTGCAAACGGAGAGCTCGGTTGTAATCTTTATCCCCACGATCAACTACAAGCGATTTTACGTGAACAACCGTTAACGCATTCATTAAGTTACGATCATCCGCAAGGCTATCTCCCGCTAAGACAAGCGGTCGTAAAATATATGAAGGAATATTTAAAAGTTGAGGCGACTGAACAATCCATTATGATTACATCTGGCGCACAGCAAGCACTTCACCTTATCGTGCAATGTTTATTAAATCCAGGTGATGCTGTTGCTTTCGAAAGTCCTTCACACTGTTATTCCTTGCCGTTATTCCAATCAGCAGGTATTCGTATTTTCCCGTTACCTGTCGATGAACATGGTATTAATCCAAATGATGTACAGGAGTTATATAGAAAACACCGTATTAAAATGATCTTTTTAAATCCAAACTTCCAAAATCCTACGGGGACGATGCTTCATCCAAACCGTAGAAAAAAACTATTATCACTTTGCGCAGATTTACGAATTGCAATCGTTGAAGATGATCCCTCTAGTTTGCTGACGCTAGAAAAGAAACAACCTTGTCCTACTTTGAAATCAATAGATGAAAACGGAACTGTCATTTATGTACATTCTTTATCAAAAATGATTGCGCCAGGATTACGAGTCGGTTGGCTTGTCGCCCCACAGTCTGTCGTAGAGCGATTGTCAGACGCACGGCACCAAATGGAATTAGGAATGAGTATTTTCCCGCAGTGGCTTATGCAGCAATTTTTCGAAACCGTACCATTTCAGTCTCATATCGTACCGTTACGAAAACAATTAGCAGAAAAAAGAGACGTTATCGTTCGTGCCCTAAACGAGCAACTTCATGATAAAATCTCTTTTTCAAACCCTACTGGTGGTATATACATTTGGGGGAAATTAAAAGAACCTATAAACGAAAAACAACTCATTATGCAAAGTTTAAAACAAGAAATTGCTTTTATGCCAGGTAGTATTTTCGGTGCGAAAGATGGTTATATACGTTTATCTTATGGAAAAGTGGATATTGATCAAATTGCGGAAGGTATTTCTCGTTTACGCCAGGCTATTTTGGTATGTGAAAATAACTTTAAATAAAGCTTTCTCGTTTGACAAAACCTAAATCTACCATTATTATCAACTCGAACCTATTTATAGGAGTGATAAAATGAAGATTTACGTTGATGCAGATGCTTGTCCTGTAAAAGATGTGATTATTTTTGAGGCTACGAATGTGGAAATTCCTGTTACCCTCGTTACTAGTTTTTCACATTATTCTAATGCAGAGCAGCCAAAAGGTGTCGAAACAATTTATGTTGATTCTGGAGCAGATGCTGCAGATTACCGAATTATGCAGTTAGCAAAAAAAGAAGATTTAATCGTAACACAAGATTACGGTCTTGCTTCGCTCGCTTTAGCAAAAGGCTGTATCGTTCTACACCATAAAGGCTATAAGTATACGAATGATAACATTGAACAATTGTTACAAACACGATATTTAAGTGCAATGGTTCGAAAAAGTGGTAAACGTACAAAGGGACCGAAACCATTTACAGCAGAAGATAAAGAGAAATTTAGAGCACTCTTTAAAAGTATGATCTCACTTTAAAAATGAATCGTCTATTTGCTAGGAAAACTTCGCAAAACAAAGAAGAGAATATCGTAATGTACATTCTCTTCTTGAGGTTTACCCGTTTAAAATGAAGGTAAATTATCTAAGTTATTTTCTTTTATTCCATCCGGTTCACTACGTATAATATCTCTGCCATACTTATGAAATACGTCCACATGAGCTAACTTCCCTGATTTTGCTTCATTAAGAGCAGTCATATAATCTAACTCTCTCCCGCTACTTGTTTTAAACGCTATTAAATCTCCATCATCATTTTTACGAACGGCAACAATTTGTTCTGCTCCTGAAGTAACTTCCTGAGCTATTTCAAATTGAGCTTGCTCTTCTCCTTGATGTAAATAATCATTATACACTTTTTCAAAGTCTTTTTTGTCCATAAAACTCACCTCCAACACATTTTATTAGTATGGTTGGGAGGTAGTGGTTTTATGTACTTTTCTCTTAGAAAAACGTATTTTTAATACCTACGCAACCCTTTCAAAGTCTCCAATATATCATCTGTAAAGGATGTGCTACCCTCTGTCTCTAAAACTCTAAAATATAAACTTCTTAAGAAAGCTCTAATATTTTGTACTAAAATAGCATGCTGCGGATGTCGGATGTCTTCAACAGTTGCTATACTATGTAACCAATTGCTCCACTCTTCTTCAGTTAAAAGCTTTTGGTTATGTAACGACATAATTGGCTTTACTAATCTCTCATCCTCAAAGTGTACATATACGTAATCACTCAATCGAACCTTCTGACGAACAGCCGCAAGAATCGCATATGAAAACTCACGATTTTGAATTGTACGTGCTAACGCATCGAGCGCATCTGCTGCATGTGCAGTAGAGTGTGCCCAGCCTTTTCCTTCTACGTAGCCCCTTACATCTTCTTCTAAATATACATATTCCAACACTTGTTCTGCCACACTGTACAATTGTTCTTCCGATAACAACGGTTCTCTTTCATGAACAGATAAAATAAGTGGTGGAATTAATACGGAGAATGCACGTTTAAATACAGAGTCTGTTCCCTTTTCACCAATTTTATAAAATAAATAATCAGGACTAATTGCTTGTAACATTAATCCTCTTAACTCTTTTTGTCTAAATACATCATTTGTAATCCATTTGTGAAGCGTACTATATATCAAATCATCACGCAGTTCAGCATCAGGTGATCCGATATAATCTAGCATCCACTGCGCATATGGATATGCATCTACGTCTTTTGGTACAGCATAATTGTTATTTTTAATTTGTAGTAGTTCTTCTTTTAGTTCTAGTACTTCATTCATTATATTTCTTGTCCCCTTTTTGCGTTTTTTAACATATTTTCGCCTTATCCCCTGTAATTGCCTATCCTTATATGAACTTGATTCAATTATATATAATTTATCCTAATAAATAAAAGGAAATACATTAAAATATCGCAGTCTATCACTTTGTTTACATGCCTTTCATGTAAGTTTAAGTTATAAAATAAAGTTTGTTTTTTCTTTTGTATTCAAACATAGTTACAATCCAAGGTTGTATCATTTTAGAACTTGTTTAATAAATTCTGTTTTAGCTTTTGTGTATGCTTCTCTATCTTGTTTAAATTTTTTAGCTAAATCTTGTTTAAGATTTGAATACTCATAAACTAATTGTGGATTTTCTCGTAAGTGGTTGCGAAATAAAAGTTGTTGCTCCCATCGCTCAGTTCCTTTAACCATCAAATGCAGGTGAGCTACACGCCTATTATTCTTAACTTTCACAAAGAACCTTCTCCAAGGTCTTTCATCTAATTCTGGGCTTACATAATGCCAATTATATATGGCCAATGTAGCTGAAATATCTAGTACTCTTTCAAATGAGTCTATTTCAGCCATTAGATCAATGATAGGTTTTGCAGGTAAATCAGGTATGGATGTACTTCCTATATGTATTACTTTGCTTATACCGAGAGGAGCAAGCAGTTCATATAGTTGCTGTTCTTCACATCGGCCTTTATCTTGCCAATCAGGATTTGCACTAACTATCTCTACTGACTCATTCGCCCATACAGGCCAATCGTTCGGATTCTCTTTTTTATCCATCTAATATCTCCCCTGTAATTAGTCTACATAACATAATTATAAACAACAAATATTGATTTATATTTCTCCTTATTTCCCCTTAAATCCTCGATACAGTGCAGTCCGTAATTCTTGTTTGTATTCTGCAATTTCTGGCATTTCGAGTTCTTCTGCTAGTCTGATAGCTAATTCAATATCATACGGTACTCGTACGAGTTGGATAGAAAAACTTGCTGCTTCTTTTTCATTGTAAGTCCCTTCAAATATTAAATAGGAAGCTTGTGTTATTTCAAGTGGGTTTCCTACGCTACCAGCATTACATAACGTTTTCCCTCTGAAATTTTGAACGAACGCTTGGTGAACATCACCGTAACAAACGACATCTGGTTTTCTTTCCCCTTCTATATTTTCAGTCAAATCACTATTTTCGAACATACTAATACGCTCTTCTCTTGAAGCGTGTGGTTGAATTCTTTCATACAAACTTCTCGGTGAAGCGTGGAACATACGAATGAGTTTTCCACTCATATAAAACTCGATTGAAAATGGTAAGCTTCTTAAATAGTCATTTTGTTCTTCTGATAATTGTTTTTGATGCCATTTTAATGCTTCAAATTCAGTCGGCTTTGTAATAAAATCATCCCAGTTTCCCATTACGACTACTTCACATTCTTTACGAATGATTTCAATTGCTTCACTGGAATGAGGTCCTTTTCCTACTAAATCTCCAAGACAAATAATGCGCTCGATTCCTCTTAATTTAATATCATTCAACACGGATTCTAATGCTTGAATATTACCGTGAATATCTGAAATTACTGCTATTTTATCCATATAAATTACTCCTTTATTTATTAAATTCGCTTGATTGATACCATTTTGGAATATAGGATGAAAAATCATTATGATCTTCTAAAATTCCATTTAATCTTTCCTTCATATCATCTAATAAATATGGTGTGCTTCGGTTTGTCCATACGATATCAGCCGGGAATATCATTGCTGCATATAATGAGTACAGTTTCAAAAAATGTAGATCAGGTTCTCCTCCGCAATAACCGTGAACTTGTCCAACCGCAAATGGTTTGCTTATATTCGTTGTAAATAGTGCTACTTTATAAAAATCATGAATAGGATCACCAATATCGAATCTAGCAAAATCAATGACAGCCCGAAACTCATTTTGGTCAATCATTATATTAGCCGGATGAAAATCGTCATGTAAAAATACGATGGGACGATTTTTTAATAAATCTTTATGATTTCCTACAAAATCTATCACTGTATTTAAACGAAAAAAGTCTACTTCATATTCTTTCAACGCTTCTAAGTATCTCTCATATTTACTCCATATAGACATTTCCCATGAATTACTTTTATCTTCTTTTTCAACTAAATGAATCTTTTTTAGTACTTCTCCAGCCTTTTTTCCAGCCCTATACTGCTCTTCTGTAGACAACGTTCTTAATATATCTTCACCATCTAATCCATCAATCCATTCAAAAACTTGTACACATTTATTGAATTTAGTAAGACTAATAAAATGAATTAATTTTGGCATAGGAATATGTAAAGAATCTAGCTGCTGCATATATTCATATTCTTCCTGCTTCCGTTCAAAATATGATGAATCGCATACTTTAATAAAATACGAGGCCCCACTCTCTAATTCAATTTTATATTTCTCATCGAATGAAAAGCCTTTTGAAATAACAGTCGCTTTTAACATACGAGGCCATTCTAGTATTCTCTCTATCTCTCTGAGGATTTCTTCCACAACATTCACCTCTATTAATATATGTACAAACTACCTAGCACTTCATGCTCTCTTTTATTTCCACCTGTAAACTCTACTGCAAATGGATTTTCACCATTCTTATTCAAATGTTCTAGTACTAGCCCTTCTCCAATCGGTTCACAAAACTGCACATGAATATCTCCAAATACTACACTTTGACACTCAGCATTCCAGTTTTCATTTTTCACAACTGAGCTTGTAGATAGTCCCATTACTTCTTTCCATTTCCGCACTGTTTCTCGAACGTTTTTCACTGCGTAATGAATCGTTTCAATTTGTTGTACTTTGTTTTTATGTTCAGTAATCGTCCCACTGTTACGTAAATCGTTTCTTCTTTCTTCATCCGTTTCATTCCACTGTATAAAGAAAGGTAATTTCGGTCCGTTCTCTTCTTGCTTAACAAATAACATTTTCCATTCTAAAAGCCGGCCATCTTTTCTCATGCGTTTCCCTTCAAATGGCCCTATCGTATGTAAGCCGTGCTTCTTAAAGTTAACTGCTAGCTCCTCAATTGCATCTGTTCGGATTGCGATTTGTAGCATTCCTTCTCCATTTTGTAGTTTCACCACTGTTTCTTGTACTAATGGGTTTTCTGCTTCTTTCGCTTTTTCTTCATGTTGAACTGCCAAAAATTCTATGTATGATAAGTCAAAATAACTTAAACTATTCCAAGTACCCCAGTTCGTATGCTCTCCGCCTAATACAGTATGAAATCCAAGTTCCTGCATTTGTTTTGCCGCTTCCTCCGGTGTACCATGAACTGTGTGAACGAGATGATCAAATCGTAACATGTCTTTCTCCCCTTTCTCTCCATCCTTTTATTGTATATTTTATTTTTCTTTCATTCAATTCAAAAACTTTAAAACCTAGTTGATTTATACGATTAATATGTATTATAATGAAACAAATTTAATTATTGCTGATTGGAAAAACCAAAGGCACTTTTCTCATACGGGAAAAGTGTCTTTTTCATTTATTATTACAGGGGGATTATTTATGCAAAAATTAATTGTCTTTGCTATTATTGGATTTTTCGCTCAATTGATCGATGGAGCACTTGGAATGGCGTATGGGGTAACGTCTACTTCACTATTATTAATGTTTGGTATTGCACCGGCTGTAGCTTCCGCATCGGTTCATTTAGCTGAAGTCGTTACAACTGCAGCTTCTGGCGCAGCTCATATCAAATTTGGAAACGTTGATAAATATACAGTTTCCAGGCTTACATTACCTGGGGCAATCGGCGCATTTGTTGGGGCATGTTTTTTAAGTAATTTGCCTGGCGATGTAATCAAACCGTACATTTCCGTATTTTTATTTACTTTAGGGGTTTATATTTTATTACGATTCATCATTCAAAAACAAATTGTCACTTCAAATAAGCGTATGTCTGCAAAACAACTTGTGCCGCTTGGTTTATTCGCTGGATTCGTTGATTCAACTGGTGGCGGTGGTTGGGGGCCGATTACGACGCCTGTTCTTCTAGCAAGAGGAAATGAAGCTAGAAAAGTTATTGGATCTGTAGATACGAGTGAATTTCCTGTTTCACTCGCTGCAACAATTGGCTTCTTCATCTCACTTGGCTGGGAACAAGTAAGCTGGGTTTGGGTATTTGCCTTAATGCTTGGCGGTATTGTCGCAGCTCCAATTGCTGCATGGTTAGTTCGTATCGTTCCAGCACATTTACTTGGGGTATTAGTTGGCGGTCTTATTATCTTTACGAATATACGTACACTGCTTACTACATTTAAAGTGGATCCAACTATTATTTCACTTTCTTACGTTGCAGTTGGTCTTGTCGTTATTATTTCTATTTTCATTGCTGTTCGAAATCATTCCAATCGTCCTAACGCATCAACGGCTGAGTATCCAAATGATCAGAAGCAAATGCTACCATAACTATAAGAAATACCGCCCAATTTAGAGCGGTATTTTTTATTTTTCTATTTTCCAATTAATCATCGTTTCTGTAGCATTTACTCTCTTCATATGTAACTTTTCTAAAACACGAATCGAACTATAATTATCTAGAAGTGTCTCTGCAATTATTGTTTCTACCTCTCCTGTTTTGAAAGCCCAATCGATTAGTTCTCTTACAGCTTCTGTTGCATAGCCCTTATTCCAATATTTCTCAATAAATCCATAGCCAATTTCCACTGTTTGATTCTCGTTTGGTTTCCCTTTAAACCCAATATCACCTATAACGCTATCATCTTCTTTCCGAAGAACATACCACGCGCCCCATGGTAATATAGCTGCATCTTGTTTTACATTCTTTACATGCCCTACAATATGCGGACCGCTATTGTATCCTTGCTCGTTAGCAATTTGAATTCTCTCTTCTGTACACGGCACTATATAGAGCCTTTCTGTTTCTAATTTCATATTGATTTCCCCTTTTCAATTAAACAATACCCCAATTTTACTAAAAAATAAAAAGAATATTCATCCTATTCGTTAAATTTATACTTATTCTTTGAAACGAATTTAAGGAATAATCCTCTTTTGATAGTTATGTCGAATTATATTTTTCTGAATTTTCTTTTAATTTAGAGGATTTTTCAATATTTTTTGCGAAACATTTGTATAACAATTTTTTCTTTGCTTATTGCTACATAATAGTAGGTTCGGGTGGAGTTTTGCAAGCGTTTCCTATACAATAACCGATATTTTTTGACTTTTCCTAACAAAATATCTTGCAATATATTCAGAAAGTCATTACAATTGCCATATATTAAAAATCTTAGCAATATATAAATCCTCATCAATCCGATGAGGTAGAGGTTGCGACTTTTAATAGTAAAACGGACGAGACACAGAGAATGTCAGCTGACTCCGTTTGAAAGGAAAAGTTGCCGAAGTTTATATTTCTTCTCTGGAAATATGAGCTGGGGCTGTCTCCGAAAGGAACAGAACTGTCACGTTTACAAAATTACCGTGTAAACGTGGGGTGCTATCTTAACGGAAGGGTATGATGGGGTGGTTATTTGTGAAACGTTCCGCCAAATTCCTTTGGCGGTTTTTTGTATTTTTCTCCCCCGCTCCTTCCTAACCTACAAGAAAAGGAGTGTTGAACATGAATAGCGCAACAAATCAATCTACCTCTAAAACGCAAACTACACAAGGACAAGGTGAATTAAAACGCGGATTAAAATCTCGTCACCTTACGATGATTTCTCTCGGTGGTACAATTGGTACCGGACTATTTCTTGCCAGCGGTGGTGTCATCCATACAGCTGGACCTGGTGGCGCATTAATTGCATACGCCGCAATTGGAATTATGGTTTATTTTTTAATGACAAGCTTAGCTGAACTTGCAGCTTACATGCCTGTTACTGGATCTTTTAGCACGTATGCAACAAAATTTGTTGATCCATCACTTGGCTTTGCACTTGGATGGAACTATTGGTATAACTGGGCAATTACGATTGCTGCTGAACTTGCAGCCGTAACATTAATTATGAAATTTTGGTTCCCAGATACCCCTTCTCTTATTTGGAGCGGATTATGTTTAGCTATTATTTTCCTTTTAAACTATTTATCTGTTAAAGGGTTTGGTGAATCTGAATATTGGTTCGCACTTATTAAAGTAGTTACGATTATTATCTTTTTAATTGTTGGTTTCATGATGATTTTTGGAATTATGGGCGGTGAAACGGTTGGATTTAAAAACTTCACTGTTGCAGATGCACCATTTAACGGCGGTATCATGGCAATTATCGGTGTGTTTATGGCAGCTGGTTTCTCATTCCAAGGAACTGAACTATTAGGAGTAGCTGCTGGTGAAACGTCTGATCCAGAACGTAATATCCCAAAAGCAATTCGTTCAATCTTTTGGCGTATTCTTTTATTCTATATCCTTGCGATTCTCGTTATCGGTTTATTAATTCCTTATACAACTGAAAGCCTTGCTGCAAGTGATGTTACAGTAAGTCCGTTTACACTTATTTTTGAAAAAGCGGGCGTTGCCTTTGCTGCTTCTGTTATGAACGCTGTTATTTTAACTGCTGTACTATCTGCTGGTAACTCTGGTATGTATGCATCAACTCGTATGCTTTGGGATTTAGCTCGCCAAGGAAAAGCACCAAAGTTTCTTGGTAAATTAGATAGCCGCGGTGTACCTGTTAACGCGTTAATCGTAACGTCAATTGTTGGGAGTATTGCTTTCATTGCTTCTTTATTCGGTGATGGTGTTGTATACATTTGGTTATTAAACGCATCCGGAATGTCTGGTTTTATCGCATGGGTTGGAATTGCAATTAGTCATTACCGTTTCCGTAAAGCATATATCGCACAAGGAAAAGATTTAAATGATTTACCATATAGAGCAAAATGGTTCCCATTCGGTCCAATCTTCGCATTTACACTTTGTATCATCGTAATTTTAGGACAAAACTACGGCGCATTTATGGGTGAAGCAATTGATTGGAACGGTGTACTCGTTTCTTACATCGGTTTACCACTCTTCTTAGTACTATGGTTAGGTTATAAATTTACGAAAAAAACAAAAGTGATTCCACTTGATAAATGTGAACTAAAATAAAGTGAAACGAGCAAACAAATTTGTTTGCTCGTTTTTTGTTGCAAACCTCTTTACTTCCCTATTGCTCCTGTTTTTGCAATAATAAAGGAAATATAAATAAAGGTTGGGATACAATGAACATTCGCATTACTGATGAAGCGAAAGCAGCTATACATAGATTAGAACTTGAAGATAAAAAGATCGTTCGCATTAGAGGAACAATGACGAACTCTTGTAGTATTTTCGTTGATGTCGATTTAATTTGGGATACATATAACGCAGATGATGTTGTATATGAAGATGCAGAGCTTATCGTACAAATGGATTCATTCACGAAAGACTACACTGGTGATACGGTGAAACTTGATTATAAGACGACAGGTTTTAGTATTACGACTCCGAGTGAGACTTTGGTTTATGGATTGTCGATTAAAAAATAAAAATTGTTTTCATTTGACCACCGAGGTGAAAAAATGGGTAAATATATTCCGTTAAAATTTTTATTTAATGAAGAATTAGCAGAAAAAATAGCTGATTCTATTTGTAAACACGATCCTTGTTTCTCTAAAAGCATCTTTGTAGATTCTGTAGCTTGTAAAGTTGAAAATTTAGAGTTAAAACAGCGTATTGAAGTAATTGCAGATGAATTACACAATGCTTTACAAAAAGATTTTAATGCCGCAATACATATATTACTGAAAACATTAGGACCAGAAAACACAACAGAAGTAGGCACATTTACAAATGGATATATGTACATGCCTGTTGCAAAATACGTTGAAAAATATGGGCTTAACGATTTTAAAATCTCGTTTAATGCAATGTATGAAATAACGAAAAGGAATACTGCTGAATATGCCATTCGGCCCTTTCTTGAAACATACCATGAAGATACACTAAACATATTACAACAGTGGATTCATGATGAAAACAGCCACATTAGGAGATTAGTTTCTGAAGGTACAAGACCAAGGCTTCCTTGGGCTAAAAAAATAGGAGCTCTAAAAGGTGATTTTAAGTACAATTTACAACTTCTTGAACCATTAATGAATGACCCTTCTAAATATGTTCAAAAATCTGTAGCCAATCATATTAACGATATTACGAAAGAAGATAAAGAACTCGTTTTTCAGTGGTTACAGCAATTACGTGATAAACAGCATCCTATTAATCCTTGGATTATAAAACATGGGTTAAGAACATTTATTAAAAATGGTACTTTACCAAAAGATTTTTGTTTTTGAGTATATTAAACAAAAACGCTATCTTTTCCTATGATTCTAGAAAAAGAATAGCGTTTTTTTACTCGTCCAGTATTTAGTAAGTATAACTTTTTATATTTCAAAAGACTTTTCTCTCTAAAAATATTTTTCATACAAATTTTCACATTCTAAAAAATCTATAAATTTCTTATAATGTGTCACTGTTCTTTCTAAAGCAATCATTAAAACAAAAATAAAATAAATTGCTTGGATTCCATTCATATAATTAAAGAGTGATTCAAATATATATACAATACTTGCAATCATAGAACAAAACCATAAATAAAACTTCATTTTCAGCTTTTTAATTTTTTGCTTAGTTGTCTTACAATACTGGCCATGAACTCTTATAAACAAATAAATTGCTGTATGTAAAATAATAATTGAAAATTGAAAACTTCGATTGTCCTCCGAACTAAATTCAGAAAAATCTATTTCTAATGAATGTAATACTATCCAAATAGAAAATAAAGATAGCAGAAATACATATAAAAAACCAATTAATAATTCAAAAATAAAGAGCCAAGGTTTATTTATGATTGAGTAAAATGGATTTAGATATTTTATGGTTAATAAAAATTTTCTCACTAAATCAGTAATAATAATTGATGTATTAGTTATATTCATATAGAAAAGTAATGTTATTGGAACTAATAACATTATAGTGATGCCCCAAACAGTAATCTTAATGCCTGATAAAAAGAAAACAGCTCCATAAATTATAACTGAAAAAATAAAAGTTGATACTGGAACAAACATTAAAAATGTAAAAGTTCTTATTAAGATTAAATCCCCTAAAAAATCTTTTATTATGGAAACGTGTATTTTTTCCTCCTTGTATTTTTTCACAGTATCAACTATTTCTTTCTCAGATAAAAGAAAACACTTCAATCTATTAAACATAAAAAAACCCCTTTATATTAAAAAGATTAAAATATATACCAAACTGTTATTAAAATTTCATAAAAATAATTGTAAATTTTGTATAAGCATTTTTTTCACTTTCAACTGTAATTAAGGCGTGATGTGCCTCTATAATAGCTTTGACAAGTGCCAATCCAATTCCGGTCGATCCGTGCTTTTTAGAACTACTTGATTTATAGAATCGTTCAAAAATATGAGGTAATTCTTCAGCTGAAATTCCCTCTCCAAAGTCTTGGATTACTAGTTCTGTATAGATTGGAGAATTTTTGGCCTGAATCATTATTTTACCACCGGGTTTAGAATGTTCGATTGCATTCTTCAACAGGTTTAACAAAGCTTCCTGCATCCATAATTTGTCATGCATAACGACTATTTCTCTTGGGGCATTCCAATCAATCAAAATATTTTTATCACTTATCATGCTTTGCAAGCGATTTAGTACTTCCTCAGTCGTATCTACTAAATTCCCTGGCTCTTTATCAAACGAAATCGCTTTTGCATCAATTTTTGCTACTTTTAACAAATTCTGAATTAAGACATTCATTCTAGAAATCTGAATATCATTATTTTGTAGTAATTGAGCTTGTTGCTCTCGGGATAGTTTCTCATTTAACAACATTTCATTATAGATAGAAATAGTTGAAAGCGGCGTTTTTAACTGATGAGATATATCCTGCAACATTTCTCCTAAAAACCGTTTCTCTTCAAGCAAATCATGCATATTTTTTCTAATGATATCCCTCATTGAACGAAATGAAATCGCCAGTTTCGCAAAATCCCCCTCTTTATTTTCATTGATGACAACCGAGTAATCTCCCTCGATTATCTTTTTTGCAGCTCTAGTAAGCTGGCTAATCTTATTGAAAATAATTTTTTGTTGCATGTAGTTTGCAACAAAAAGTAAAAATCCAAAAGCAATCAATCCCCACATCATAAATTGATTGTGATTAATAATTAGATTATTTAAGTGAGGAAAAAATTTTGAATCCAAGTCTTCATATAATCCATATTGCTTTAGGATCTCTGTCCCTTTTTCCTGATATTTACTTGAGTGAGACGAATGACTTGATAAGACTTTCATAATTTCCGCTTCATTTTCTGGATTCTGCTCTACCAACCTAGCTGTAATTTCCCCCCATGTTGCAATAGAGTCTCTTTTCAAATGATCATAAAATAATTGTTGAATAATAAATTGGTAAATCACAAATATAGATAAAAGGACGGCTAGTATCGTCATATAGCTTTTTAACTCGGTATTTTTCATTATCTTGCTCACCCAATCACGTCCTTGCTCCAACGATAACCATATCCTCTTTCGGTAACGATAAACTGTGGTTTTTGAGGATTGTCTTCAACTTTAGCTCTTAAACGCTTTATGTATACAGATAACGTGTTTTCATCAAAAAAAACATTTTCTCCTTCTGTTATTTGTTGTAGGAGTTCATCTCTTTTTAATGCTTTGTGAGAATTCTTCATGAAATTCAATAGCAGCTTGTATTCTAAATTCGTCAATGTAATACTTTCACAATTTTTATAAACCTTGACTAGGTTCGTATCGATTCTTATATTCTCAGATCTTAAAATTTGAGATGGCGTTTCTAGCGACGCTTGTTTACGCAATTGTACTTTCACTCTGGCCATGAGTTCCCTAACCCGAAAAGGTTTGGTTATATAATCATCACCGCCTATATCCAGCCCCATTACCACATTTGCTTCTTCATCTAGTGCAGTTAAGAAAATAATAATCGAATTCTCGTTTTTCTTTTTAAAATACAAACATAAGTCATAACCATTACCATCTGGTAGGCCGATATCAAGGATGGACAAATCAAATGTATTGTGAACAAACTGGTGTTTAGCTTCTTTTACACTGGACGCTCTAATCACCTCATAACCTTCATTTCTCAATGAAAATTCGATGGCTATGCCAAGAGCTTCATCATCTTCAACTAGTAATATTTTTTTATTCAAGTATGCCCTCTCCTTTTTTTCCCCTAGCTTATACTCCAATTACAATAGCCTGGCTATAATCTAGCCAGGCTTATAATATTATTGTTCTCTAATATTATCAATAATATTATCTTGTTGAATTTTTTTCAATGGATTTAAGACTGATAAATAACTAATTATTAAAGCTGAAACAAACGTAATGATACAAGCCTCATAAGGAATCGTCCATGTCATTTTCAACATATCAGATATAGCTAAATATATAATATAAGACAATATACAGCCAAAAAAGATTCCTTGTAAACTTCCCGAAAAACCGTAAATCAAAGCTTCATAGGTAATCATTTTTTTCAAATCCTTTTGTGACATACCAATGGATTTCAAAGCGGCCAATTCTTTTCGTCTAGTCATGATACTTATAGTTATAGTATTGAGGATATTAACGCTACTAATTAAAGAAATGACTGTAATGAAACCATATGCAAGCACTTGTAAAGTAAGTTTTTCTTCTTTTTTTGTTTTATTTTCTTGATAATTATTTACGATTGTAATGGAATAGCTTTTTCCAATCGTGTTTTCTATTTCCTTTACTGTCGCGGAAGATTGAGTTACATCCTTTAATTTAGTTTCAAAGCTATTCTCCTTTTTTTCGTATACTTTAGATATATTTTCAAGTGATTTCAATTGATGCAAAACTTGTTCACTTTCAGCTAAATGATCTGGATTATTATCCACTATCTTAATTGTAATATCCGATTTAACAGATAACTTATCAAAAGATTTAGATGCAAATGCAACACTCATTAAATACGAGAAAGTAATAAATAACACACTACTTATAATAATTGATAAGATTGTAATGGTATAGCGATTTTTATTTCGCTTAACATTTTTCATAGCCATGCTCAAAGGAATAGATAAAGGTTTTTTCACCATGGAATTCTTTTGTTTTTTGATTTGTTCCTTTTTAATTGACAACCTGCTACTAATTGCCAACAAAGGGGAGATTTTCCCTGCAAAATAAGCTGGGTACAAACTTGACGCTATTACAGAAAGCAAGGTAATAATCGAACTGATTAGTAAAATATTCCAATCAACATGAAATATCGAGACCGCTTTACTATTTTCCATTAAAAGTGAAAAAGTGAACTGCAGAGAGGCAAGTGCTATTAGGCTACATATAATTCCAATTGGTATAGCGATAACAGCCAGAAAAGTAGCTTCTCTCAGAACGATTTGTCTAATTTGCTTTCGTGTTGCACCAATGCTTCTCAACAAGCCAAACTGCCTCGTTCGTTCTACGACACTGATTTGAAAAGCGTTGTAAATCACAACAATTGTCGCTATCACAACAATGCTGATTGTAATAATTAGCGTAGCCATAATCGAATTATTGTAACCTGGTTTCTCTAATTGAATTAATTCATTACTTATATTAATATTATTTTCTCCGGAAATGGTCTTGAATCCCTCTAAAACCTCATTAAAGTTTGCTTTTGAGCTAATTCCAACTAATATTTTTCCTTCACCAGCGCTAAACTTACTCTTATAGGTTAGTAACCGTCCCACCTTATTTTCCTGTGTATATGTACTATCACTTAGAAAACCAACCAATTTGTATTTTTTTTCATTTAATTCGAATGAATCACCTATTTGAATATTTTCTTTTATATAAGGTAATACCCAGGGATCAACAGCAACTTCTTGATCATTAGATGGCAATCTGCCCTTAATAATACTGTATTTTAAAAATTCCAAGGCGTTATCATCAGCAAAATTCATTTGTACAGCAGCCTCTCCAACTTGGACTGTTTCTCCCTGTGACATTAAACCAAATGATTCAATTTGCGGGTTATATTTAATTTTTTTCAATATCGATTCATCGTAATTTAATACAACGGCATGAAAAGAATACCCTTGCCTCTTTTTCGTATTCTCGATTTGAGAAATCTGAGTACCGTTCATAAATAGGCCGATTGTAGAAATTAACGATACAGAGAGTACGATTCCTATCAAAGTTAAAATTGTTCGTTTCTTATTTCCCTTTAAGTATCTCCTGCTTAATTGTTTATAATTACCAATCAAGATTAGTTTCCTCCCGTCTTAGGCTTATTCGTGGATAGCCACTGATCGGAAATGATTTGGCCATCTTCAATTGTAATAATACGGTCAGAAGTTGATGCAATTTTTAAATCGTGAGTAATCAATACAATAGTTTGATTATATTTTTTTGCTGTCAATCTTAATAAATCCATGACTTCTTTTGTATTTTGAGTATCCAGATTTCCTGTAGGTTCATCAGCTAAGATTAAATGTGGGCGATTTATAAGTGCCCTCCCAATCGAAACCCGTTGTTGCTGACCTCCTGATAATTCAGATGGTAAATGATTTCGTCTTTCATGAAGTCCCAGAATTTCAATAATTTCGTCCATATAAGGATTATCTACAGGTTCATTATCTAGTAAAGTGGGCAAAGCTATATTCTCTTGCACATTCAATACAGGAATTAAATTAAAGAACTGAAATATAAAACCAACTTTTCTTCTTCTAAATATCGAAAGTTCATTATCTGAATAATTATAAATATTGTTCTCTCCAATAAATACTTGTCCTGAACTCGGACGGTCCAACCCTCCCAAAATATGTAACAATGTACTTTTACCTGAGCCAGAAGCTCCTACGATTGATACAAATTCCCCTTGCTGTATAGAAAGATTTATGCCCTTCAAAGCATCTACCCTACTATTTCCTTCACCATAACTTTTGACTACATTTTCTATTCTTACGATTTCCATTTATATCACCTTATTTTCATTTTAATTTAGTCTTGTACCTCTACAAAGTTTATTTTATTCTGATTATTCGAAGAGAGCTTATCAATCTGTTGTAAAACTTTGTCTACTTCTTGTTTGTTTTTATAATCAAAATTACGTTTTTGAAATTGAATCAATTTCATTATTGACTCTGATTCAGAAATTGTATTATATTCTTGGTCGTTTAGAATAACAAGGTTCATTGGAACATACCCAATCCAAATTTGCTGTTTAACATACTGAGCAGGTACTATCTTACCGTTCAAATTCAACTGGTTATTTTCAAAATTATCACCCGCATAAGAAAATAATAGATTCTGATCACTAGATACTTTATTTTTATCTTTCACCCTCTCAGAAATAATAGATGCTGAATTTGGATCTTTTCTAGCTCTTAGAAGTCCCTTATTAAATAATTTTACCGCGGTAGAACTATTAATAACTACATATTCTGTAGTGTTGATTTCAAATTCTTCATTTGTATCATTTTGTTTCTTATCTTCTTCTGATAATGGAATCCTTTTTGTTATTGTGACGTACTTTACCTTATAGTCTATTGATTGTTTAGTGTCATTTTTAAACTCTTGTTTAACTTTTTCTACGTCAGTTGCAGTACCACTAACTAGAATCCCATCGACTGGTTGTCCTGGACCTTGCACATAACGTTTTACTCCTAATCCTATTCCTATAAAAATAGCAATAACAACCGTATAACTTATAATTTTTTTCATTAGAATACTCCTTTAGTAAATGATTTATATTTGGATTATAGATGAGTTTTTTTCATAAGTTAATGACTTCTATCTAACTATGTGACTTCTAATCTTACAATTTTGTAAGATTAGTATTCCCCATGCTCAACAAGCTAAATTTATATAATAATAATCTTATACGTTATTATTCTCTTTTTTATTGAAACGGATCGAATCACAGGCAATAACCCGACCTATAATGATTAATGTTACAGATAATAACTTAAGGCCCGTCTTATATATAATCTAAATCTTTAAAATAAACAAAGGATATTACTCCTAATACAGCACCAACTATCCCTAGCATCAAATCCTTATACTTTTGTATAAACATCTTATTCCTCTTTTCGTACAAATAAATTATTCCATATATAACAATACTAAATTATGGAATGTTTCCAAAGAATTAAAACGTTTTTATATTCAGTTTATATGTCTACTTATTTACTTATCCCATAGATAAGTAAATCCAAAGGGATACAAAAACGTCACTTCTTTTATAAACAGTACGACTTTATTGTTACATAATAGTAGTGAGAAATATCACATATCTCATAAAAGGGCTGGGCGGAAATTTAAGTTTACTAAATACCTTTTCTAAAGTTTGAGTGCAACCTTTTTCTGTACACTCCATCCAATCTTTCATCAAACAACTACCTTCTCCCATAATTTTAAAGGATTCCCACTCGATTATCCCGAATATATAAATTACTATTCTCACAAGGAGCGAATTTATATGAATCTATTCGAACACGAAACGTAAAACCGTTCCCCTTTCATAAGAGGTCCTCCTTTTTTCTTTTCTCACCATATCATTTACTTACAAAATAGGAGGATACAATTATGAAACGTGATCCATTATTTTTAACTTTATTAGAAAGTGCTAATACAAATTTTAGCGGTTGGGATTTTTCTTTTATTTCAGAAACGGGTCGAATGAAGAGCGAGCCTTTATCGTGGTCATATGGCAGTACAGCTTTCCAGCTTATGCAGCATGCAGAATCAATGCTCGATATGGGGACTGGCGGCGGAGAGTTTTTATCTATGTTACAACCGTTCCCGTCAACTATTTATGCTACTGAGGGCTACGCTCCAAACGTGCCAATTGCTCGAAAGAAATTAGAGCCTTTGGGGGTTACTGTTGTAGAGGTGAACGATGATACTGCATTGCCATTTCAAGATGGTCAGTTTAATCTAATCCTAAACCAACATGAATCATATGCTGCTTCTGAAGTAAAAAGAATCCTTTCTCCAAATGGAACATTTCTTACACAACAAGTTGGCGGTCTCGATTGCGCGGAACTTAATGACCAATTTGACACACCACTAAATAGTGAATTTGCAAGTTGGTCGCTTGAAGCGGCATGTAATGAACTACAGGAAAACGGATTTACTATCTTTGAAGCAAAAGAAGAATTCCCTTTCCAACGATTTTATGATATTGGCGCTATCGTCTATTATTTAAAAGCAATTCCATGGCAAATTTCTGATTTTACTGTCAAAAGGTATTATGAGGAATTATATCGTATACATGAAATCATCTTACAAAAAGATTATTTTGATGTGAAGCAACATCGATTTATGATTAAGGCGATTCGTGACTAACGGAAAAGAGGTGGCAAAGCCACCTCCTTTTTTGTTCCGTTTACGTATGTTCTCTACTCTTTCACCATAAGAAAAGTTATATCATACATATTACAATTATGACCAATGAATTGTATTTCTGAAACTTATAATCACCTCGCATATATAACGAGAGCAAAAACGTGATTTTTCACTTTCCTCTTCTATTGAGAAATAAGTTGTTTTTCATATCGCTTGTTCGCATCATCTTCTTTCAAACATGCAGTTGTGTAATGAATAATATTCCGGTTATCGTACGTGAATATATGTTTTAACTTATTTTCTTCTGTTAATACTGTCGGTAAGTATTTTGGTAAATTGCTAACTACTCCTCTATTATCACCATCTAATATCCAATCAATTTCTTTCCATTCTAATAAGCCTTCAGCCGTACGTAATGGTGTATTCATTTGCATTCCATCTGGCAAATCAGCAACGAACACATACATTCCTTCACTAGCCTGGGGCTCATCTTTACCTTTAAAACCAACAGTCCCTTTATACGTTACACTTGAAAGTTCTATACCCGTTTCCTCAAACGTTTCTCTAATTATTCCTTCGTATGGCGTTTCATTCTCTTCTATTTTTCCTCCAACACCATTCCACATCCCCATATTCGGCTTTTTATTTCTATGTTAATAGCAGTATTTTATCGCTTTTTCTAATAAAGCAAATTGTGTATTTGTACATACGATCATTTCCTTTCATTTTCCACATGAGTTATTTGGCTTATTTTCAAGTAAAAACACTCGCCTTACAATTCCTTACTACATAATATATAGTACAACTTTCATGCGTAAACACTTTACGTCAAACGAGAGAATCCTTTTTAGAAAGGAGAATTTAAAATCGATACTATAAGCAATGAATTTCTAAAACAATATTACGACAGCCTTGTGTGGTTAAAAGATACACATTGGTTTGGAGTTCCAATCTGTAAACTTCCCTCTGATCTCTTTTTGTATCAAGAAATCATTTATGAATTAAAGCCCGATTTAATTATTGAATGCGGGACTTTTCACGGTGGTAGTGCAATGTATTTAGCTTCTATGTTAGATTTAATTGGAAAAGGTCACGTACTTACTATCGATATAACTCCGCAGCCAAATCGGCCATCACATAATCGGATTACGTATTTAACAGCATCTTCTGTTTCTGTGCAGGCCATCCAAACAATAGTAAGTATGCGCAAACCTGATGATGTGATTTTAGTTATTTTAGATTCTGATCATAGTAAAGAGCATGTTTCCAAAGAACTCTTGCTATATAAATCTATCGTCACTACTGGCAGTTATATAATTGTAGAAGATACCTCCATTAACGGAAATCCGCTTCTTCCCGATTGGGGTCCTGGCCCAATGGAAGCTGTGGAAGAGTTTTTAACTAAAAACAATAACTTCATAATCGACGAGTCTAAACATAAATTTTTCATATCATTTAATCCAAAAGGTTTTTTTAAGAAAATAAAGTGAAACTTTAATAAGTGGGGTTTTGCTCATCCCCCACTTATTCTATCATTTTCATTTTTGAAAAAGGATAATATACGAATTCCACCTTGCCAATTATGTTATCTTCTTCAATATATCCTAAGCCATTTCGACTATCTCTACTTACTTCGCGGTTATCTCCCATTACAAATAACTTATTTGGTGGAATTTTTGTCTTTTGAAAGTTATAAAACACTTGTGTGTTGTTAAATAAATCTTTGTTCGTATATGGTTCTTCTTGCTTTTTATCGTTCACATATACCTTTCCGTTCGTTATGTTAATTACATCACCAGGAAGCCCTATTACACGTTTCACATAATATTTCGATTCATCCTCTTCTTTTATAATGACAATTTCTCCGTGTTGTAAATTAGAAAGACGTACTACCGCTTTATTTACAAATACGTAGTCTTCTTCATATAAAGTCGGCTGCATCGATTCCCCTTCCACCTTACATAAAGTAAAAGAATGGTAGCCTATGACTATCACCAATATAAATAGTATGTACTTTCCCCAGCCTCTCTTAATCTCCTTTTTCATATCCATTCCCACCTTATAAAGCGCTTTTTAACTCAAAAAATATATCACTGCACAATATGTTTCCATGCAGTGATACTATTTTTACTGTGCCTTGTTCGGTTGTTCTACTGGAATTGAATTTGTATTTGATCTATTTGTTTTTAATTCAAAATACGCATCCAAAATCTCTTTACCAATCGCAGAATTAATTCCTGATTTATCATCATTCACCCATGGTACAACAACTGAAAAAGCTACTTCCGGATCCGCATCATATGGTGCATAACCGGCAAGAGTTAAATTATAACATTTTTTTCGGTTGTTGTTCTCATCTCTTCCAATATCACTTTCTCCACCATATACTGTCTCAGCTGTTCCTGTTTTTCCCGCTGGTTTATATGGTAGACCTTTAAATGTTCCGGTTCCAGTTCCGTCAGCTTCTTGAAAAACTCTTCTAAATCCTTCTTTTACATGATTAATGTACGAAGTTTCCATATCCACTCTATTTAATACAACTGGTTCAATCGACCGAACGACTTTTCCTGCATCCTCTGGTCTATTCGGTTGCTCTCTAACTTCTTGTACAATTTGTGGTTTCATTCGGTAACCGCCATTTGCAATGGTTGAAATATATTGCGCAAGCTGAAGCGGCGTATATGTATCATACTGTCCAATTGCGTAATCAAGTAAAAATCCGGGTATGTTATCAGTTCTACCTATTTGACCGATCGATTCATTTGGCAGGTCAATACCAGTCGACACACCTAGGCCAAATTGTCTAAAATAGTAGCGCATTTTATTAAATGTTTCTTGTTTAATATCTAATGGATTGTTTGGAACATAATTAATGCCTGCCATTTTTAAAGCTGTATTAAACATATAAACGTTCGATGACACTTGCAAAGCTCTTAAATCATCAATATCCCCAAATTCTTTCCACGATTTCTTCGGCTTAGAACTTCCTTTAAAATACATTGGCGCATCAAAGAAGTGTGTATACGGCTTAATCGCTTCTGTTTGATATCCAGTTAATAAAGTAGCCCCTTTTACAGTTGACCCTAACTCATAAGAACTTGTCATCGTTCCTAATGCATAATCTTCTATTTGCATACCGCCATCTTTATTTACAATTTTCTTTCCTGCCATTGATAAAATTTGACCGTTTTTCGGATTCATCATTACTACGAACGCACGATCCATCATCGGCTCTGCAGCATGAAAGGCTCGTAAATTCTTTTCAAGGCTTCCCTCTACTCTTTTCTGTAAATCCATATCGACTGTTAACATCAAGTTATTTCCACTTTTTCCTTCAGTCACTTTTTCTGTTCGAACAATCTTCCCTGCTTTATCCATAATATTTTTAGACTGTTCTTTCGTTCCATGTAGTGCATCTTCGTATTGTTTTTCGATGTAACTTTTACCAATACGGTCGTTTCGATTATAATCACGAACTAAATAATAATCTAATTGTTCTCTTGGCAACCCTTCATTTTCATTAGAAACGCTACCTAGTATAGAGCGCAGTATTTTATCATTTGGGTATTCACGTTCCCAATCTACTGTTGTATCCACTCCCGGTAAACTTGCCAACCTTTCACTAACGACAGCATATTCATTTTCACTTACATCTTTTTTAACGATTTGCGGCGTCATTTTATATCCCGCATTCATTTTGCTTTTAATTACTAATACTTCTATATCTTCCTTTGAAAGCTCATTTAATTCTTCTTGTGTAATTCTTTCCCGGCGCAGTTCTTCTACTTTTTTATCTAACTCTTTTCCTTCTATTTCTTGCTTTCTAAATTTACTCTCATCTTCTTTCGTTACTTTCGCTGCTGCCCGCTTTTCATTTAACTGCATCCAAAAATCTTTTTTATCTGTCTCTGTTAACTTATCCATGTCCTCTTGCGACATTTCAATTAGCTTAGCTAAATCTCTTGCTACTTGTAAAACTTCTTTCGAGTCCACTCCTCTCATTTTCGTATATGTAACGGTTCGTAATGGTTTATTATTTACAATAACGTGACCTTGTCGATCAAACATTTTCCCTCTAGGAACGGGAGTACTTACCGTTACATCTTCCTTTTTGTTTACTTCATTTCTATACGTTTCTCCATCAATGATTTGTACTTTACCTAATTGAATTATAATAGCTGAAAATAAAAGAAAGACAATAAAAAATAGTACATTTAACCGAAATGGAATATGAGTCTTTTTCTTTTTCGATTGTCTTTTCTGCTCCTTTTTCTGTCTCATTTCGCTCCCTCGCTTCATTCTATTAACATTTCTACGCAAAATCATTATGTATCAAATTTATTTATATGATATATATAGAATTTTATATTAATTACTAAAGAAATAAAAGATTTAATTTTCAGTTTTTTGATTTTATAACCTATTTATTACCATTCCCCTTCATACGTCATAACATGAATTTTATTCAAACAAAAAACTGAGGTGTTCTCTATACACCTCAGTTTTTCATAAAAATAATAACTTATTTAACCGACGATAACCCTTCAACAAACTCACCAATCTTATTTTGAAAAACAAAATCAAAGTTATATTCCTGTCCTGTTAACTCTTCATTTACTAAAATAGTTGTTGCTCCTACTTCCCTCTTTGCAATTTGCGGGAATGAAGCGACAGGCTGTACTTTTAGTGACGTTCCCATAACGATAAGCACATCTGTTTCATATAAACGTTTGATTGCATTTTGATATTGCGGCAATGTATCTCCGTATAAAACAACGTCTGGATTTAAAATGAAATTACACTTCTGACAGCGCGGCACTTCATGATTAATCATATACTGTAAATCATAGCCTGATTTACATTTTGGACAATGTGCTGTTTGAAGTGTTCCATGTAAATCGATGACATGCTTACTGCCACCTAATTGATGTAAACCGTCAATATTTTGCGTTAAAATCGTAATATCTTTCCCTTGTTCTTCTAGCTCAGCTAAAAAGCGATGGCCACGATTTGGTTTATATTGATGGAACGTATTAATTTGAAAGATTTCTTTATAATGCTTCCAAAATTCTTTCGGACTTCGGTTATAGTACCCTCTTGATAAGTACATCTCCACATTCGCATCAGCATACAATCCATTTGCTGAACGAAAATCTGGAATACCACTTTCCGTACTTGCACCAGCGCCTGTTAATACTGTAATTTTCTTCGCTTTTTCTAAAATTGAACGTACTTCTTCAAATTGTTGCACAAAAATCACCTCTATGTATTTTCCTATTCTTATTATACCAGTTGTTTACAGGAGGTGTTGTACAATTCATTTTACTTAATGCGTTGCGCCCCCAACCTCTACAATATCTACTTCAACTGTCGTCGTTACTTCGATTGCCAATTCTATCCCTTTACGAATAGTAGAAAGTGACATACTCGATTGCCCTGGATAATTAATCGCTTGTTCTGGTAAGAACGGAATGTGAATGAATCCGCCTTTTATTTTCTTATCATGTTTCTCTAGTTCATGCATAAGTCCATAGAATAAGTGATTACAAACGAATGTACCTGCCGTCTGTGAAACAGATGACGGTATGCCCTCTTCGCGAAGTTTTTTTACAATTGCTTTCATCGGGAGTGTGGACCAATACGCAATCGCTCCTTCTTCTACAACCGGTACATCTACCGGCTGATTCCCTTCATTATCAGCAATTCTTGCATCATCAATATTAATGGCGACACGTTCTATCGTGATATCTGGTCTGCCCCCAGCTTGTCCAATGCATATAATAATTTCCGGCGCTAGTTCTTCTATATACTCTTTTAATACGCTTATTGATTTATGAAATACAGTTGGTACTTGTTTGCTTATTATCTTGTATTCTCCAATTGTTTTTTCATGCAAACCTTTTGCTACTTCCCAAGCTGGATTGATATTTTCTCCGCCAAACGGATCAAACCCTGTTAATAATACTGTTTTCATAGTTTTATCCTCCTAATTAGAAACGATATACAAGGCCGTACATAATAAACATATTTATGATAAAAATTGAAAGAGCAATTGGTACTTGTGCTTTAATAACCGCATTTTTATCCTTTAGCTCTAAAAGCATCGCAGGTACGATATTAAAGTTTGCTGCCATTGGAGTAAGCAGCGTTCCGCAATATCCAGCAAACATACCGAGTGCTGCCATAATTGCTGGGTTTCCGCCGTGCATTTGAACTATTAAAGGTAAGCCAATTCCGCCAGTAATAACAGCAAACGCTGCGAATGCATTTCCCATTACGACTGTAAATAGCATCATGCCTAAACAGTACGCCATAACAGCAACGAACGGATACTCTGTCGGCAGCACTTGTCCGACTAAATCTGAAACAACTTGCCCAACGCCAGACTTCGCGAATATACCGCCAAGTGCTGCTAACATTTGTGGCAAAATAACAGCCCAGCCGACAGCTTGTAATAGTCTGCTTCCTTCTTGTACAGGCGTTGCTATTTTTGATTTTGTAATACGCATCGCCGCAACGAATGCGAGTAATGCACCAAGCGCTAATGCAACTAATGTTACTTTATCTGGATCAACAAGAGAGACATTTCCCCATTTAATTTTCCCTAACGTCAACGTACCGATAATTGTAAAAATAGGAATTAATAGTGCAGGCATAAAAATTTTATTTTTTAATTTCTCAGCATGTTTCACACGTTCTTGTACTGGAACTTCTTTTTCCTCTGATTTTGTTACTTTATTTAGTGAAGCTAAAACGACCATAGCGAGCACTATACAGCCAACGTAAAACGAAGGAATTACATTTCCGAATAAAAATGTAACTGCAAACAATGCCCAAAATAAACTAGAACCGAATCTGTTTGGATGTTCACGATCGAATGCGATACGAACAGCGATAAAAGCAACGATTATCCCTAATACATAATAGATTGTATCCATTGTGATGATGTTCATATTAAATTGCCTCCTTCTCTTCTTTTCCTTCTGCCTTCATTGTTTTCTCTATATATTTATCAAACCTTCTAAATCTAATCCAGCTTACAATAAGTGCAGATATTGCTGTCGGAATGCCCCAAAGTGCCATATCCCATACTCCGACATGCATACCTACTGAATCGAAGAATCCTTTCATTAATAAAATAGCTCCAGTTGCGATGAAAATATCTTCTCCGAAAAACCAAGCTGTATTTTCAGCTGCTGCTGCGTTTGCTTTAATCTTTTCTCTTAATTTTTCAGGAAGTTTACCGTATTTACCTTGCGCGGCCCCTTCTGCCATCGGTGCAACGAGCGGCCTTACTGTTTGCGCATGCCCACCAATATTAAGCCCTAGTGCTGCTGATGATTCTCTTATCGTAAAATATGACATTAATACTCTTCCAGTTGTTGCTCCTTTTGATTTCGTTATAAGTGCCTCTGCTCTTTCTTTTAAACCGTAACGCTCTAAAATTCCGATTACCGGTAAAGTTAATATAATTGGCATAGACATATATCTATTTTCTATGAAAAATTTACCGAACATGCTGATCACATCATAAAAACTTAATCCTGAAACCATACCAGTAACAATACCTGCAACCATAACTACTAAAAGTGTATTTAATCTAAATAAAAAGCCCACTGCAACAAGTAGTATTCCGATTAATTTAATCATCCCAGCACTTCCCCCTATTTTTTATTTCGGTGCACAAATAGAAATATCATTAAGTTTGAATGTTCTGTATATTCTTTCTGCAAATTGCACTGCTTTTTCCCCATCACCGTGTAAACAAATTGTTTGCGCCTGAACTGCTACTTTCTCTCCATTGACCGCATTTACATGGCCTTCTTTCACCATTTGAAGTACTTGCTTTATCGCTTCGTCTTCATCTTTTATAAGCGCATTTTCTTCTGTACGGCTCGTTAATGTACCATCTTGCTTATATGTACGATCCGCAAAAGCCTCTTGTACAAGAGTTACTTTGTATTTTTCTGCAGCCTGTATAAACGCCTCGCTATTTGCTAAACCATAAAGTAATAGACTTGGATTTATATAATAAATTGCCTTTGCAATTGCATCTGCAATTTCCGGATTAGTTGCCGCCATATTATATAAGGCACCGTGCGGCTTTACATGCTGCATTTTCCCGCCTGCCGCTTTCACAAATGCGTCTAATGCGCCTGTTTGATATAAAACATAATCGTATACTTCACTTGCTGAAATATTCATGTTTCTTCTACCAAATCCAATTAAATCAGGAAATCCAGGATGCGCCCCTATTGCTACGTTATGCTCCAAAGCTTTTTCAACAGTTTGACGCATAATAGACGGATCACCCGCATGAAAACCGCAAGCAACGTTTATAGAGGAAACGAACGGAAGAATTTCATCATCATTCCCCATTTTATAAGCGCCAAAACTTTCTCCTAAATCACAGTTTAAATCGATTGTAGTCATAATGTATTCCTCCTAATTTCAGCTTCGTAAAGCGATGAATTTCTTTAATAGATTCATATTTACTTCTTGTTCTATGTACAATTGTTCCGCTTCTTCAAGCGTAATTTTCTCAAAAGAAACATAGTCCCCCGGCTTTAGCTGGGCAAGAAGAGGTAAATCTACTGAAATGATATTTCCCATTCTCGGATAGCCACCTGTCGTTTGCCTATCTGCCATTAATATAATCGGCTGTCCACCATTAGGAACTTGAATGGTTCCAAATGTAACAGGACTCGATAAAATCTCTTTTTCTTCATTCCTATTTAAAACTTCTCCCTCAACCCTATAGCCCATACGGTCAGCATAATTAGATACCTTATACTCTTTCGTAAAAAATGCCTTTCTACTTTCTTCTGTAAATTGATCATATTCAAAGTCAGTTATGACACGAAGCTTTGGATGTTTCTTATACTTTGGTAGTACTCTGTTGCTAATTGCCCATTTCGTTTTTATTCTCGCATCTTTTTGTAAATCTTGAATGAAACGACTCGCCATTTCTGGTTGTGCACCAATTTGGAAGTAGTTACCCTTTTTCAACATTCTTCCTTCTATACCACCAATCGCAGCACGTATGTACGTACTTTTGCTTCCCATTGTACGCTCAATATGTATACCACCCGCAAAAGTTACATACGCTCTGCAACCACTTTTCACTTTTCCAAAACAAAGCATACTACCTTCTTCCGCTAAAATGGGACGCCATAACGGGATACGTTCTCCATTCAATAACGGTTCCATATCTGCTCCGCCAATCGCAAGTAAAGTCGTTTTCTTTATTAACAATTTAGGTCCCATAATCGTCATTTCGAGTCCCGCTTCATTCTCCTCATTACCAACTAACATATTGATCATCCGAAGTGCAATTTGATCCATAGTCCCGCCAACTGGTACACCGTATTGTTGATAATGAGATCGCCCTAAATCTTGGACTGTTGTAAACATTCCCGCATGCAAAACTTCTACATCCATTCTTTAGCCCCCTCAAGTGATACGTACTCTTCCTTCGTTATTGGGATAAATCGTAAATACATACCACTTTGAATATATGTTGGTATTTCTTCTTCCGGATTAAATAATGAAATAGGAGTTCGGCCGATAATATTCCATCCTCCTGGTGTTTCAAGCGGATATATACCTGTTTGATTTCCGCCAATACCTACTGAACCAGGAGAGATTTGTAACCGTGGTGTTTCTTTTCTAGGTGTTTCTAATTCTTTTGATAGTCCTCCTAAATACGGGAACCCTGGTGTAAAACCTAACATATATACAAAATATGTAGTTTCACTATGTATTCGAATCACATCTTCTACTTGTAAATCTTTATAATGTGCAACCTCTTCTAAATCAGGTCCATATTCTCCCCCGTAGCACACTGGTATAGAAATATGTTTCACATCCTGTTTTACTTCTTCTTTATAAGAATCACACAGCTCCTTTATATACTGGCGAACGTAATCATATGGCCTTTCACTTCTCTCATTTCTCTTCCATACTTCGTATACATTGTAGTAAACAGCTAATGAAGTAAACGACGGAACGCACTCAATCATTCCTGCAAACGGATGTTGCTGCAGTGCTTGAAATAACCGCTGTACTTTCTCATATATATCCATCTTAATTTCTTCACCAAATGTAACAATAATTGCTTGATCCCCTAACGCAGAAAATTTCATCCTACTCCCTCTTTCTATGCCAAAAAGCCGAGTTCTTTCGAAATGCGATGTGCTGTTTCTTTCACCTTAGCGATAAAATATGAAATGTTACTTTCGCTGTACTCAATTGCTAATCCCGAAATACTCATACCTGCTACAACCGTTCCATCACTTGCGAAAATGGGCGCTGCTATTGCGGCTGTATGATTTTCTAACTCAGAATAACTAATTGTGTAGCCTTCCTTTTTTGCCATTTGCAACACTTCTAGCAATTGTTCCATCTGCAAACTGTTTTAAATCCACTTCCTCTATGTATCTCCGTTTCTCTTCCTCAGAAAAATACGATAGTAAAATTCTCGGACATGCACCAGCATAAAGTGGTGCTCTTCTTCCAACCGCCGTATACACGCGTACTGGCTGAACACCTTCCAGCTTTTCAACATAAATTGCGTCATTACCATCTTGAATTATTAAATTAACTGCCTGTCCTAAACTATCTCTAAGTTCTTTCATATAAGGAATTGCTATATTTCTTACTGATAATCGGTGTGAAACAAGTTGACCGAACCGTAAAAATACGACCCCTAAACGATATTTCCCCTTTTCGTTTTTTTGTAAAAACTCCATCTCTTCCAACGAACCAATTAAACGATAAACAGATGTTTTCGGCATATTTGTAAGCTGAACCATCTCAGTTAAACTTAGCTCTTCATGCTCATAAAACAACTCTAAAATATCCATTGTCTTAACTGCCGTTTTATTTATACTCATTCTATCTCCCTTTCGTTCCGAAAAACGGAACTTAAATTCCGTTTTTCGAAACAAACATATAATTTAAAATTATAAAATATTCTTTCAATTCTATCAATATTTTTTTCACGTACATAATCCGATATATTTTGTCCGCTATTAAAAAACAAAAATAATATGTGATTTATATAAAATGAAAGGCTCTTGGATGATTGAAAAAACTTTAACACGTGAAGAATGAACTATTAGTGAATGTAATTTATATTGGAGTGATTCGCTTCCTGACAGTGAATATAAAATTAACCCTAGAAATCACGACGGTTCAATTTCTAACGTTCACATTGCTACAAACCTATTAGAATAAAAGCTGCAATAAAAAAGTAAATATAAAGAGCATGTATTGATCAATACATGCTCTTCTCATAGTTATTCAAATTATTCTTTTTTAACATGATTGAATGTTCCTTCGTACAACTACTGAGTCTATTAGTTGTATATTACTTATTTTTCAAAATCGTTCTTTTAGCTTTTTTAATAATTCTACTAGTTGATTTTATGTCAGCATCCTTTTCCCATTCTTTACACAGGTTCATTACCCAATCCGGTTTAGTTTTACTTGCATCATTTAACCAGTTTCCAACCGAATCTTGTACATATTTTGATGGATCTGATTTAAGTAAATTAAGAATAGGAAGTGCTTTTTCAGGTTCTTGTTTTAATATTTCAATATGTTTACTCCATACACCTCGAGGACGAATAGATTCTACAGAGAACCTGCGAATATTCTCATCTTCACTTTTTGCCCATTCTACTAACAATTCCACACTTTCTTCTATATTTTGTGAAAGTTCTTCTCTAATAGACATCCAAGCAATTTCTCGAACACCAAAATGATGATCCGCCGCAAAAGGTCGAATGTATGTTAATGTATCTTTTAATGTGTCATTTGATTTTTTATTCATAAACGCTGCCCAACATCGTACACTATCTGAAATATGATTAGATAATTTTAACAGTACGTCTTCCTTATTTCTATCATTCTCTTTGAGTATAATTTCATCCAATAAAGTCCCTGTTATTCGTATGACTTTCATTCCTGTTTCAACGTTCTGTTTTTCTAATTCAGCTACTATACATTCCAAACTATTCTTGAGTCCTATTGAAGGTAAGACATTTTTAAGTAGTTCAATATGATTTATAGCTAGCCATTCTGTTAGATTAACACTTTCTACTTTCCCTTGCTGTAGTAATTGTAAGACCTCTTTAGGAATTTCGTTTACTTTCCTGGCTCCTTTCCTGTTTAAGATAATTTCTGATTCTTTCTTTATCATTTAAATTCCCTCCTTGCAATACTATCTTCAAATAAACAGAGGCCATTTTGAAAAGTAATAATCAAAATGACCTCTGTCTTTCTTAATTGAACATTCGGTTTTACAAAAAAATGTAATTTAAATCCACCGGAAGAATATTTCTCCCATACTTTTTCTTTATAACGCTCTTACTTGTTCCAACGGCCAGAAAACAGCTTGTCCTTTTCCGACAATTTCATCTTCTGAAATAAAGCCAAACATGCGACCATCCTTAGAAACTTCACGATTATCCCCTAAAACAAATACTTGGCCTTCTGGCACTTTCGTTTTCCCAGTGATTTGTTCTAACGTAAAGTCTGGAGTTAATACACGGCCTACTGCTTTTTCTTTAAACTTTTTTAAATATGGTTCTTCCATCGCTTTTCCGTTTACATATAAAACATCATTTTTATACTCAACTGTGTCGCCTGGCAAACCAATTACTCGTTTTACTAAATCGTATCCTTCTTTTCCGTGGAAGACGATAATATCAAAGCGATCTAATCCACTTATACTATAACCAATCTTATTCACGAGAACTCGTTCGTTATTTTTTAAAGTGGGCATCATTGATTCACCTTGCACTAAAGAAGGTGTAAATAAAACACCGCGAATAATAGCAATTAATACAAGGGTAAAACCTATCGTTTTAGCCCAAGAGAATAATTCTTTCTTCGTATTTTCCTTCATCGTTTCTCCTCTTTCTTAAGCACTTATTTTATGATTTCAACTAATTCTTGTACTAAATTAGGGTCTATTTCAGAAAAACATGATTTTCCTTCTCTTACCGCTGTACCGACATGAGCTTGCGAAATTCCAGTTTCATCTAGCAATCGCTTTATATTTTCTTTCGTCACCCCAGCTCCAGCTACAAGCTGAATTTGACCATCGCTTACCTTTTGCATTTCTGTAAGCACCGGAATATTCTCTACTATATTTCCTTGTCCACCTGAAGTTAAAACGTGAGTCACTTTATGAAACTTCTTTAAAGTGTTCATTGCTTCTACTGGATTTTCTATATCATCTATCGCACGGTGGTACGTTACATTTATTCCATCTACAACAGATAGTAAGTTCGCTAATTTCCCTTCATCCACTTCATTTCGTTCATTTAATACACCTAATACAACACCAGCTACTCCTAATTTCTGAGCAACTACAATATCTTCTTTCATCATTTCAATTTCTTCTTCCGTATATGTAAAAGACTTCGCATGCGGACGAATCATAACATGAATTGGTATACTTACCGCTTCTACCGCTTTCTTTATAAAAGCATAACTCGGTGTTAAACCACCTTCTGTATAAGATGAAATTAATTCAATCCGCTTCCCGCCAGCACTTTCAATTCGTTTTACATCTTCTAAACATGTTGCAATAACCTCTAGCATGAGATGACCTCTTTTCGTGCTTTTTTCTTATTATAACATTAGTAAAAATAAGAAGCCTAGCTTTCTCCTTTAAAACTTAAAAAAGAAGAATGAAAAGAAAGATTTTTTATTAGCAACGATTATTGATAACATCCTATTATTCATGTACACTCCTACCATAATGAAAAAGCCCGTCATTTTGACGGACTTTTCTAATTTCAAGCTTTTCTTTCCTCAGTTTTCATATCAATGCCTAATTGATCTTCTAATAACTTTACACCTTTCTTTGTAAGATGGACAGCTCGGTTCTTATCCGTTTTCGTAATCCATCCCTGTTCAAAAAGCAGTTTTGCAATTGCAGACCCTAACCAACCAGAAATATGGTAGCGTCGTTCACTCCAATCAAGACAAGGTTTTGCAAATACCCTCCTTTTTATATCTGCCTTATCAATATTTATTCCAAAATTCAGAAACCATTTCTTACCTTGTTCCGTTACAATGTATTCTCCATCCTCTAAAATTATAAATTTCCTATCAAGTAATTTTTCAGTTATCTCTACACCGAGTTTGCCTGCAAGATGATCATAACAAGTTCGAGCATAACGAATTTGTTTTAGTTGGCTTGATTGTTTTAAAGAGCGAACTTGAACTGTTGGTGCAATTGTCCCTAACTTTTCAAGCACTTCTGCAACTTCTTGATTAGCAAGTCGATAGTAACGATGTCTACCATGTTGTTCAACTGTAAGTAAATTCCCTTCTACTAATTTAGAAAGATGCGAACTAATTGTTGGATGTGACACTTTTGCCATATAAGCCAATTCACTAGCAGGTAGTGCCTGATTATTCATTAGACACTCTAAGATGATTGCTCTTGTAGGTTCAGCAATTAGTTTAGCTATATATGAGATATTCGGATATACATTCATATTTCGATGATACCCTAACTATTAAATTGATACAATTATTTTAAGTTTAATAGTAAAGGAGAATGTATTATGAATGCAATTGATCTTAGTATATTAAATTTAAAAGAAACGAGAAGGCGCTCAGAAAAATTATGGAATTCTCTTCCCGATAATTTTCTTAATTGGAAGCCTGATCCTGAGGCTATGTCCTTTGGTGAAATGATTCGTCACGTATGGAGCTCAACTTTTTACTATCATATGATTATAAAAAACAACGGTTCAATAAACGACATACGTACCCCGTATGATGACGAGCCAATTACTTGTGTAAAAAAAGAAATTGAATTGGCACAATCATACTTTACTGACTTCATAGAATATGTTCAATTAATAAGCATAGCCGAGCTAGATTCAAGACTTATTGATAGAAGTGATGTTGGCTATCAACGATATTTAGGTGATATGCTATTAAGAATTGCCTATCATGATGCGGTCCATGCAGGTCAATTTTTACAATATTTACGAATGGTAAACTTAGAAAGACCATTAATTTGGGATTAAATACGAAAAATGTTTATACAGCCTCCAAACTGGCATTACAATAAGAATTTTCAACAAGAAACAATCAAAAAACCATGATAATCATTTATATTAAAAACCTACATCTCAACCAAGTACTTCATACACATAAAAAGCACGGGTTTGATTACTAATCAAACCCGTGCTTTCAAAACAACTATAATATCCATAAACAATAAAATGTAAGCTTTAAATACTACGACCGAAACGCCGCATCCGCCAGCATAGACAATGTTGCATCATCCATCGGTGGATTGTGTAATCCTGCTCTGACATTTAAATAGTAACGGTGAAGCGGATTTTTTTCTGATAAACTTTTTGCTCCTACGATGCGCATTGATTTATCCACTATGGATATCGCCGCATTTGTTACGGCGTATTTCACTGCCGCTAATTCTGCTTGCAGTAACAGTTTATCTTCTGCCTCATCGTATTTTTTCGCAATTTGATATAAAAAGACGCGAGCTTGCATAAGCTCGAGTTCTAATTCTCCAACTAATTTTCTAACATTCGGTAATAAACTAATAGAATGGTTTAAACTATTTGGCTTGTATGATCCCGCAAATTGAACTGCATAATTTCTTGCTGATTGTGCAATTCCTAAATAACATACTGGTATATGTAGCAACCAGCCAATACCCTTTTGTTTCACTTTCCCGCCTTTTACATCCGTAAAAAAGCGGTTGTCTATATCTACATTTTGTAAGACAAGGTCGTGGCTAGCAGTCCCTCGCATTGCAACGCTATCCCACGTTTCTTCAATAGATACACCGAGTGTATTTCTTGGAATAACAAACTCACCAACTTCTTCACGGCCTTCCATACTTGCTGAAATAATAAAATAATCAAGTACTGGCGCCATCGTTGTAAAAGTTTTTCTTCCATTTATAACCCACTTCTCGCCTTGTTGAACCGCTATTGTTTCTGGTTTGCCGCCACGCGTCGGACTCCCTGTTTTCGGTTCTGTTGCTGCCCTGTTAAAGAGCGCACCATTACGTACTTCTTCGCAAAACCATTTGAACATCTCATCATTCCAAGAGTGATTTTCCGCTAGCTCCTTCACAATGCCAAGATGCCAGCCAATCGATAATGCAGTAGCTCCGCAGCCTTCCGCGATTTTCTCTTGAAATAAAACGAAGTCATATAAAGAAATCGCACTACCACCAAATTCCTTCGGTAACGTTAATTTCGTATATCCAATATCTTTCAAATCATTTATATTTTCATACGGAAATGATCCTAATTCACTTAGCTGATGCTCCCTTTCCATGAACTTCGGAATCAATTTATTTATTTTCTCAATAATTAAAGACTGTTCTTCTGTTTCAACAAATGAGAGTGCCATACTATAATCTCCTTTATGCTCGATTCATAAACCGTTCATTTTGTCATTATGATTATATGAAGCTACCTCTCTATTGTTTCACTATTCCGATAAAAATACAATGTTTTTGACTAATAAGAAAAGTTCCTATTTAAGGATAGATCCTTTTCTTATATTAGTCCCCCTTCAATGCTTTTAACGGCAAAGAGGTTACATATCCAATATACGAGAATAATTCTTTAAAGAAGAATGGTATTTCTGTATCTAACGTTTTATATGCTGATGTCGGCGTTGGTGAAGCATACGCTTCAATATTAATATGTTTTGCGATTCTCATTGCGCGTTTCATATGAAGTGGATCACTTACAATCGTGTATGTTTGTATACCGTTCTCTATTCCAACTTGCTTCGCATTTTTTAAATTTTCTTCAGTGAAAAGGGATTTAGTTTCAATTAAAATATCTTCCTCTTTTACACCTTGTTTCATTGCATATACTCTTGCAGTACGTGCTTCCTCAAGTTCTGCCTCGAACTTTGTACCACCTGTAAAAATAATCTTTTTAATATTTCCGTTCCTATATAAAGAAATCGCATGATTAATTCTTTCTTTAAATACAGGAGATGGTTTTCCATTCCATGAAGCTGCGCCTAGTACGATACCAGCATCCGTTTTCACGTCATCATTTGCTTTAAAACGATAACTCCAAATATCGTAAGCTGCATAACTTACATATAAAATAGCAGAACAAATCATTAGTAAAAATACTTGAAAGATTCGTCTTTTCTTACTTTTCTTATTTTCTTTCATTTGTAATTGCCTCCGTACATCATCCATACTTCTATAAAAAACATTTATATCAAATCGTTTTGTTTGAGTTTATTTAAAAGAAGGAACTTTACTTGTTATTTATGTATAAAAGGGTTTTCATTTAAAATTGAGGATTATCAATTCATTTTCATTTGCGGTTTTCATTACATTTTTTAAATTCATAAGTTTATTACCATACAACTACATTGTAACGAATTTTTTCTCAGAAGGGAACGATGAAACAAAAGGAATTAAAATAAAGTAGCATTTTGTAAGAAAAAAGGTATATTTTTCATATCTCACGAACAATATACCTTTCAAAACACGAATTATAACTTTTCTTTATACAACTCTAATTTTTCTAACAATTGTTCTTTTACGCCTGGCCATTCACTCGAGATAATACTGTACACCACCGCATCTCTCACATAACCATTCGGTAATTTTCTTTCATTTCTAAGCACACCCTCTTTTACTGCGCCTAATCTTTCAATTGCTCGTTGTGCTTTTTCATTTCTTGTATCCGTCTTAATTTGCACTCTCAGCATATGCAATTTTTCAAAAGCATACTGAAGAAGCATATACTTACACTCTGTATTTATACTCGTACGTTGCACACTCGGATGATACCACGTTTGCCCTAACTCAACTGTCTTATCTTCTACTGAAATATTATATAAACGTGTACTTCCTACAATCTTATTCGACTGTTGATCTACGACTATGAAAGGTATTTGAGTACCTCTTCCGTAACCCTTTATCGCTTTTTGAACGTATTGTTGCATATCTTGCACACTATCCATTTTAGAGATTAAATACGCCCAAATATCCCGATTTCCTTCTACAATCGAAAACAAAGTTTCGACATCAGTATTATCCATTAACCGCAACTTTGCTCTTTCGTGAATAATTTCCATTTTTAAGCCCCCTTTGTTGTTACTATATCATAAGAATCAAAAACGTATTATAAGAATAAAGAAATATAAAGAAAAGAATTCTTTTCAAATATATTCTTCTCGTATAAGGTAGGAAGACTCATCAGTAACCCTTAAAAAAGAATTTTTTGATAATTTCCAATAAATTCTATATAATGATAAACGGGAGGGGATAATAAATGCTAGATCAAATTACTTGGGGAACGCCAGGCAGCTTATTATGCTTAGGATTCTTTTTTGCGGGACTAGGAATCTTCTTAAGAAGCGTTACGTCATATACGAAAAATAAATAAGAATATCCCGCTTTTAAACAAAAGAAGCCCTCTTTTTTACAGACGGCTTCTTTTGTTTAACTTTATCTTATTAAAACTTCAAAGCAACAAATAAGCAATCGGCGTAATGATAAGCAACGTTAAAATCGTTCTCTGCACATACAGAATAATAAGTTCAGATACTTTTAACGGAATATCTGTTGATAATATACAAGGAATGGACGCAGAGAAAAACAGTATAGATGATACGGAAACAACTGCAATGACAAACTTTGTCACAAGTGGCGCACTTACAACTAATAATGACGGTAAAAACATTTCTGCAATACCAACGGATGCCGCTTTAGCAGCTAAGTCTGCTTCCGGTAATTGTAATAACCATGTAAACGGATAGAAAATATAACTGATCCAATCAAATATTGACGTGAACTTCGCTAAGACGATACCAATTAATCCTACTGACATAATGGATGGTAAAATTCCCATTGTCATAATAAATCCGTCTTTTAAATTCACTGCAATATTTTTCATAATGCTCGGTGCAGACTTTGATACTTCTAACGCATCTTCCCAAGCACGTTCTAACATTTTCTCTTTATAAACAGGCTCTGGAAACCCTTCTTCTGTTACATATGTATCTGGTTTTCTACTAAGGGGTGGGATTCTTACGGTGATAGCAGTCACGATGAATGTTACAACAAGTGTAGTCCAAAAATAAACATTCCATAAATGCATAATATCTAATGTTTTTGCGATGATGATCATAAATGTAGCGGATACTGTAGAAAATCCTGTAGCGATAATCGCCGCTTCTTTTGTCGTATACTTTCCTTCTTTATACACGCGGTTCGTAATAAGAAGGGCAAGCGAATAACTTCCAACGAAGGACGCAACTGCATCAATCGCCGATCTCCCCGGCGTATTCCATAATGGCCTCATAATCGGACGACAAAATGTACCGATAAATTCAAGCAATCCATATCCGACTAATAACGCTAAAAACGCCGAGCCAATTGGAACGAGCAGACTTACTGATATGACTAGCTTCTCATACAAAAACGGCCCAACATCTGGCGCAAAGAACCAAGCTGGTCCTACTTTTAAACAATATAATATACCAAAAACAACGCCAACTACTTTTAAAATAGAAAAACAAATGTCTACGATAGATGCATTCCATTTCTTCGTATAAAATGGATAAATCGCACCAATCGCCATAACAAACAATGCATAATAAGGTACTACGCCTGGAACCGAAGCCCTAATCCACGATACAATATGATCAATCATAATAGACGATGCACCGTTTATCGTAACAGGAATGAAAAACATAAACACCCCAACGAGACTAGCAAGTATAAACCGAAGAATAATCCCCTTCTCTCGCCCTGTCTTAATTACATTACTCTTTAATTCAATTTCACTCAAAATTCGACACCTCCTATTATCTAAATATTCTGTATAATTATGTTATATTCCTTCTTTCCATTTCTACTATTTAATCATATGAAAAAGCCTATTTTAAAATAGGCTTTTCTATTACCTCTCATAATCATCCACAATCACTTGAATGATACGATTCTTCTGCTACTTTTTCATTACTATCCCTATTCGCATCATATGTAATTATCGCCTTCCAAAGTGCCCATCCTCTCGCTCTATTCCACGTCTCTTCATCCATGCGTAATACTTCTTTAAATACATTTCTACTATTTTCATCAAAAAACGTCCACGCCATCGCTGCATCACAAGCAGGATCTCCTACACCTAAAATACCAAAATCAATTACAGCACAAAGCTTTCCATCTTTAACGAGTAAATTCCCCGGTGCTACATCTCCATGAATCCAAACTGGCTTACGGTCCCATGTTGAACTAAGTGCTAAATTCCAAAGGTGCTTTAATAATGCATCTTCAAAAACATCCTTATTATTTTCAATAGCAACTCTCGCCTCTTCATCATATACCGATATAAGTCCGCCCCGGTAAAAATTATGTGTTCCAGCTAAAGGTCCGTTACTCGCATCAATAGATTGCAATTCTACTAAAAAAGATCCTAAATCCGCTGCAAATTCATTTAAATCACGAACGTTTTGTTTCGTAACTGTTTCCCCCTCTATCCACTTATTAATAGACCAAGGCAATGGATACGCTTCAGACGGATTTCCTTTCGCAAGTGGGGTAGAAATCGGTAAAGAAAGCCTCTTACTTAATAGTGGTAACCACTTATTTTCTTTCTCTACTTGCGGTCCATATGCCACATCACTTGGCAATCTTACACTCATCTCATCCCCTAAGTGAAACGTCCTATTATCATGCCCACTAAACTTTACAGGTTTCACTTCTAAATGGGCCCATTTAGGAAACTGTTGTCGTATTAACTTTTCAACTAAACTTACGTTAATTGGATGCATTCACATTCTCCTTTTCTTTTGAAACTTACTAAGCCCATCCGTACTTCCAACATATTCAAAACTATTTTTCTTATAAAAATCATTCAACGTACGATTATGCGCCACGCAATCTAACTTCAAATATTCTTTGTCATGTTGTACATTCTCTTCTATCCACTGTAAAATCCATTCTCCAATTCCGTTCCCCTTATACTTCCGTTTCACCGCAAATCTATGAATATATAATGAATTAGAAACTTCCTCTTTACCAAAAATATGTTCATCCCATTCATTTTGTTTAGGAGAAACTGTAACCGTACCAACTATTTCATCTTCTTTCAGAACAACATATGTATATTTCTCTCTTATACATTCTAGTATTTCAGCCGTAGCTTCCTCTCCTAAAAGATACTGCCACTGATCCACTTCTTTATATTGTAGCCATTGTGCTACTTCTTTTAATAAAATGATAATACTATCACTTTCATTTTCAGTAGCAATTCGAATTGCATATTCTTTACTTATACTTCTCTCCATATTGCCTTTCCCCTTTCAAATTGCTACCATACTGACAAACGAGTTCTTCCATCATTTTCATCTGTAATATATTCTACATACAATCCTTGATTCCGTGCGTTTTCATACATCATTTCAATCTCTTCTTGGTTTTTCACATAAATTTGTATGTAATCACCATCCGCTACTAATACGACTACTTCACACTTACTCTCCTTAAATTCTTCATATGTTTCAATTTCTCCTAGTACTTCCCCTTTTGGATATGCTTTTAAGTCTACAAATAAAAGATAATATATGTTGTCTTTTATTAGCTTTTTTAAAGCTGAACCTACCATGATCTCGTTATCTTCTGAAAATAATTCTGGACCTAATTCATTCCCTACTATTATATAAGCTTCCTCCCTTCCCATGGCTTGCCAATCAAATGCAGTAATATCAATTGGCTTTAAGACTTTCCAAAGTAAATTATCATATCCATCTAGAATATCTACTGTAATCCCTCTTTTCATATGTCTGCTCCTAGCTTATTTATTTTTGTTCCATACATTATATATCAAATTTAATTACTATATTTTGTCGATACCTATGTACATCATAAAAAACCGCTCCACTACTAGCGAAACGGTTTCCTTCTACTTACATTTACATATCTTATTCAATCGTTGCACTGCGTTTTAAAATATTTTTTAATATCTTCACTACATCAGTCGTTCATTCTTAATGCTCACTTCGACTTCACGAAGTAATATAAAAACCATACCGCATGATTTTGTTCATCCGCAGCTATTCTCCGTAACAACTCTTTCAAATGTGCATCCGATGTCTCATCTGAAATTTCCAAATAAAAATCTACTGTCTTTTGTTCATCTTGTATAGCGAACTCTAATCCTTGTAAATACGTATTTGGGCAGTTTTCAGTAATTTGTGGTTTCGGCTGCCTGCCAGTTAAGTTCGTATAAATTTGTACAAAGTTGTGGAAATGCTTTATTTCATCATTACGAATTTCAAGAATTTGTTTTTGTTCTACTTGATTTGGAGCCATATTCGCTAATTTTGCATAGCAGCTTATAGCGCTATACTCTCCATTTATAGCTTTTTCAATATCACTAATCAACTTATCATTTTGTCTATACCAATCATAATAATTCGAATTATACATCGTATCCCTCCATACTTTCGCTTAACATTTTATGCATTTAGAAATAGTAGGAGCCTGTGTATATAACGGGACGACTTTAGATTGAAAGCAAAGTTTGAGAAAAGGGTCTATTTTGCAAAGGAATTGCTTATTCATAAAGTGAAACTATATTCAGTGGGGATTTTACTACACGACAAATAGCGGATAAAATATCACTATTTTTTTGTACGCTGTGGCTATAAATTCGCGAATGAATCAGGTTTCCAACCAGATGTGGTGTTGAGATGCGAAGCTATTATGAATCCAATCATATAACTAGGAGGTACCACTATGCCATCTTTATTTAAACCTATGGCCTTCCAGCTGAAAACCGAAAGACTTGAGCTTAGTATGTGGGAGGAATCCGATTCCGTTTGGCTGAGCAAATTAATTGGCGAACGTGGTGTGGATATTCCAGCCGTTGATTCCGTTCGTAACCGGCTCATTGAGATGCGCAAGAAAGCAGACGAAAATGGCATTTCCCTTCTCACTATTCGTAGGCGAGACGAAGGCGATTTTATTGGATACTGTGGCTTGATTATCGGTCGTTCCACACTTGAAGAGCCGGAGATTGCATACGAATTGTTCCGCAGCGCTCATGGAAAAGGTTATGCGACTGAGGCAGCAGCCGTTGTACTGGACGCTGCAATTGCTACTGGGCGCCACAGGCTTTGGTCGACTGTAGGCGCTTGGAATATCGCTTCCCTCCGGGTGCTAGAAAAGATAGGGTTTAAGAGGCATCACAGTACGTGGGATGACGAGCGCGGTGAGATTGTTTGGAACGTACGCGATCTTTAGAAATTCCGGCTTAATTACATACAACACTTTTTAACAATCAGGCTTTTTCATTGAGAAAAAGTCATCAAAACTTATTCCAAGGCGACAACAGCAAATACTAATTTTTCAACTTATAGATTTCATCAAAAAAAGCTGTTTCACTAATTTAGTGAAACGGCTTTTTTTAAGCGTTCAATTCTGTTTTATGCCCTTTTACTGCACTACGTTTGAATGCAGTTGCTAATATAATAACCGCACTTACTATACCAATCCAAACGAGTACAGTAACAGGTGTATTCCAGCTTACCCCTTTTCCGAAGAAGAAGATTTCTCTTAAGCCTTCGATCATAAATTTCATTGGTAACCATGGGTAAACCCAGTCTTGATAAAACGGAGACAACATCTCAGGTGCTAATGATAATAACGGCGCCCCGAAAAATAGTAATAAAGCGAATAAACCGATTCCTTTTAGCCCAACTAATGAAAGTACCGCAGATATCATTAAGAAGAAACTAAAAGAAGTAATGGATAAGAATAGAGCTGTATCCGTGAAGTTCGAAATATTTAATCCTACCATCCCATCTGCAATCCATGTAAGACCAAATCCAATTACAAGTGCCGCAATAGCTCCTGTTACGATTTGTTTTACTTTCAATATAAAGTTTTCTTTTCGTGAACTTACCGGTATTTTACTAATCGCAATAAAAATAATCGCTGCGCTCGCTAAACTTGCAATCCATAACGGCTGGAACAATGATATTGGTGAGTTACCGTTCGCACTATTTTTGCCGACCTCATTCATATTTTTCACGTTCTTTACAATAGGTGTTACTAATTTCACAGCTTGATCTGTTGTTACAGTATCTCCTTTTGCTTTTAACCCTTCTAATATTTGCGTACGAACATTATTGTTCATATTATCAACGGTCGCCTGTAATATTTGTCCTGCCATAGTTGATGCAGCCGTATTCATTCCTTGATTAATATATATTTCTATCTCAGGTGAAGATGGCTGTGGTGTTCGTAACGACGCTTGTTTTGCGCTAAATTCTTTCGGGATGACTAATGCCGCGTAATACTCTTTATTGTTTAATCCCTTTTGAACGGCCTCTTTATTTTTTACTTCTACCCACTTCACTGCGGGTTCTTCCTCTGATTTCGATGATTTTTTCACCGTATCAACAATTGTTTGCCCCATATTCATTTTCGGTTGATTTGGAATTTCTACACCTTGATCCTCATTTACAATTGCAATTGGCAAGTTTTTCGGCTGCGGTTGAACAGTTGGAAATAACGTTAATGAAAAAATAAAAACAACAAGTAGTGCAATAACTGGTGATAACAATAAAAGTTTATTTTTAAACATCTTCTTTTCTCCTCCTTTAATTTGATTTATAATAATCAACAACGTGTTGTTTATTTATATTTTGAATTATATGTTCGAGTTGAACCTTATACAATAATCAAAAATCGTGAATGTGTCGGTTATAAGACACATTTTCTAAATGTGTTCAGTAAAATTAAGGAGGGACATGCTTTGCGCGATAGTAATTTAGATTTGCGTGTTGTTCGTACGAAAACTGCCATACGGAACGCATTGGTGGAGCTAATTGAAGAAAAGGGTTTTGACGCCATTACAGTGAAAGATATTACAACGAAAGCAAACATAAATCGCGGTACTTTCTATGCGCACTATCAAGATAAATTTGATTTAATGACAAAATGCCAAGAAGACATTATGTACGAGTTTTCTAACATTGCTAAACAGAAATTCCCGGAAGTTATTGCTGACCTTGGAACAAATCCTTCTCCAACAATGCCATTTATACTTATCACTTCTATTCTTGAATTTCTAAATGAAAATAGTGATTTTATGAGAGCTGTACTAAGTCCGAAAGGAGATTTATCTTTCCAAACAAAACTGAAAGACTTTATGTGGAAAACATTATTTGAAGATACGAATGGTCCTCTCATTAATAAGGAGAATTTACTTGTTCCAAGCGAATACTTAACTTCTTATATGGCATCTGCACATATAGGTGTCATCCAGCAATGGTTAAATAATGGACAAAAAGAAACACCTGAGGAGATTGCTCGCTTTTTATCAACTATTGCAGTTCATGGACCTTTTTATGCAGCTGGTTTAAAGAAATAAGTCCGCTATATAATAAAAGATCATCCACTTTAATAGCGGATGATCTTTTATTTCATTACAACACTTCAATATATCCTTCTGTTCCATGTACCCGAATTCGTTGTCCGTCTTTTATTATTTTCGTAGCATTCTCCACACCGACAACTGCCGGTAATCCATATTCACGTGCAATCACTGCTCCATGTGTCATAAGTCCACCAACCTCAGTGACTAACCCTTTTATAGACACAAATAACGGTGTCCAGCCCGGATCAGTAAAAGCAGTAACTAATATATCGCCCTCTTCTAAATTCGCTTCTTCCATGTTTAAAATAACGCGTGCCCTTCCCTCTATAACTCCTGATGAAACAGGCAAACCTACAATCGCATCAGCTGGGAGGTTCTCTCGTTTATATTTACCTGTAATGATTTCTCCATCAGACGTCATTATACGAGGAGGCGTTAGTTTTTCATATAATTTGTAATCATTTTTTTGTTTTTGTATCAGCTCGTAATCTAGTTTATTCGTGCGAACAACTTCGTGAAGCTCTTCAAAAGTTAAATAGTATATATCATCAACTTCATGAATGACACCGCTCTGCACAAGTTGCTCAGCTTCTTTCAGTAACGCCTGCTTATATATGAAATAACGATTAACCATGCCGTATTTTGGATATTCACGATACCCGATACAATTACGGATGTTGCGAATCATACGCTTCGTTTCTTCTACTTTTTGTTTACTATCCGGTAAGTGTTGTAATCGATTTACTAACTCTCCTTCTTTTTTCACAGCTTCCTGCAGCCCTTCTTCAAACTTCCGTTTACTAGCACCATATTCAAAGTCCCTTATATGATTTAAAATCATCGGTATAATTGTAGCTGGCTGTTCACTCCAGCGCGTTTTCGTAATGTCGATTTCTCCGCTGCATCTCATTCCATATTTATTTAGAAAGGCATCGATTGCATCCCGAACTTTTTCCCCGCCTTTAAACTGAATTAATTCATCTAAAAAGCTGTCATCTTCTACATGTTGTAAATACGCAATGACTTCTGGATACGGCCGAATCACATCTGCAACATCTAATAATGCTAAACCCATTTCTGAAGTAATATTATTTTGTACAGATTGTGAAAGTACATCTGCTGCATTCTTTTCCCCTAGCCATTGTTCCATCTTTTCATTAATCCATGATGAAGCATTCATACCTGCCATAATAATAGCTATACTTTGCGAGTTAAATAATACTTTCTTTAATTGCTGAATGTCTTCTAAAATAAAATCAAGTACATCCACCCCTGATTTCGTTTGCATGTTTCGTTTTAACTCTTCTATTGATGTTTGACTATTCTTTATTAAATTCGTAACGATTTCCGGATCATTCTCAGGTTGTTGTTGCGAACTTGCAGATGGCACATTTTTACTAAGATCCTTTTCTTTTTCATCATCCGGTAACAATTGAATAAAATCATCTCGCTCGATTATAGTCGTTAATGCATCTCTTACAAGTGGATCCGATTTTCCTAAAGTGTTTATTAAGTAATCTCTGCTAGCAGGTAAAGCTAATTGTTGCGTAGCATCAACAAATAACCTGCCTCCCGCTTTACGCATAGGGGCACTAGTCGTTAACAGGAAAAAAGATAAACCTAATGGTTTCATCGCATCGGTCATCATTTGTTGGTGACCAACTGATATATACACGTGATTTTCCCCATCATTTACTTCTGGAATTGGATATAAAGTCGTAATCGGTCTGCTTTGGACTATATAAATTGTATCATCAACTAAGCACCATTCAATATCTTGCGGACAACCACAATAAGCTTCGATTTGTCTTCCGATGCGTGCTAGTTGTAAAATTTGTTGTTCAGTAAGTGTTTGAACTTTTTGCTGATTAGGAGCAATTTTCTTTGTCTCTGTTCCGCCTTCTTTTCGTCCATAGATGGCTAATTTTTTCGTTGCGATGACCTTTTCGACGATTTCGTCTTCCTTTACCCTATAATTATCGGCAGAAACCAATCCAGATACTAGCGCCTCGCCAAGTCCAAAGCTGGCATCGATTGATAACACCTTCCTATTCGAAGTAATCGGATCCGCAGTAAATAAAATCCCTGAAGCCTCAGGGAAAACCATTTTTTGAACGACAACACATATAGAAACTTGATTATGATCAAAACCATTTTGCATTCGGTATATAACCGCTCGATCTGTAAATAAAGAAGCCCAGCATTTTTTAATATGCTGCAAAATGTTTTCTTTTCCAATAATATTTAAATACGTATCTTGTTGACCAGCAAACGAGGCATACGGTAAATCTTCAGCAGTAGCACTCGAACGCACTGCATACGCATATTCATTGCCAAAGTGCGAGAGATAATGAACTACTGATTTCACTACATCAACTGGAATTTCCACTGCCATAATGACTTCTCTAATCTTCTTATTAATTTCACCAATTTGATCTCGTTCCTCAATTTTTAACATTGCTAATTGATTCAACAAAGTTTGAAACGCTTCATTTTTTTCGATGGCCTGTTCATACCCTACCGTTGTAACACAAAATCCTTCTGGCACTTGTATCCCTTGAATATTTGATAACTCCCCTAGATTCAATCCTTTTCCACCAACGAGAAAAAGCTGCGTTTTTTCTATTTCCTGAAAATCGAGAACGAAAGAACTCATTTGGCACCTCTCCTTACTATTCATGTGTTCTTGATTGTAACAGTAGTAAATGAGAAGAAACAGTCTATTTCGAACTTAAATTACATGATATAATTAAGTTAGGAAGAGGTCATCACTCCTATTTCCCCCTCTAATTCACTTCAATTACATCACCAAACTTAAACATTCTTTGATTATGAAAAGCAATCATTAGACATAATGGATTTCTATCGACCTTTGTTATGTATTTTTTATATAAATCCACATTATAATATCCTTATAAATCTTTTATTAAGCCATAAATTCATCTCAAAAAATAGTAGAATCTGTGACTTTAAAAGCAATATTTTTTGTTTGCACTTTATATAAATTGATATGAATCCCTCTTAATTCTAGGACTAAATTATTGTTTTTTTAATCCCACATTAATTCTTTTCTCAAATTCGCCAAAATGAATTTTCAAGATTAGGGAACTATAATGTCGTATTAAAATATATTAAGGGGGGAGAAAAATTGGACAATGAAATGAATTATGGAAGTGATTACAAATTTATTCCAGCAACTTCAATTGAAAGTGGTCACGGCATCGAAGTATTACCTGATTTATTTTGCTACACGATTCAAATCGTCAACATATGTTTTGTTGGGAATCCGCATACCGATGATTTTGTTTTAGTTGACGCTGGAATGCCTAAATGTGCAAATGAAATTATCTCTGTTACTGAGGAGCGATTTGGTACAAATAGCCGTCCAAAAGCAATTATTTTAACTCATGGGCATTTTGATCATGTTGGAGGAATAATTGAACTCATTAAATATTGGGATGTTCCAGTCTATGCCCATCAAATGGAGATACCATTCCTGACTGGACAACAAAGCTATCCTGAACCAGATCCAACAGTTGAAGGTGGTATGGTAGCGAAAATGTCTCCTCTGTTCCCAAACGAACCAATTGACTTAGGAAATAATGTAAAAGCACTACCTATCGATGGAACTGTTCCCCATATGCCAGAGTTTAGATGGATTCATACACCAGGGCATACTCCTGGGCATATTTCATTATTCCGAGAGAAAGACCGAACTTTAATTGCTGGGGACGCTTTTGTTACAGTGAAACAGGAGTATCTGTATAAAGTAATAACTCAAGAACAGGAAATAAGCGGTCCGCCTCGTTATTTAACAACAGACTGGAAAGCTGCTAAAGGGTCAGTTATTAAGCTAGAGAAGTTAAAGCCTCTAACCGCTGTTACTGGACATGGGATACCGATGTCAGGTGAATTGCTATCAACAAGCCTCAAAACACTTGTTCAAGAATTTGATAAAATTGCTGTACCTGATTACGGAAAATATGTAGACAAAAAGATACATTAAGTATAAAAATCAAAACGGAAAAAATTATTAAGTTTAATAAAGAAACACTGTACTTAGGCAACGTCTGTATTATAAGAATGGAAATACACCTTGTGAATAAAACTCGTTATTCCGAAAATACTATCTGTAGTATAAGCCTGCTTCTTAACCAGGTTGTACTTCTTACCATTAAAGGTTGATTAAAATGGGTTACGCTATATAGCATAACCCGTTTTTAATGAAATCTTTTATTCTGTATACGTTTAAACAATGGAGGAAAATGATGAAACATATTGTTGCTTTATTAATTAAATACACAGCGATAACTGCAGTATTACTTATCGTACTCAGTATTTTTCAAGGCATTTCCATTCCTAGAGTATTACTCATTTCTCTTTTCTTAACAGGAGCTTCTTATTTAATCGGCGATCTCTTCATTTTACCTAAATACGGAAATATGATTGCTACAATGGCAGATTTTGGCTTAAACTTCTTCGGAATTTGGCTACTAACATCCTTATTTACTAATTTAGATGCTACTCGTAATATTGGACTTTCTTCATTCTTAGCCGCATTAATTATTGGCGGAATAGAGGTTTTCTTCCACATTTATATGAAGAGACTAGTACTGCGTAACGATGATGAATTAAGAAATCACAACCATATTCATCATGACAAATATGCTATGGAAATGTCAGATGAATATATGGATTCTTCTACAATAAATAAATCTAAAGTTGAGGATACATCTAAAAAATAAAAAAGTGGCCAATGCCACTTTTTTATTTTTGTTTATTAAGCTTGATCAGAATTTCTTACATGTAATGGAGGTGGAACTACCCACCCTTTTTTCTTACTTAAACGCAGCAACGTTACACCTGCTTGCGCTTTTTTCATATGAAATTGTCCAAATAGCATCCCTACATCCTCTCGAAGACATTTCCCCATCACTTGACTACATGTCACAAGTCCAGCTGCTAGCCCTGCAGAAACAGCAGCAGCAATTTCAACATCATTAATACGTGCCCCTGGGGGAATGTCTTCGATAGATGCAACTGGTCGTTCTGGAGGAGCAGGCGGTAAAGCTACCCCATTAATCTTTAAAAGAGTTTTTAACTCTTCTACTTCTGAATTCATATCATTTTCAATTAAGCTTTCTAAAAACTTCTTCAAATCTTCGTCACCTGTGTGGTTCATAAATACTTGATGGCTTGCAATTGCACCTTGTGCTGCTAAAAGATAACTCCAAATATCAAATACTTCTCCGTAATGTAACGGTTCATTTTGAGGATTTCCACTTAAAATACCCATTTTTAAATTCCTCCCTTTCGAAAATATCATAATAAATATTGATTTCAATATTGAAATCAAATTTTTAAGTATGCTTTTTCCTGCAAAAGATTTTCTACTATGCATGGAAAACACCTTTCCAACACTGCGTGTTTATTGTTTAGGAAAGTCGTTTACAAATAAAATACTCAAAGATTATGAAAGAAGATTATCAATAATCTTTGAGTGAGAATCTGTTTAATATAAGGTTTTTTATTTTTATGAATACACAAAAGAAATTGATTTACATATTTGCTATACTTTATGCCAATTTACTTAGCGGTTAGCTCTACCACCAAGTTGTTGTTCTGCCATTGCTACTAAACGCTTTGTAATTTCACCACCAACAGATCCGTTTGAACGAGCTGTTGTATCTGCACCAAGTTGTACACCAAACTCTTGTGCAATTTCATATTTCATTTGATCAAGAGCTTGTTCAGCGCCTCGAACTAATAATTCATTACGACTTCCAATATTATTATTTGCCATATCGTTTCACCTCCAATGTTTTTAATATGCTACAAATTATGAAATAATAATTATCCTTTTTATAGGAATTAAATTATGTATAAATATTGAGTTTCTTCTTAAAATAGGGCAAAGACATAAGAAAGAAGAGCTACTATAACGTACTTTCATAACAACAATATGTATAAATTTCTCTTTACTAAAGATTTCTGTTTTGCCAAGAGATACATATAAATTATGAAAAATAATTTATAAGGAGATATGAGATGAAAGCTGTAACCTATCAAGGACCAAACCAAGTACAAGTTAAACAAGTTGATGATGCGAAGTTAGAGAAAAAAGACGATATTATTGTAAAAATTACTTCAACCGCTATTTGCGGTTCTGATTTACATTTATATCAAGGGAACATGCCTTTACCGCAAGGGTACATTATTGGTCATGAACCAATGGGCATTGTTGAAGAAGTTGGTCCAGATGTTACTAAAGTGAAAAAAGGAGATCGTGTTGTCATCCCCTTCAACGTTTCTTGTGGACATTGTTTCTATTGCCAACATGAAATGGAAAGCCAATGTGATAACTCCAATCCTCATTATGATTCTGGTGGATACTTTGGTTATACAGAGAAATTTGGTAACCATCCAGGCGGACAAGCAGAATATTTAAAAGTTCCTTTTGGAAATTTCACTCCATTTGTTATACCGGAATCATGCGAACTTGAAGATGAATCTTTACTGTTTTTATCCGATGTTTTGCCAACAGCCTATTGGAGTGTAATAAACGCAGGTGTTAAGCCAGGTGATACTGTTATCGTCCTAGGTTGTGGACCTGTTGGATTAATGACACAAAAATTTGCTTGGATGCAAGGTGCTAAGCGCGTAATCGCAGTCGATTACTTAGATTATCGTATAAATTATGCAAAAAAGATTAACAATGTTGAGGTATTTGAGTTTACAAAATTCCCCGATATGGGAGAACATTTAAAGGAAATCACACATGGCGGTGCCGATGTAGTCATTGATTGCGTGGGCATGGATGGAAAAAAATCGCCACTAGAATTTCTAGAACAAAAGTTAAAATTACAAGGCGGAACTCTCGGTCCTATTCAAATCGCTACGAAAGCCGTAAGAAAATATGGAACGGTTCAAATGACTGGCGTTTATGGTGGCAATTATAATGCATTTCCACTCGGAGCATTTTGGGTTAGAAATATTAATCTTAAAATGGGACAAGCACCTGTTATTCATTTTATGCCGGAACTATTTGAAAAAATAACAAATAAAGAATTTGATCCAAAAGAGATTATTACACACAAAATCCCCCTTGAAGAAGCAAGCTACGGTTATCAAATTTTTAATAATCGTGAAGATGATTGTATTAAAGTTATTTTAAAACCTTGAAAATTGTTATGTGACTGAACCTTTTATTTTTCTATGCAGTAGACTGCTAAAAATAAACCTACTGCATAGAAAATTATTCTAATCAACCTCAATTACATCACAAAACTTAAACATTCTTTGATTATGAAAAGCATCAGTACAAGTAATCGTCTCCATTAATGGATTAATATCTACTACTGTTATGTAATTTTTATATAAATAACCATCTTTATAATATGTAAGTAAAACCTCTTCCTCACCTAAAAATGAAGTTAATAGCTTATTTTCAATCATTTCTTTTGCATCTTGCGTTACAATTGGACGCGAGGCTTTCGTTTGCTCCTTTATCATTTCTTTAATAACTGCGAACTGCTCCGGCATACTGGCAAACGGTTGCCACTTTACCATACCTCTTCCTTTTAGCATACTAGCATTCTTCACGATTTGTGCCCTCCTAATAATGTGTTTCTATATCTTGCTGTTGCGACGCTTGTGTAAGAAATGCCTCGTAAAATACTGTTCTTACCAAATCGTGTTCGAATTTCGTCCATAACTTTCGTTAATCGTATTTCTTTTTCTCTTTGTATAATGTTATCGAAAAGCGAAATTTGCTCTTCCCCTTCATTAATAAGGTTTGTTAATGAAACACTTACTGATCGAATCGGCTCTCCTGTATGGCGCTCATATAAAAAATATGTACAAACATTATAAATATCCATCGTTAAGTTTGTTGCTCTATTTAACGTATGTGCCTTTTTTATTCCCCCACCGTATTCCTTGCTATATCCAACTGAAAAATGAATTGTTTGCGCGCATTTCTTTTCTCGTCTCAACCTATAACAAACCTCTTCTATATGCTCTAATAAAATAACTATGAACTCTTCTACCGAATAATCACGCAATAATATTTGGCTTTTCGCTATAGATGTTGTCACTGGAACGTATTTTTCTGCTATTCTACTAAAATCAATTCCGTTACTATGTAGATGTAATTCTTCTCCTATTACACCAAATGATTGCTTTAAATATTTCAAAGGATACTGAGCTAACTCTCCAATGGTATGTATACCTTTTCGATTCAATTTCATTTCTGTTTTATACGATATACCCCAAAATTTACTGAGTGGTCTAATACTCCATAACTTCTCGGGTATATCGTCATACGTCCACTGCGCTATTCCATCCCTATTCTTCTTCGCTTCCACATCCATCGATACTTTACTCAATAATAAATTCGGCCCAATACCAATCGTGCTTTCAATCCTTGTACGTTCATATATTTCTCGCTTGAACTTTAATGCAAACTCGCGCGGATTACTGGCAAACAAATGAATACTTGCAGTCATATCCATAAAAAATTCATCGATACTATATTGATGAAAATCTTCCGGTGCGACATACTGCAAAGCCAAACCCGTTATGAAAGTTGAACACTTCATATACGTATGCATAATTGGATTCACAATAATAATATCTGGTCGCTTCGGTATTTCGTACAAACGAGCCATCTTCTTTATTCCTAACGCTTTTAATGGCGGTGTTGCTGCTAATACAATTGATCCGCTCTGATTCACATCCCCTACGACAGCCAATTTTGTATATCTTGGATCAAGTCCTTTTTTAATACATGATACGCTTGCATAAAAGCTACGAAGGTCTACACAAAGAATAATACGATTCGGTAAAAGAGAATAATCATACAAGGTTATCACTCCTAACAAAAAGAACATTCGTTCTTATTATATACGAACTCATGTTCTTTTTAAAGGTATTTCTATGAAAATTTTGGTTAAAATGACCGGGCTTTAAAAATCTAAAAACACTTAAGAGCCCTACAATATTCAAATACTGTTTTCACCATTAGGAGATGACACTGTATTTAGTTCTAAAAAATCTCACTCAATGCATACTACATATAATTAAGAATGATATTTACGCGCTATCAATCACGGCGGGAAAAACTCTGTATACAAAACAGCTAGAATTTCAAGTAACTGATGAACATAAAAACTACTAAAATTCATTTCAGCTTTCATGTCTCTAATTTATATATTCTTCTAAATTTATTTTCAGCAAAATCTCCTACATAGCAGCTGTGCCAAGATTCATCTGCATAACTAGTTACATTCTCCTTTTTGCTATTATTAATAGCTTAGTAATAAAAGCTGTTAAACAGCAAAGGTGCGAAGTCTTAAATTAGACTTCGCACCTTATACAAATTTATAATCAGGGACGATACAAACACGACTACAATAATATATACATAATAATCACTCATTATATCTGTTACTTCTTTAATCGGCTGGAGAGAATACAATATATAAACCAATCCTTTTACTTAGCCATCTCTCATTATCGGATTGATTGTTTCTAGATACTTAATTCCCTCTATACTAATTTTAATCGGTAATCTATTCCGATTAAAATTACAAATGATAAATGTATCCAGTTTTCCTTTTTGCCTACTTGCTAAATTCAGCAATTAAAACGTTTTTAAAAGACTCTGGATTATTAATCTTAAAACTGTTCGAATTGACGGCCAATGTATGTTTGCCTCCAAGTGTTCCACCAGCAAAAGTGGAAAACCCTAGAACGCCACCTCTGTGTCCCCATACCGAGACACCGTTCGAAAGCTTAATTTCCAGGATTCCAAGACCATATCCGGTTCCCTCTCTATTTGTAGGAACTGTAGTAAGCATTTGTTTTAACTGCTGTTCCTTCAGTAATTTACCACTGAGTAAGTAAGAGAAGAATTTGTTTAAATCGTCAGCAGTAGAAATCATATCTCCATCCGAGCTACCTGGGTTAATATAAGTAACGTCTTTTAGCTCACTCGCTCCGTCTAGTTGCAAATAGCCACGGGCATGCTTGGTGCCTGGAATCACGCTTGAATTACCAGGTAGAAATGTATTTGACAAATCAAGCGGTTCAATAATTCGGTTTTCAACCTCTTCCGCATAACTGTTGCCAGTTACTTTTTCAATAAGAATCCCCAGTAATACGTAACCTGTGTTTGAATAAGACCAACCCTTTCCTGGTGCAAAATCTGGGGGAAGAGAAATCCCCATTTTGACGAATTCTTCAGCCGTATACGATTTTTTTGTATCCATAATATCGAAGTCTTTTGAATTTATATAATCAGCAATACCACTTGTATGATTCAATATTTGACGGATAGTAATCTGGTTACCATCATATCCGTTTCCTTGAATAACGCCAGGTAACCATTTTTCAATGGAGTCGTCTAGATTCAAACGGTTCTCTCCAGATAATTGAAGTAGAACTGTTGCAATGAACGTTTTCGTCACACTACCAATGCGAAAGCGAAAATCTGCTTTCATTGGTTTCTTAGTTCTCAGATCCGCTATCCCAGCGGTATAACTCCAAGTTTTACCACCCTTAGAAATTTGAGCGAGTATTCCCGGGTATCCAAGTTGCAGTTCATCTCGTATTGCTTTCTTAACGGAATTACGATCGCTTTGCGTACTTGTTTGTAACGAACTAGATACATTTTGCGTAGGTTCTGCTTTTACAACTGATGTTGGTGTTATGTATAACAGGGAACTTCCACCTATTAAAAGTGCTAGACTTGCACATGTAATTTTACTGCGTGTTTTCATAAAAAATTCCTCTCTTCTATTAAAATTGTATAGATAGTTGATAGAAGTGTCATATACGAACCACACAGCTATCCATTCTCCAAATGATGAAAAGGCAACAATGCATTTGCAATCATTGTACTCATTATTTTCACAAAACACTCTTGTTACTGATTGTTTGTTTTATATGTAGGCCGTAATTGTTCCCCCCTTCACGCCTCCTTATATTTTTATCCTACACAATGAAAATCTCTTTTTTCTTACCTATTCCTTACAAATTCCTTACATACAAAATCACTTGTACAATAGGGTTGAAGTAGCATCTGTGCCCGAAAGCGCAAAAAACACCGATGCTTTTCGCTTCAGTGTTTTTTGCGCTTTACATATTGAAGATTCGTTTTACTCTTAACAGCTTAAATTACTGATTTTTTCTAATGCGATTATTCTTCTTGCTATATAAAACAAATTTCATAGTGTTATATGAAACACTATGAAATTTGTCATTAAGGCACATTATTCTAAATTTATTGATGTAGTTGAGATGGACTCACTTTTTGAATTTGAACAAGTATATCAAACGCTTTACCTAATGATATATCAACAGTTTTTGGTATATCAGGCCCTTCGGTGGTTATTCCAGCGAAAATTGGATGTTGTTCGTTTAACCAAGTTTTTGTCACGCCGTTCGCCTTACGTAAATCAATAAAAAATTGATCTTTTTTCACCTGTCCAAAAATGTAGTTATAACTGTTTAGATCATCTAATTTTAATGTTCCATATGGGCCGAATTCACCATTGCTATTCTTGAAATTGTACTGTCCTTCATAAACTGACGTTCCAATAGATACGTACCGTTTTCCGTAATATTCTGCTAAATGCTGCCCAGCTACTTTAGGATATATAAAAGGAAGCATATTTGTTTTCGAAATGTGTCCATTATGTCCCCATACAATGGTTTTTCCTAAATGTTCTTCAGTCCACTTCGCATTTTCATACATTGCAATATCATGTTTCAAATAAAAATCCGCTGGTTTATCAGGAGGTGTCGCTAACATTGTAGTAAACTGTTCAATAATACGAGCATTTTGCTTTATCCATGCAAACTCTTTAGATTTTCCATTTAAATAGCTTTTATTTTCCTCTAATAAAGCACTAATTTGTTTAGCATCTAAAACATACTTTTCTTTTTCTTCTTTCGTAAGACTTTCAAAAGTATTCATATCCTTTGTTACAGGAATAAGACCTTTTATCTGCTCTTCTACTCTAGGCAATAGTTTTGAATTGTTCGCTTTAATATATTCTGTTATATTATTATAAACATTCTCGTTTACTGATTGAATGTCCATCCCGATGATACGTACTTTAGATTTATGTTTTGGATTAGCATTATATTGCCGAATCCAATCAAGTAAATCTAGCATTTCTTTCGTCTTAAATACAGGTGTTAGATGTTGGCTTGGGTTTCCCTTACCAGTAAGAACATATCGATCAAGTTCCAAGGCCCTGTCCCATCCCTCTTCTAAAACTAGATTGGTAAAGCCCTTTTCAGATACTAAATACTTAACAATGCGGTGTTTCATCGTAAAAACTTCATGAGCCCCATGCGTAGCTTCACCTAAACCTACAATTGAAGCTGAACCTACCATATCCTTAAGTGGTTTCAAATCATTAAGAGATGCAGTTGGATTAGTTGTTTTTAAAGGCTTTGCATGTGCTTCTAACCATTTCGCTATTTGATTTGTATTATAGGGAGCTGTAACAGAAACCTCTGTTTTCGAATCTGCATAAGTATTTCCTACAAAATGAGTCATTGTTATAGCAGAAGCAACAATTGCAATAATTATTTTCTTTTTCATAAAAAACCTCCTGAAATATTTACTTATAGCTTTTTGACATACTCTGCCAACCTCCGTTTAAAACATTCATTTTCTTATTACTGTTAAGATACATTTATTATAGTTCCTAAAACTCACTTATTTCTTAATAGGTTCTTAAGAAATTCTTAATTCACTTATACGAATATAAAACTAAATAAGCTTCAATTCATTGTATTGTAAATTCCTCATTGCATAACATTATAATGTACAGATATTTGTTATAAATGATGTTATCTAAAGTATTCAATTTCAGTATGTATTATTAACGTAGTTAATATATGGTTAATATGAAGTTCCAAATTTTGATTGTTTGTAGTCTCTTTATCATAGAGTTAATTTAGGGGTTATTTTTTGTTCACTTCATTTTTTTCGGCACCCTGCATCTAGACAGTATACCCATTGGCCACAGTTAGACTATTTCAAATCAAAAAAATAGATTACCTGCACACTAAAGAGTATAGTGCACAGGTAATCTAGTTGTTTTTGAGATTAATAAAAAACTAATTTATTTTTTGAATTCTTCCATCAATAATAGACTGAATTGGTTCTTTTGATTTTTTTATATAATCTACTAATGCTTCAAAATCAGTTGGTCCTGTTTCAGCATCTTTACCGTTTTTAAAGGATACAAATCCATCTCCACCTGAAGCTAGAAATGCGTTCGCAACGACGCTGTAAGTTTTAGAAGGAATGATTTCTTCTCCATTTGTTAAGCGAATACTTGTTACTTTTTCTCCATTAGGCTTGTTCGCATCCCAAGTGTATTGGATTCCTGAAATTTGAAGCATTCTTGTTATGTCTTTTTGCCATTGTTGATTTAAAATATCACGAATGTCTTGACCTGTTAAATTTACTTTTATTAATTGATTTCCGAATGGTTGAATACCATATATCTCTCCCCATGTAATATCACCAGCATCTAAGTCATTACGAATACCACCAGGATTCATAAGTGCAATTTGAGATTGCATTGTTGTACGCTGGGCATCAGCAACTAAATTTCCAAGAGTAGATTCACCAGCCGTATTGAGTTTGCGATCTAGTGGCGCAATAGACTTACCTACAACTTCATTAACAAGAGGTGCGATTTTTGCTTGATATTTCTCCATCTTCTTCTTGATTTTTTTATCAGGCTCTATGCCTTCATGGTAAGTTGTAACAATTTCTGCTTTTTTCTCAACAATATCTTGTGTTTTACGATCAATCTTTACATCAACATCAGCAAAAGCCATACCATATGAATTTGCTTGTACGACAAGTTTATTATTAACAGTTCCATTTACATAGGTGTGGCTATGCCCACCAAAAATAACATCGACTTCTGGATCAGTCTCATTTGCTAATCGGACGATATCACCATTTGTTACGCCGTTCCCATCTGTTATACCTCCGTTATGTGCAAGAACAACGATAGATTTAACGCCTAGTTTTTTTAATTGCTTTACGGATTTGTTAATAGCTTCAACTTCATCTGTAATTTCTACATTCTTTAGCATAGTAGGCATAACAAGATTAGGAACATCCGTTGTTACGACTCCGATAAATCCAACAGGAACTCCTTGTACCTTTTTTATAGTGAATGGTGGTAAAAATAAACGACCGGTGGATTTATTATAGAAATTTGCAGCAACATATGGGAATTTTGCTCCTTTAAAATTCCCTGTTTTCTCATGGTATCCACCATAAATAAGGCGGTTCATTTCTTCAACACCTTCATCAAATTCATGATTTCCTATCGTTCCAACATCGAATTTCAAATCATTTAGAAATTCAATTGTAGGTTCGTCTTGTAATAATGCTGAAACAGGAGTACTTGCTCCAACAACATCGCCGGCATGTACCTTTAATGTATTTGGATTTTGTTTTTCACGATCACGTAAATAAGCCCCTAAGTACTCAATTCCCCCTGCATCTTTATTGTTAATTTTTTTTACAGTGTCTAGTTGCCCATGAAAATCGTTAATACCGAGCATTTGTACATCTATGTAGCGGTTTTGTTCTGTACTTGCTTGGATTGAAGGCGCAGCAAATACACTAGTAAAAGTAACTGTACTTAATGCTAAAGCAACTGGAATGATTTTTTTCAACATAAAATTTCTCTCCCCTAATTAAAATCTGACATAATACGATGTTATTTTAATATATTAAGAGAATTATTTCTACAAAAATTCTACTAATTATAAAAATTAATAAGATTTTATTTTTTTCTGACAAATAACTCCTTCCTCAAAAATGTGAAGGTGTAAAACGTCAATTTTAAGTGGAGGATGAATATTTGTAAGCTTAAGCCTACACTTTTTTATTAGGATGTAAAGGGCCCCACTCAACTTAAGAAACTTCACTACCCAAAACAAGAAAATGTGCGTTTCTTTGTTTGGAGGATTATTCAAAATATTATCTTGATCGTAATATAGCAATACATCTAAAAGACCTAAAAAAACTCTAATCAATAAATTTTTGCTGTTAAGAAGAATATTCAATTCGAAACTAATGAATATTTATCAACCTAACATATCATTACCACCATTAAAAAAAGAATAGAAATTTCGTTATGAAAGATTTCTATCCTTTGAATTGATTACGGTGGTGCACTACTCCGCATTAAAAAAAGATGCTCCTGGCTTTATCCAAGAGCATCTTTTTTTAGATTTATTTTTACTTGTTTATAATTTATCAATTAACAATTATATAGTTGTAATCAGTCCTTTAAAAATAATAGGAGTGCTTCATTAAATTCTTTAGCATGCGTTGCATTTAGCCCATGTGGACCACCCTTTATTAAGGCTACTTTAGAATTAGGAATTGCTTCATGTGTTAATTTCCCACTATATTCATATGGTACAGTTGCATCAGAATCACCGTGAATAATAAGAGTAGGTATATTAAACTTCTCCAAGTCTTTTCTAAAATCTGTCTTACTAAAGGCGGTAATACAATCAAGTGTTCCTTTAGGTGATGCACTGGCTGCAATATCCCAATTATATAAACGGAATGGCTCACTAACTAAATCTGTTCGATTACCAGCCGCGAAAAATCCCTTAGTAAATTCATCAAGAAATGCAAGGCGGTCATTTATCACACCACTTTTGAATGCTTCAATTGTTGCATCATCTAAGGCCCCTTCAGGATGATCCTCTGATTTGTATAAATATGGAGGAACTGCCCCAGCAAAAACAGCCTTTTCAATACGATCTGTTCCATACGTACTAATATACCGGGCTACTTCGCCTCCCCCCATAGAAAAACCAACAAGTGTGACATTTTGAAGCTCTAAATGTTCTAATAGTTGATGTAAATCAGAAGTAAAGGTATCATATTCATACCCTTCCCACGGCTGAGATGATTGTCCAAATCCTCGACGATCATATGTTATAACTCTGTATCCAGCCTCAACAAGAGCTGGAACTTGGTATTCCCAAGATCGACCACTTAACGGCCAACCATGAATTAGTACAACTGGGTTTCCTGTGCCATGATCCTCATAATATATCTCAATTGGTTCTTGATTTTCGGTTCCTACAGTAATTTTAGCCATGCTTCTACCTCCAAAAAATATTCTAATATGTATCCTTTTTTTCAATAATCCGGATGAATGTCATAACCTATTCATGCACGTTTATGTTGTGAACTCTAAGTATGAAACTCTATTGTTCCAATGCATTCATTTTCTCCTTTTGGAACAATCCCCCCTCTAATACCTTTTTCATCATAAAATAATTACTGAACATTACTCCTATTCAATTGTAATAACAAAAATAGGTGACTATCAATATCATTCTATCTATAGGATGTATAGGTAAAACCAATCTATTTTATAGTGAAAACAACTATAGTTACAACCTATACAAATTATAGATAATTTAGAATTGATTAACGAATCAGTTTTCAAATACTATAAATTTGTATAGCACTTCATGTTCTGTGAATGCTGCTATAACCAATATTATTGGTCAGCTTAGTTATAAACGACGAAACTTATGATAGTATTCGACTATTTAAACTTTCTTCGATTACTTAATTTTTAGGAGGAATACATAATGACTGATCTCTATTCTCGTATTAACAAAGATGATGCTGTCGTGCTTTTAGTAGATCATCAAACTGGTCTTATGTCCGGACTAGTACGTGACTATGGTGTTGATGAATTCAAGAACAATGTTTTAGCTCTTGCTCATACTGCTAAGTTTTTTGATTTACCAGTTATTTTAACAACAAGTTTCGAAAACGGGCCTAATGGACCTTTAATGCAAGAATTGGTTGATCTCTTTCCTCATGCACCAAAAATAGCTCGACCTGGACAAATTAACGCATGGGATAATGATGATTTTGTAAAAGCAATCGAAGAAACTGGAAAAAAACAACTTATCATCGCAGGCGTAGTTACGGACGTTTGTGTTGCTTTCCCGGCACTTTCCGCTATAAAAGCTGGATATGAAGTATTTGCTGTTACGGATGCTTCAGGAACTTTCAGTAAACAAGTTGCAGATGCTGCCAATACTCGTATGGCACATAGTGGTGTACAACTTATGAACTGGTTTAGCGTAGCTTGCGAATTACAACGCGATTGGCGCAACGATGTCGAAGGTTTTGGCAATTTGCTTGCTAGCAATCTTCCAGGCTATCAAAATATAATTGGAAGCTATAGGGGAGCTCAGCGAGATCTTAGTAAACAAAATGCATAAATGTATTTCAAAGAAATAGCTTTAAATCACTTTCAAAAAAATGGATAGTATACATTTAGTGCTGATTAAATCAGCACTCTCTTTTAATTTAAAAGGTATAGCAAAAATTTTATTTTTACGATTACAATTTTAAATTAACAGAAAATATATTATTTTCAATAATATATATTTTAAACAATTAAAAAAGGGGCGTTTTATTATGAGTAATTTAGAATTGTTAAATCCGGAGAACAGTGCATTAATTTTGATTGATTTTCAACCTCAAATGACTTTTGGAGTTGCAAGTATTGATAGACAAACATTGATTAATAACGTTATGCTACTTGCTAAATCAGCAAAAACTTTTAACGTACCTACTATTCTTACTACAGTTGAGACACGCAGCTTTTCTGGTTATTTTTGGCCACAAATTCTTGACATATTCCCAAACCATGAAATTATAGAACGCAGTTCAATGAACTCTTGGGAAGATCCAAAATTTGTTGAAGCAGTTAAAGCAACAGGTAGAAAGAAATTAATATTTGCAGCACTTTGGACTGAAGTTTGCCTTGCATTCCCTGTGCTTGAAGCAATTAAAGCTGGCTATGAAGTGTATGCAGTTGATGATGCTTCAGGTGGTACTAGTCTGACAGCACATAACGCTGCTATGCGTCGTGTAGAACAAGCTGGTGCAATTCCAGTGACAGCAATTCAAGTTTTACTTGAATACCAACGTGACTGGGCACACAAAGACACTTATGATGCTGTAATGGAAATTGTAAAGGAGCACACTGGCGCTTATGGTCAAGGAGTAGAATACGCATATACTATGGTGCACGGCGCGCTTCCAAGCAGGAAAATATGAAACAAGAAGGAGTAGCTGTCGAAGAGACTTATACAGGGAACACGATGGATGCTGCTGATCCAGTAACAACGATTGTTACATGGGAAATTCAACAAGGTAAAGAAAAACAGTTTGAAACATGGAGACATGAAATCGAAGCTGCCGCTACTAAATTCCCAGGGCATTTAGGTGTAAATCTAATAGTTCCAAGTAACGAATCGAGAGAGTATACTGTTATTTTTCGATTTGATACGTATGAGCATCTACGTGCTTGGCAAGAATCAGACATTCGCCGGGATTTGTTAAAAACGGCAGAACAATTTCAAGCTACTAATCCAAGTTACAAAACTGAAAGTAGTTTGGCTTATTGGTTTGTTACTCCGAAAACGCCAGTTCCACCGCCAAAATGGAAAATGTCTATCGTTACCCTTCTGGGTGTATGGCCTCTTAGCATGTTAGTTCCTAAAGTGATAGGACCTATTATAAAACATATGAATCCTATTATGTCCGCTTTTTTCGTTTCTGTATGTATAGTGTCCTTGCTATCATGGGTAGTCATGCCGATTTTCGGTAAATTATTTCATCCATGGTTACAAAATAATAGAAAGTAGACGAGGTGTGAACATGAATTTACCGGATATGATCTTATATAACGGAAAAATTACTACCCTTGATCCATCTCAGCCTGAGGTATCTGCTATCGCCATAACTGATGGTTTAGTCACTGCAGTAGGTGGAGATGAGCTTCTTAATAGTGCCACGGAAAAAACAAAAAAAATAGACCTTAAAAGAAAGAGAGCTATTCCAGGCCTGAATGACTCCCATATACACGTTATTCGTGGTGGTCTGCATTATAATATGGAATTACGTTGGGAAGGCGTGCCATCACTTTTTATTGCTCTAGAAATGCTCAAAGAACAGGCAAGGCGTACACCTGCTCCTCAGTGGGTAAGAGTAGTTGGAGGTTGGTCTGAATTTCAATTTAAAGAGAGACGGTTGCCAACTTTGGAAGAAATTAATGCCGTTTCTGAAGACACTCCTGTCTTTGTGCTACATCTTTACGATAGAGCACTTGTAAATCGTGCAGGGCTACGTGCACTGGGATACACGAAAGATACCCCAGACCCTCCAGGCTGTTTAATTCAGCGGGATAAAAGAGGTAATCCAACGGGCCTTTTAATTGCTAACCCTAACGCTTCTATTCTTTATTCAAGTTTGGGTAAAGCTCCAGTACTTAATCTTGACGACCAGATTAACTCAACTCGCCATTTTATGCGTGAATTAAATAGATTAGGTATTACAAGTGCCATCGACGCAGGTGGTGGATTCCAAAATTATCCGGATGATTATAAAGTTGTTGAACATTTAGCTGAGAAAGATCAATTAACTTTGCGTATTGCGTATAATCTATTTACGCAAAATCCAAATCATGAATATGAAGACTTTGCTTCATGGGCAAAAATTGTTTCTCCAGGTCAAGGAACTGATAAGTATAAAATGAATGGTGCCGGAGAGATGTTAGTATTCTCAGCAGCCGATTTTGAAAAATTTCAAATGCCACGGCCTGAACTAGCTACGATGATGGAAGCTGACTTAAAGAAAGTAATTTCTCTATTGGTGGAAAACCGTTGGCCCTTCCGTTTACATGCAACTTATGATGAGTCAATCACACGTTTCTTAAATGTATTTGAGGAAGTTAACAGAGAAATTCCTTTTAATGGTCTACGCTGGTGGTTTGATCATGCAGAAACAATCTCAGATCGTAGTATGGAACGTGTTAAGGCTTTAAATGGCGGTATTGCCATCCAAGACCGCATGGCTTTTCAAGGTGAATACTTTGTTGATTTATACGGAAAGGAAGCTGCAAAGCATACACCTCCGATTTATCGTATGTTAGAACTTGGTATACCTGTTGGCGCCGGTAGTGATGCAACTAGGGTTTCCAGCTATAACCCTTGGGTTGCTCTTTACTGGATGGTTGCTGGAAAAACCATTGGTGGTCTTTCGATATACGATGAAAAAAATAAACTTGATAGAAAAGTAGCCCTGGAATTATATTCAAAAGGAAGTGCGTGGTTCTCTGGTGATGAAGGTAAAAAAGGAACCCTGGCAGTAGGTCAGTTTGCTGATATTGCTGTATTGTCTGCTGACTACTTTACTGTGCCAGAAGAAGAAATCAAAAACCTTGAATCATTACTCACCATTATGGGTGGACAGGTTGTTTATGGAAATGATGAATTTAAAAATTTATCACCTGAATTGCCGCCAGCATCACCTGATTGGTCACCGACGGGCATTTACGGTTATGGTGGTGCTAACCTAGCCAACACTATACTTTCCCACGATTCCCATGATAACAAGTTACATAGTTGTAGTAACCCTCTCCATCAACACACTCATACCGTAATAGGAAAAGATGGAACTAAATGGGGGATTGGTTGTACTTGCTTTGCTTTCTAAGTCAAAACCACCGGTATAATGCCGGTGGTTTTCTTTCTACAATAAGGGTATGTAGATTCGAAATAACATTGTATATCCCTACATGGAACCTGTTACTATGCGATAAGACCGAAGAATTGATTGATTGATTGATTGATTGATTGATTGATTAACTTAACTTGTTTTTGATAGCCTTCTCTCCTTGCAAAGTCTGTCCTTTTTTCCTTAATTAAAAGTCAATGGTATCCCCCTCTTGATCGACTACACCACACATATAAATCCACTGCCCTTTGACTTTAATATAGATCTTAATTTTTCAATTGTTACACTAGAATCATTATTATTTCTATTACACTGATACTTTTTGCGAATCATTTAACTTCTGCATAAAGATACGTGCTGCAAAACTTAAAAATTTATCATCAAAGTGAATAAGATTAATATCTTGGCTTGGTGTTGGGTCAGTAATACGAACTATGCTCAAAGTATCATTATTAACAAAGTTAACCAGTGAAAGAGGTATTATGGCAACCCCATGTCCATTGTATACAAGGCTCAATAGAGAAATAGAAGATTTTGTTTCTATATTTGCTTCAGATAAAGATAACCCTAAACTCTCACAATATATCTTAATAGATTCACGACAACTACATGAAACCATTATTCTACTCAGCCCTACTAATTCTCTAAAAGAAACAAATGATTTTTCATTCAAAGGATGATTTTTTGGAATTACAAGGACGAGCTCTTCACTATACAAAAGGGTGCTTGTTAATGTGTCTGGAATTTGAGCACTACGTGTAATCCCGAAATCAATATTTTTGTCAACGATTTGATTTACAGCAACTTCGGATTCTATAATTTTTACTACGATGTTGGGATAATGTTGTTGAAACTTCATAATATAAGGTGTTAAATAAGTGAGATCCTCTAATAGACCTCCTATAGTAATCACACCTCTTTTTACACCCTTTAATTCAAAAATTTCATTATAAACGTCATCAAATTGTTGCATAATAAATTTTCCTTTATCAAATAGCAGCTTACCCGCTTCTGTCATTTTGATACCTCTTCCAACTCGATGAAACAAGGGTGTATCAAGTTCACCTTCTAAAACACGTATTTGTTGACTTAAAGTCGGCTGTGAAATACCTAGAACTTCCGCAGCTTTAGTGAAACTATTATTATTACAAACTTGAATAAAATACTCTAAATGACGTAATTCCATTCTTGATACCCACTCTCCGCTTTATGAAAGATTTATAATTTAAAGGACGATATGTATACGTTAACATAACAACCATCTTTCCTACTATACCAATTGAAATTACATGTTTTATTCATTTTTCATTATAATAAAATTACTACCATTTATTAATTTTTCCTCCTATTTATTTAATTTATATTTAATTAGGACATTACTAATTCGAGATATATTTCTAAACTTTTATAGTTCTAGTGCATAATACCCTAATTTTTTCAACTTTTCGATTATCATTTTTTTCTCAATATAGTCCAAACCACCAAATATTTGCCGAATCGCCTCTTTATGCTGAGGAAAAATAATATCCATTAATTCAATACCTTCTGAAGTAATTGACGCATACGTGACACGGCGGTCTTTAGGATATGGTTTTCGTATTAAGAACCTCTTCTTTTCCAACTTATCCACTACATACGTGATACTACTACTTGCAAGTAATATTTTATCTCCAATTTTTTGTATAGGCTGATCGCCTTTACTATATAGTAGCTCAAGCACTGCAAATTCAGTTGGATTAAGTCCATAACTTTTTATATCCTCTTCAATACGCTTAGTAATTGCCTGTGCTGCCCTTGATAATGTAACAAATAACTTTAAAGATAAGCTCTCATCATTAATCACACTCATAATTACCAATCCTTTACAAGTTATCTTGAATTCGAGATTTATTATATTATCGTCTAAATATTATGTCAATCATTCATTTTAGCTTTATCAATCCATTTATAATTTATTTCTCAACATATGACATATGGAATTAGAAGAAAACAATTGTTAATATATAAGTATCTCAATTACGTTATTTCTTTTAAAGAGAGCTTGTATTCTAACGCAAGTTCTCCTTTTTTATATTCTAAATTGAATCCGGACAAAGTTCACATATTGAGTCTGCCCATGTATATGATATAGTTTTTAAACAAAGATTAGAGCCCTCCTACAAGAAGGAGAGCTCTAATCTTTCATATAAATATTCACCATTTTTATCATTGCGGGGACATCAAAACTTTAACTTGATGGGGATATGGGACTACCCCATCGCCATCAAGCTAAGATTTTGAGACACCCCCATAACGAAATTTTTCCCTTTACAGTTATTTGTGAGAATTTAGCCTCTATATAAAAAAAACCACTCCTTACAATAAAAGAAGTGATATTCCTAAATTATATATTTCATTAAAATCAAACTATTATAATATAGTTCCATTCAGCCATCCGTTTATGGCAATAAGGTCCATCAATACATGTAATTCTGTACCTATTAAAGCAGAAATAAAAATAATTTTTAATGAAGAGCTCTGTTTATAAGTAAACAGTTTCATTAATCTAGGTATTGTTTTAAGACCTATCATAATTAGTAAAGTCAAAACTAAAGCGCAAGCTAGTCCACCTATAAAACTCTCATCTACCGCTCCTCCTGGTATAAGCGGTACCTTTCCAATGAACATGCTTATAGCATCTGGAATCGCCATACCGAAAAATAAAGTTGTGATATTTAAATGTTTTTTATATACTAATCCTACAGTTGCTGTAACTACTGTATGTCCTATAACGCCAGCCATATGAATCCTCCGTAATATTTATATTATTTTTTAGTTAGTTTTCACCTTTTTTTAGGCTTATTATTTTATAATTGATAACGCTTCTAAAAACTGTGAATTATCTTTTCTACTCTCAATAATCTTTTGAAATTCTTTCTCCACTTGTACTGATTTTTTATCCTCGGTATCAACAACTCCATGATTATTTCCATAAACTTTGTTAAGTTCAAAAATTCCCATATAGGTTTCTTGTATAGGAATTTGAGTAAACATAGAATTATTGACAATTAAAATACACTGTTCATAATTCGAGTTACGATAATGCCCAAACCAAGTATTACTATCATATTTTACCGGTATTTCCTTGTCAGCAATTACTATTTTTTTTATATTTTCACTTTTTTCACCCGCGAATAACACAGCAGTATCATTTGTTATTGTAGGCATAGACTTTATTGGATCTGAAATCGGTGTAAAATGATCTTCTCCCTCTCGTAATATCCCTTTTTTTATTACGGCTTCACCTGTTTTTTGATCCATAATAAATACTGATTCTCCATTATATTGTGCTGTTTTAACTTTATATAAATCGATAGACTTAATTTCACTTTTATTTTCACTTCGTATATCTTGTAAAGCTTGTTTATCTCCTAACATCAAAATTCCATTTCTTGGTTCTTTAGGCGTGAACGCCAAGTATAAACCAAATAAGAGGGCTCCAATCATACATAGGTTAATGATTTTTCTCATTTCTAATCTCCTTAGAATTATTGTTTAAAGGTGGTTTAACTAGTTAAGATAATTGCTGCAAATCATCTATACGTATACCGTTTCTTTAATTCGTATTTGCTCCTTATATAGAATAATTGTTTTATGGAATTTTACATATTCATTTACCTTTCATTTGTATTACATTTATGTAAGGTAAAATTATTAGCAAAATACAATTATCGGAATAGCATCCTACTATTTCTATGGGCAACTGATCGCGATCCTACTCTGTTCGGCTACTATGGTTCAAATGCATCAATTACTTCTTATGAAAAGAAACAAGAACTGAGTGAATATAAGGTCATATATAGATTAAAGATTATTTTCTTCTTATTTATCAAGCCATACAGAAAAACACCTAATAGCTATCAAAGGTGTTAATTCGCCTGTTCAATCTCCTATAACAAAACGGACGAAAATCTCATTGGTATGAGAGGAAAACAGTCTTTGATATATTAGGTGTCGTTTACAATTGTACCAAGTCTAATAATTAAGCGGATTAATTAGATTTAAAAAAAGATTTCTTTTTCTTTACTCGTAATAAGTCACCTGTCCATCCTTTGAATCGCATATACATATACATCCCCCCTGTTGTGAAAATAATAAATAAGAGAGCGATTAAATAGCTATATTTCCATTCCAGTTCAGGCATGTATTTAAAATTCATACCCCATAATGCTCCTAAGGCTGTCAAAGGCGTACTCACAGCAGTTAATACAGTAAGAGCTTTCATAATTTCATTCCCACGATGAGAAGAAACAACTTCTTGCAAATGAATCATCGTGTCTAATTCTTCTTGGTACTCTTTAACAAGTTGTAATCCACGCTCTAATTTTACGTGTGTTTGTTTATAACAAAGGGTGTTTGTTAGTTTTTCTAACCAAGCTTCTTTTAGGCCTTGTAACACTTCTTGTATTAAGCGAAACACATGTGTGTTCATAAATAATTCATGACGAATATGATAAATCCTTTCTAAAACTGCTATGTTATTATGATGATAAAAATCCCATAATACATTTCTGAAATTGTTTTCAAAGTAGTCAACCTTTCGCAAATAATGAGATATAAACATTGATAAGATAGCACATAATCCTTCAGCAGAACTATTACAATTTTTTGTACCCATAGGGATATTATGTATTAATTTTTGGAAATCCTCTTCCTCCTTTTCCTGAACTGTTATCAGTATTCCATGAGCTACGAAATAATGAAGAAATTTTTGAATTTTGGCGTCCTTTTTATCTTGATCATATAAAAACGAACCATATACACAAGTTTGACTTGGTGATAACGTATAAACATATAATCCATTTTCACAAGGAGAACTTATTTTCTTTACAAATTGAGAGAAATAAGATGTTACATCACGAGGGATTATAGAAGAAAGTTTTTCAAGCTCACTAGTTTTCACATGATACCAACTCCATTTCGTCATTTTTATGCATTCCATACTATTCTTCCTTTCTAAATAGTTTTATGTTTGATCGAATCATATCCGTAATACGAAATTTGTATGTAGGTATTCATGTCTTGAAGGAAAAGTTTTTAGATCATCTAAATTATAAAATAAATGACATAGGAGGTCTTATTCTTTTAAAAGGAAGACCCCCTATATATTAGTTATTTTTATTTTCAATTTTAAACATTTCCTCTATACAAGCACTTTTTATCTTTTCTTATAAAGAATTTATTATATGTGGAAAAGAAGCTACATAATTTGGCACGTCTATTCAACGAACTCCATTTCAGTCGTTATTATAATTTGGATTCATATGCAGATTGATTGGTGATGTCGTCAAATACTTGACTCCCAATAATGTAGTATCCATGAAGTGCAGCCTCTTTCGAAGCGTCTACCATACGGAAAGAAGAAATTTCACTTTGCATTTTTTCAATTCGTTTTTTGTGGAGATCTACTATTCCTCCTGTCCAAATGATAGTATCATACTGTTCTAACGTAAATTGTTCTTGTAATACACGTATGACGTCTTGGAAGTGTGCATCCAACTCTTTTTGAATCAAAGTATGAACCTGACTTGTCTCATGATTTTCTTCTCGACATTCATATCCTTTTTCTAATATGTTTGGCATGTCGTTAATATGCAATTGATTACTTTCACCCTCATGATTCTGCACGATATTCTTAATATTTTTCAAAGGCTTGCTACATCCTAGTTCCGTCTCATAATGATTTAAAATGAGATTCTGTTTCATATCTGTCATTTCTAATGTACGAAATCCACCATCAATAATTAAGATGCGATCTCGTTCCTGAATGATTCCCTCTTTTAAGAGATAGGCATGTAAAGCGACCGGTTGCTGAAGAATCAAAGCATTTTCCACCGTAATATTAATAAATTTCCCATCAATTTGCACGGAAGTTTCTTTTTTTAGTGCACGTTGTAATTGCTCATGCTGACTACCAAAACAAGTGATGGGAAGCCCGGTAACAACTAGAGGTAACACGACATTTTCTTTATAATCCTTTGCAATGCAACCAAATATTTGTTGTTTAAACTCTTCGCTTTCATAATAATTTTCTATTTCATCGTCAAATGGAGGAAGAAATGAAGCGTCAGATTGATGTGCTTCATTTCCCATGTAGTATGCAAAGTCTAAGTCTATAAAACTTACCTTTGTTAAATCTTCACTTTCAGCATGATTAGGTACAGGGGCTAGTGTGGAAGCTTCACTCTTGACCGTCATCTCAGAATCTACATCCTGTCGATATGCCCTTTTGGTAAAGCCAATTCCTACATCAATTGCATACAGAGATTTCATACTTTTTTCCTCACTTTCTATTTTTAGAGTTAAATCTAGGCACTCTCTTCTTTCCCTTCTTTCACATATTTCTTTTCATTTTTCGTTTTTTCCCCGTCTAAGTTCTTACTATTTTCATTTATTTCGTAATCCTTTTCACCTGTTTTCTTTTTATTATTTTCGTTTTCTGTTAAGTCTTTAATGGTAGAAATGACAACTGGTGTGGCTGTAAGCAGTTGTGGTAATGTTTGTTTTGCAACATTAGCTGCAGTTACAGAAAATTGTTTACTTGTCTCAGTTACCTTCTCCAATGTTTCCTTTATGTTTCCTTCTTGTAGTTTTTCTTTTACGCTTTTTCCTTTTGTTTGTATAGCTTTCCGATTTTCTTTTTTTAATAGGGAGACTATGACTCCGGTCGTAATTCCAATCACAGCATATTTAAATATTGTATGTTTCATTTTTCTCATCCTTTTCTATTTTTATTTTCTTCAATGCTACAACCTAAAATAATTACCTTACCTATTTATCAGATGTTGCAATCTATTAGAGAGAATGATAGTTTTGCGGCTGCCTATCACTCGCCGTTAGTGTTTCATCTGTTACTAGGAGTAAAATTCTCCCTTGATCTAGTTTTTCTTCATATAAGTTAGCTTCCTCCTTCGACAACCCCATTTCCTCCATTTGATTTCGGAGCTCGTCCCCTTTTTTGGAGAAAAAGTTGATAATACTTGTGCCCAATCCTTGTTCTTTTACTCCAATCGTATTTGTGTTTGTATCATCCGCAATCCTTTTTGTTATATGTTTTTCATGCGCTAAAACATAAATGTCATCGTGGCGAACCCCTTGCAATTCTAGCTCTTTTACTTTCATAACTACTTCCTGTTCATTTTGATATTCATAAACTACCGTTTTTCTTTCATTCGTATGCATGGTATCTTTCCTCCTTTAGATTTTTTATTTTTTATTTAGTTGTTATGTAATATGTAATACACCTATTTTAAAGATGTTAAACCTAAATTTTCAAAAAATTTTACACAATAGGTTATTCATGTTTTTAATATCAAAGAAATGTCACAAGAAATTTGCTTTGATAAAAGCGCTACAAATAGCGATTTGTTTGGAAGGTAAGCGCATTATTTTATAGAAATCATAGAAAAATAAAAAAGCACTCCTTTTCAAAGAGTGCTTTTAAAAAACATATAACCTAATAAAAATATTTCTATTTTGATTACGGAAAGAAAGTCTTTATTAAAACATATGGTTGCTAATTTAATTGCGATCTGCCTTGCACCCAAGCAGCAATATCATTTATAACATACTCAGGTATATTAGCAGGACTATAATATTCATCCGGCTTACTTATTTCCCCATCGCCCTCTGTAAAGAAATGATTTAACTTTGGATATAGTCGATAATCAACGTTATTTCGTTCTTTTAATTGTTCTTTCCAAAGAGGAATTTCGATTTTTGATTGAACTTGATAGTCTCTTTCTCCTTGAATAATAAGAAGTGGTGTCTTTTGTTCTTTTGACATTTCTGCTGCTTTAATTTTCCGAATAGAATCCCAAAATACTGCTGATCCTAAGTAAAAATCTTTTGGAGGATTCTGACCAGAGAAATTTGGATCATTTAATAATTCAAATTGCGATTTGTAGAATTTATATTGCTCCTGGTTCATTGCTCCAATAGAGAAAAGGTACTCAAATTGATCTAAAACAACGTCTTGGATCGTACGAGCTGGCCCTCCCATTACAATTGCTCCAGCAATATTTTTATTTTGGTCTTTTTCAATCATTTTCGGAAGCATCATTCCACCTTGACTATGACCCAAAATATAAATTTGATTTTTATTTATTAGAGGCTCATTTTTAAGAAATTGAGTTACAAGAAGAGCATCATCTGTTGTCTCTTTATCAACTGTATAAAAGGGACTAAATTGTGTTTTCAACCCATGTTCATAAGTTCTTTTATTATAGCGAAGGACAGCAATTCCCTTCGATGCAAGACCTTCAGCTAAATCGCGAAACGGTTTTAAAGCAAACGCTGTTTCATCCTGATCAGTTGCTCCTGATCCTTGAACAAGAATAACCGCTGGAAAAGGACCATTTCCTTTTGGAACCGACAATGTTCCTGGTAATGGAAATGCACCACTTCCAACTACTACTTCTTTATCAACAAATGATTCAGGCTTACTATATGACGGACGCTCAGCAACAGGACTAAACGACATGCTGAGTTGAAAATCGTCTATTTTTCCAGATGGATCTAGTTTAATTAGTAAAGGTACAGTCATTTTTTCAAAAACTAATTGAATCTCCACATTTGTATGAACAGGATTTGTCTCTTTTTGTGTAACCTCTCCAATTTCTATAAAAGAACCTGCTTGTAATTGAACTGGGAGTCCCTCCCAATAGCTCTTCAGCCATTCTTCGGATATTATTTTCTGTAATGACCTTGAGGTTAAATCAAATGCAGATTTATAATCTTCACTATTCATATGGCGAATAAATGAAAGAGTAGTAGATATAATAGGATTTTCATCATCACTATTGTCTATTTTTTTTATATTTGTGTTTACTTCCTTTAATTTTGAAATAAATTGGTGGTTAAATGGATTATTATATGTATTAGGATATAAATTTGTTTTCAAAATTTCCGTATTCCGTCCCTCATACAAACTTGAAGAACTCGTAAACTTTTCAGGTGAAATTACTTCCTCCGCATATGAGACTGAGGGAATTGCTATTGTAAAAATTGCACTGATAAGTAATAACTTATTACTTATTCTTCTTTTCTTACCCATACTTATTGATTCTCCCTTCAAAATTTAAAATTTCTAATACAATATGCCAACTATAAGGAAAATAAAAATTACCAAAGAGATTAATAATCTATTTTACGATCCCCCTCTCAAGTTAAAAATCTATCATTAACAAACTTCAATAAAAAACGCCTTCCCCCTCTTTTTTTATTGTTGGATTTTCCAATGACCTAGAAGCACAGCACGAAATTACATGTAACCTACCCATGAGATTCTCTGTTTCAAAAGAAAAAAGCACCCCACTAGATGCTTTCTTTAATTGTTCTCACTATCATTTATTTAGATAATTTTCTTATTACTGTAAGATAAATTCATTCTATATAAGTTGAATTAAAAGGTTACAGCTACTATTTGTCGAAATATATACGTAACACTTATCGACAAATGGAGCGGAGCCAAATGACAAATGCACATCAAAACGAAAAAGAGAACCTACTTGTAGCAATGAAAACGACTAAAAATAAACGCATGTATGAACGTTATCAAACGATCTATTTCTATGTACAAGGCTATTCTATAAAAGAAATTATGAACATGATCGGTCGTTCTGAAAAAACGATTTATAATTATGTGAATGCTTATAAAGAAAAAGGATTAGATGGCTTAATCATGGGACAATCAACAGGAGCACCACGTAAAT
>NZ_QJTG01000008.1:0-69112 GCF_003217275.1 Bacillus sp. 196mf
GGAAGATAGCCATAATTCTTGATAATGCGCGTATTCATCATGCGAAGCTCATCCAACCGTTTTTAAGTAGACATCTGCATCGCTTAGAATTGGTATTTTTACCTCCCTACAGCCCGGATTTAAATCTAATTGAAGGATTATGGAAATGGCTCAAATCTGACGTCATCCATAACGTTTTTTATTCATCGGTCTACGAGATTCAAAAAAATGTACAGGCTTTTATCCAGGAGTTAAATCGCACACCTGAAAAAGTGATTAATCGATTGTGCGTTCAATTGTAAAGCTTAAATTCAACTTATATATTTCCTAAATCTCACTTATTTCTTAATTCACTCATACCAATATAAAGCCTAATAACCTACCATCAAAAAATAAAGAAAACAGGTTATTTGGCTATTCATTTCGTAAACTTAATGCTCAAATTAGTTTTTTTCACAAAGTTAAACTTTATTAAGAAAAACTTAAAGAATTTCCCTCTATATTCATAAGAACTTTTTTCTATACTCAAAAATGTAAATAGACAAAAGGAGAAACAATCATGAAGAAATTTGTAATTTGCATACTAGGAATAGGCCTCCCTATATACTTACTACCTTTCATATTACGTGGAGATTTAGACAGATTTAATCCGATTGCTGAAGAAAAAAATGTATATGCCGTTGCGAAAGGATATGGTGTTCCAGATTATCATCATAAAGGAAAAGCTATGTACTCACTAAAAGCTGTTGACGAATTAAGTAATGAAAAAGAATATACAGTTGGAACGAACACGCCTAATGATTTTATAAGAAAAACTTACTTAAAAATTCATGTGAAAGGAAAATATGTGTATTCTTACGATATTATTTCTAAAGAAGATATTCCGGAGAAAATAAGGGGACAATTGGAGATAGCAAATAAATAAAAGAGCCAATTCATACGATTTGGCTCTTTATTCTCTCTCCCATCTACCGTTTGGATAATTCTTTCGGTAGATTTATTAAATTCGTTATCATTGTTCCAATAACCATTGTTCAATTACTTTTACTGTTTCATCTCGTTGTGCTTTTGCCGTAATTAAACTCGCATTATCACCTTTTTGCTCACCATACATGCCAAAATGAGCATGATTTCCCCCTTTTATCATGTGCATAGTTGTATTCTTTGACATGAACTTTTTATTGTTCTCTATTTTTTCTACAGTTGCTAAAGCATCTACTTCCCCATAAATTGATAACATCGGAATCGATTTTGTAGAAAAGTCATCTGCAGGATACGAACCTAAGAAAATAATCCCGTCTACCTTGTCTTCATGTTGGAAGGCATACTTAGAAATCATAGCTCCTCCCATTGAATGCCCTGCAACATACCATTTTTGAACTTCCGGATACTTTTCAATTACACTGTCTACCTCATTTATTCCAAGTATCGCTAAATTTAATGGTAACTTAGGCATTACTACAAAGTGCCCATCTTTTGCAAGCGCTTCTCCTAAGTAACTATAAGCCTCAGCTTCTACTTTAGCTCCTTGATAAAAAATAACCCCTACTTTCGCATCTTTCGCTCCAAAAACGATATTATCTTCATCTTTTTTATCATCTACTAACGACAAAGCCTCTTTCGTCGGTTTATAAGTAAACTGAGACCAAGTCAAAAAAGTAAAACTTCCTATAATTAAAATAGCTAGTAAAGAGTACAGCGTAATTTTTATCCATTTCTTCACAAAGATGACCTCCATAAGATGTATATATTCCATATTTCGGATTATCATTAACACACATAAAAACTCGAGCATTTTTATTGTGCTCAAGTTTTTAGTTCCGTCTTTAATTTATACTATAAATTGTCCAAGATAAATATGTAGCAAATGCAGACCATAAAAAATATGGTATTAGCAAACATGTCGATACTTTAGATAATTTGGAAGAAACCGCTATGAGAAGTAACGTAGTAATAGCGACAAGTAAACAATCTACTGTTGCTAAAAACAAATTCTTTTGGCTAAATTGAAAATAGCTGAACGCTTGATTGAATATATAATTTAAAAGGAATAAAAACCAAAATGTTTTTGGCTTGAATCCATAGTTTTTGTAAATAATTGCAACTGATAATGCAATAAGTCCAAATAATACAGCCCATATCATTCCGATTGTCATACCAGAAGGTGTCCAAGACGGCTTTTCTAACGCATCATACCAAGTACGATCAATAGGGAATAAAACACTAGAAACATAAAACAAACCATATGTTAGTAAAAATACTATAATACTAGATTTTTTCATAAACATTCTCCTTTTTACTAGAAGATTATAGAAACTTTATATGATTAGTATGCCCTTGTAATGGATAAAATTCTAATATTTAAATTCCAAATACATATTGTTTAACCTATTTTATACAAATTCTTTCATACTTTTATATGCACAAAGGGCTCTCTCTCGTGCTGCCTTATGATCAACAATCGGATAAGGATATGTATCCCCAAGCTTTATATTGGCCTTTTGTAAAATATGCGCAGGCGCTTCCCATGGTTTATGTATATATTTATTCGGTATATCGCTTAATTCTGGTACCCATCTTCTTATATACTCTCCATTTTTATCAAACTTTTCTCCTTGTGTGATGGGGTTAAAAATACGAAAGTACGGTGATGCATCTGCCCCACTTCCAGCAACCCATTGCCATCCCATTGTATTATTTGCAATATCAGCATCTAGTAGTGTATCCATAAACCATTTTGCTCCTTCTTGCCATGGAATTAACAAATGCTTTACAAGAAAAGAGGCTACAGCCATTCTTGCCCGATTATGCATAAAACCTGTTTGCCAAAGCTCCCGCATTCCCGCATCAATAAACGGATAACCAGTTTCACCCTTCTGCCATACGCTTAATAACTCCTCTTCCTTATCCCACGGGAAATTTTCAAAGCTCTTATTAAGAGGTTTAGATACTGTAAATGGATAATGATATAGTAAATAATAAGAAAACTCTCGCCAAATTAATTGACGTATAAAGCTATTAACTTGTTTTTCAAAAAGACTACATTGTCTTTCGGTACTTTTATTTATTAAGTAATGAAACATTAGCTTTACTGATATTTGACCAAATGAAAGATACGGTGCCAACATCGAATGGACATTTTGATCTGGAAAATCTCTTCCTTCACTATAAGAGGCTAATTTGCTAGAGAAAAATTTCTTGAATGTTTTATATGCCCCTTCTTCTGTCGGATCCCATATTGCTTCCATATGAGATGTCCACGGTATAGTCGGCAAAAAGTGTAATTCTGAAACAGATAAGCTTGCTGGCAAAGAGCTTCCCCACTTTATACTCTGCACTTTTCTAATAGGTTTAGGTATTACCTGCTTTTGAAATGCATTATAAAAAGGCGTAAAAACCTTATATTCAGTGTTATCCTTCTTTTTTATAATCCACGGTTCTAATAATAAATGCGAATTAAATTCCTTACAGATAATACCTTTATCCTCTAACATCATTTTCATTTTTTGATTAGATTGTACTCTGTCCGGATCATAACAAATATTCCAATATACAGCCGTTATATCTAATTGTTCTATGAGAGAAAGTATTTCTTCTTCCGTACGTCCTTTACGAATTATTAAAGTAGAGCCCAATGCCTCAAGTTGCTTCTTTACATCTTTTACAGCATGGTGTAACCACCACTTTGCCGCACTTCCTATTGAAAAAGTTTCATCTTGTATATATACCGGAAGAACCTCACCAGACTGAACAGCTTCAAATAGAGCTGGGTTATCATATAAACGAAAATCTTTTTGAAACATAACAATAATTTTATTTTGCATGGCTATCCCTTCTAATTCTTAAAGCACAATTCATTCTTTATGAGAACAAGTACTTCTGTTATTTTTAAAAGACTATAAGAATCATCCTTTTTATTTTATAATCTTCTTCACTATAAACATTGATTTTCTATCTCTCTAAGTACATCATTTCCTATATTATCTATCTTTTCATTTTTTATGGTGTTATATAAACTCTGTAAAACTTTTAACTCTGTTCTTAAATGTAAAATGACACTAGATAATATATATAACTTAGCTACACTCTCTTTTCCACACTTTTCTTCATATACTTTTTGAAGGGTAGTAAGATATAACGTCAGTTGAGAAATTTTAGTTTTTAGCTGTTCTAGAATTAATTCTTCCTCCCCATATTGTGCAAAAAGTAGCGCTTCATATATAGGACGATGCATATCCTCTTTCTTTATCATTTGCTCTAATAATAAATGCTCAAATTCTTGTTTACCACTTTTAGTAATACCGTAAATAGTCCTTTCAGGGCGTTGTTCATTACGAATAATATCAACAACCTCTATAAAGCCCTTCTTTTCAAGTTGCTCAAATGTATAATATAAAGAGCCTTTAGTAATTTTTATATAATATTTCATTTCACTATTTTTTAAAAGTTGCTGGACTTCATACGGATGCCTATTTTTCTCCATAAGAAGACCCAGCATAAAAAGCTTTGTATTCATAACTCTCCACTCCTTAATAACCTATACCAATAGTATAAGCTAAAAATAAGTAAAGAATCTTTTTGTTTTATAAAATTTATGACTTCAAATTCACTTTATTATCCTTTGTACCAGCTTTGGAATTTCCCATAAATAATATTGCTATAAACGAAACGATAATTGGAATTAAAGCTAATAGAAAAACAGTAGTAATTGAAGATGACATAGCAGCTATAATTTTTTCAAGAATAAACGTAGGGATACCGGATCTTACATCTGAGCGAAATATTGCACTTGGATCACCTAGATTATTTAACATGCTGGAACCATGTTCTATTCCCTTAAAAGCATCCTTTAAGTTAGCTGTAAAGGTACTATTTTGAATGGAGCCAAAAATCGTTACTCCAATTGTCATACCTAGTGAACGAAAGAATGAATTTGTCGAAGTAGCTGAACCACGGAATCTCGGTTCCATATTATGAATAGAAACTGTGGGAAGCAAAGAGAACGAAAATCCAACTCCAAATCCCGTTATAATCATGTATATCGTTAAAAGTACACGGCTTGTTTGCGGATCCATCGTTCCTAACAAATACATACCTACCCCAAAGGATATTATAGATAATAACATCAAGTTGCGGTAACTAATTTTCGTTTGAAATATTCCACCAATTGCACTACCTACTACAGAACCTAACATCATTGGGGTTAAAATTAATCCAGCATTAGTTGCTGTTCCACCATATACAGCCTGAACAAAAATAGGAATAAATACTGTTAAAATAACAAATGTTGCTCCATAGAAAAACGTAATAATTTGTGATATTGCAAACTCCTTACGCTTAAACATCCAAAATGATATTATCGGATCTTTCACTTTTCTTTCTACCAATAAGAAGCCAACAAAAAATACAATAAACGATGCAAATAACCCAATGATTTGTATCGAATCCCACTTAAATTCTTTTCCTCCCAATTCTAAAGCGAACATTAAGCTAATTACTGCTATGACGAGTGTTATCGCCCCCCACCAATCAATATTTTGCTTAGTAGGTGGATTATTTTCTTTATAAGCTTTTAAAATAAAAATTAATGACATTAGACCAATTGGAATATTGACGTAAAAAATCCAATGCCAATTAATATTTTCTGTTATATACGCACCTAATAAAGGTCCTAATACACTTGAAGAACCAAATACGGCCCCTAATAATCCAGTCATTTTCCCTCTTTTTTCAATAGGAAAAATATCAAATACAATGGTAAAGGCGATTGGCATCAGTGCCCCCCCACCTATACCTTGAATTGCACGATAAATACTTAGCTGAACAATACTTTGCGCAGTACCACATAATGCAGAACCAATTAAGAAGATTAATAAACCAAAAATATAAAACCTCTTTCTACCATACATATCAGATAATTTCCCGAAAATAGGCATACCCGCCATAACTGCAACCATATAAGCAGAAGTAACCCATATGAATTTATCCAATCCACCCAAATCTGAGACAATTGTACCAATTGAAGTGGCAACAATTGTATTATCCATTGCAGCCATTAAAATGCCTAGCATTAACCCAGCTATCACTAAGCGTAAGTTGCTCTCTTTTGCAACCATGCCTCTTCCCTCCTTTTTTCACACTCAATAAAATATATAGTCTAATTAAACTATATACTCATTATAGTCTAATTAGACTATTTTTCAATAAATCATAAAAAAAAATAAATCCCCCCAAATATATTGGAGAGATTATAATTGTAGAATTGCTTCCTATATAAAGTAATTAAAACCGTAAAAACTATTACTTTTTTATACTACCTTGATTTTGCATACATGCAACTTACTCATTTAGTTTTGGTCTAGTTTGTAAATATAAATTCAAATCCGGACTTGAACCTTTAATAATTATATCTCGAACAATTTTAGAAAGTACCATACTATATACTAATCCATTATCTCCATACGCATAGATAAAGTGACAATTTGGAAACTCTTCATACATTCCAATTATAGGTAAACCATCATGAGTACCACCATAAAAAGCACTTAAATAAAATTCAGGTTCAACTGTTATATTGGGAAAGAGCTTATTAAATTCATTTACTAATTTCTCTTTTTTATGGATTAATTTTGAATCTCTTTCTTGAGCAATGTTTGTATCTTCATCTAGCCCACCTATAATAATCCTGTTATCTGCAGTAGTTCTCATATAAATATATGGTCTCGCAGTTTCCCAAATGAGAGTACGTTTATACCAAGAAGATAAATCTTCTACAGGATTAGTAACAACTGCATATGAGCTAATCAGTGTAGCGTTCTTTTCCTTTTTAAATTCCAATCCTTCATATCCTGCAGCCACAATTACTTTATTGGCAGTAATAGAATTGCCCCCCTTTGTATAAAAGATAGCACATTCTTTCTCTAACTTTTTGCCAACAATCTCTGTATCTTCATAAATTTGAACTCCTTTATTAGAAGCTTGTTCTAATAAACTATGTGTAAATTTATAAGGATTTATTTCACCATCATTATACGTATAAATAGCTGCACGTTTTTTAAATGGATATCTCTGTCCAATTTGTTCCTCTGATAGCCAAGTCGCTTTAAAATCATGCTTATGTAAATAATACAGTTCTTTTTCTAATTTCTTTATATCCTCTTCATAACTTGCATAATATAAACTGTCACGTCGTTTAAAATCAGAGCAATAAGGCAAGTTTTGATCAGCATATTCAATATCATTAATAGCTTGTTCACATAATTTCATATGCTTAACTGCATACTCTTCTCCAAATGTATTTACAAGTTCAAAAAACATCTTGTCACCTAAATATTGAATAAGTGCTGTATTTGTAAGGTTACTTCCATGTCCTACCTTTCTTTTATCAACGACAACAATATTTGAATCTGATTCACTTAAATAGTATGCTGATTGAGCACCTGAACTTCCTGCTCCTATTATTAGTACGTCACATTTAATATCTTCGTCCAAACGAGGATAAGAAGGTGTATTAGAAAAAGTTGTGTTCCAATATAATTTCCCTTTCTGTAAATCCATTTAAAGTGCACCGTCCTAAATAAAATAGTTATATCCCCATCTGTATCTCCAAATCATTCTTACTATATACTTCTTATCAAATTTATTTTTGCTACCATTAGATTATTAATGCAATATTTTGTTCACCCATATATGGTATTAAACTAGGCTTATAAAAAGTTAATAGTATATATATTATTTATTTTCATTTAGAAATTTAAGAACTTGGTTAAAAGCTTCTTCACCTGCTGGAGTGTTCATTTTAAATTGAAATTCATGCGCTAACTCGCCAGAGATATTTTTATCAAAGAAAAGTGTATCTACAGGTACTCCTTTATTTTGTAAAGTAGAAGCTAATGCTTTACCTTGATCTTCAAATGATGCAGTATTTCCATCTGTGATGAACGTTGGTGGGTAATCTTTTGTAACGTGTTTATAAATAGAGGCGATTTCCATTTCAGGTAATGTTTCAAACTTCTTTTTCCCAAAGTAAGCCCAGCCAGTAGTACGCATAAAGTCTTGCACTTCTTTGGATGTTTCCATTTTAGCTAATGCAGGCATATTATACGGGCCGCAAAATAGCAGTATACCTTTAATTGTAGAAGGAGTAACAATAGCGTCAATTCCGGTTAATTTCGCATAATCTGGAGATGTTTGAATAGTAACAAATTGTCCAGATATTTGCGCTCCCGCAGAATCTCCTGCAAAATATAGGTCATCTAGTTTTACATTATATTTCTTTGCATTTGCTTTTATATATTCATAAGCCTCACCAAGTTGTAGTACTGGTGTAGGATACTTTCTTTTAGGAGCAAGAGCGTAATTTATATTTATCACTGTATAACCACGAGCAGCTAATTCTACTGCATAACCAGTAATGTCTGATTTATCTCCACCTACAAATCCACCCCCGTGCACCCAAAAAATAACAGGTGTTTTCCCTATAAAATTTTTGGGATAAATAATGTCTAATGTACCATCAGGAAATTTAGAATTATAATTGATATCTTTAACAATTCGTGTCTCTTTTAGAGCGTTTTTATAATTATTAGATTGAACAAACATTCCACCTTCAAATGCTTTTTTTATGAGAAACGCTTTCGGAATAGGTGAAACATTCCAGAAAATCCCCCCCGCAATAATCAATCCGAAAACAATAAAAAGAGTTAGCAACATTCTTTTTTTCCATATCATTTTAGGTTTTAACTGTTTTATTCTCATAATTAAAGAATCTCCATTCTTTTTAGCAATAATCTTAAAATAAAGTGAAAATTTAATCAGCCCTCACCAATAGGGCTACCCGTTAATGCGGGATAAATCACAATATACACTTCTATTTTACGATTAACTTTATTATCACCTGCTAATCCGTCCTTAAAATTTCATGCAAAAGGTTATATATTTTTATTATGTACATATTAGATATCTCCTATAAAACACATTAAAAATTCAAACAAAAAGAGCAAAAGATCCCCATTTATAGAAGATTTCTTTTGCTCTTTGTAAAGGACACAAGTCCAAATAAAAGTTGCTTATCTATCGATAACTTACACATAAAAATGCATTTGTTTCAGTACTTTATTAGCAGAAATTTTAACAACCGTTTCTTTTTCACCCGTTCTATCAATTATGAAACCATGAACTTTAACATCAGAAGGCACTAATGGATGATGACAAATCATATCTATACTCTTCTCAATATTTTCACTAACATTTTCTTTTCCACTTAGCCATTCATCAAGGCTACCACTTAAAAATTCAGGCATGCAATTTTCAAAGAGATAATCTAGTTCCCTGTTATTTTTTATGGAATCACGTTGAATTTGTAGATTAACTACATCAGTTTCTTTATCCTCTATTCCGACAACAAAAATTTCTTTAACATTTTCTTGATAAATAGCAATAATAATAGATCTCATTATATCTCCATAAGGATGTACAATTACAGAATCATAGCTGTGTATAGTCAACATGTTTTCTTGTTGAATATTAGTTACTTGTTGGATACTAGGCTCTATTCCGTGTTCAATGTCTGTTAATAATAAAACTTTTTTATTCTTTGAATTCATATGGAGCACTCCTTCTTCATTATTGTATTTATGAAACTTTTAAGCTAGTAACAATAATAATTGTTACCAGTTTTTCCAGCGTCCCTCAGGATCAACACTTGCAAGTCTAACCCATCCATTTTGAACTTTTTCTCGAAATGTGAAATCATTATTTAGTAAACGTTCTATATATTGAATAGGCGCTTGAATTACAATTAGTAAACGAAGTGGTGAATGATACGTCTCACTATCTGACTGCATAACGGATTGCCAAGGTAAGCCTGGCAACAAATCACTTGCATTTCCCTGCATAACACCAAGACCCGCCGTTACGGTTTGGGTTGTTTTATTTCCACTACCATAATAATGAGGAGCTACAGTTGAAGCGTAATATTGTAGATTTATCCACTGAGCTACTGTTCCTGGTCCTGCAATAATGTTAGCTAATATATCGCCACTTTCATCCTGTTTCCAATCATAATTATGGAGGAAAGCCCTACCTTCTAAGTCACAATCTTGAGTTAATTCCCGTTGCCCGATAATAAAAGATGCATTACGAGCTAATCCCCATTCTGGACGTATTTCACTCCAATCTTCTGCAAATCGATGTGCCTCTTTACTCGCATTTTTTATTTTCGTTTTTAAATTTGGTAATTGCGTTAAACGCTCTCTATTTGCATGTTGGCTCACATTTGGCATAATCGACTTGATACAATCAAATGCTTCTTGCGCAGTTTCCGAAAGTTCTGGGACGTAAATCCATTCCAATTCATCCACTGTTGTTTTATGTTCAGCTGCTGCAAAAATGGTATCCTCAGGAATTTTAATACCTTCAGCAAACAACGCCTCTCTCACTTCTGGAAGATTACATAAAGTAGCAAAAACTCTTGCATTGAATCCTCCTGCTGCTCCGCCACAAGCACCACACTCAAGTGCTGCAGCATAAGGGTTGTTCGTACTTTGACTACTATGTCCGCACATTACAATTAAAGGAGCAAATTTTTCTGTCAGTCCCACCATTTTTAAAGCTTGACGCACATAGTTCACTTTTTCTTCTTTCGTAAAACCGATAGGTATCTCACCCTTTGTGTCATGAACATGATTAAGCGAGAATGTTGTATCAGGTTTTTGTAACATAGTTTTACGAAGTTTACGAATGAAACCACCAACTCCTCTTGGGACAAAGCTTCTTGTCACCATCTGTAGACCAAGTAAAGGACCACTTAACTCAGGTAGCGCCATACTTGTCATTACGTTCTGTTTCATCGTTTTAAATGTATAACGTACCGAACTGCCTACCCTCTTACGCTGCTCATAAGATTTAAGTTCATTTTCATTTGTGAGCTCTTTTATTTGATGTTTCGGTTTAAGTATAACTGGCAAAGAAGGATGGTTGTTATTACTACCTAGTGCACTAGTTGCAATTGGTAAACCAAAGAAACCAGCTATTCCAAATGTTTCAAACGGACCTAATTTTTCAAGGTGGCGACGAAACGGTTCTGAACGTACATCAATACAAAATGCTAATTGAGCTAATACACGCTTTTTATCATTGGTTACACGTTGTTTAGAAGCAATCTTCTCTCTTAATTGCTCTGCATGCGTTTGTTCCCAAGCTTCCAGCCAAAGTTTCCTGCGAATATTTTCATCAAAACGATAAGCGAATGCTAATAATTCACTTTGTTCAGCAGCAGGCATTTGTAACCATTCCCGTGTTGAAATATTCCCCCAATAGATCCAAGAAGCTATAAGTGGGACGATCGGAACTTTTTTCTCAACCTTTTGATTTTTTAAAGGTAAATAAGGTTTTGCAATAGCCAGCTCCATAGAAATTCGAACTGCTAAATATTCTATGGGAAGTTCCTGTTCCTGAATTGATTGTTGTGAGCGCCATCGTATCATTCCTGCCCACCCAGGCAAAGAAAGCAAGTGCCCTTCAAGGTAAGATTGTATGTTAGATTCAGAAATTCCTAGTTCAGATAATACTCTCGCTAAAGCTACTTCGGCATCTTGTGGCCAATCTTTTAAAACTTTACGCTCATTTTTACTGAGCGCTGGATCAAATTTAATAAGGTGGTGCCATGCACGATAAAAACCTTTCTCTCGATTTGGCATCGTCCAACTTGATCCGGAGTCATCAAGATATAATTTACACCATTTAATAATATGATAATTAAGAATATCAGATAGGTTTTCACCATTTTGATTCTCTATAAGCGAACTTATTGGTTGCATAACAAAGGCTTTCATACTCCCTGTATTTATATAACTCATTTCGTCTGCCAGTTTATTTAATTCTGGCGATGATAATAGACTAGAAGGTAATTTTTCTAACTTTAAAGCCGCTTGGCAAAATCGCTCTACTTTCTCTCGCGGAATATGAAAAGATTGTGAATCCAGCCAACGAGACAAACTACTTTGTAAAAATGATTCCTCAATCTCACCTTTCGCTTTTGCCGAATGAATCATGGAAGTACTAGGATACATATCCACATTACGAGCTTCTTTTAACCAATTTGCAACTTGATCAAATGATTGCTTTTCAAGTCCCATCCAAGGATGGTGAGCTGCAAACGTAGAGATAGGCCAAAGTGGTGCAATAACTCGGCTAGCAGATGCAACTAAATCATTTATATTATTTTTTTGTATATCAATGTTTGTATCTTTCTTTAATATTGACGGTATGCTCATCACGAATTACCTCCCTTTGATACATAATGTTTCAGATAGCTTGGATGACTTTCTACTGACTTTCGTCTCGCCTCACCTACTCGAACTAACCAAAGATAAAGTACAGCGAATAAAGTAGAAGATTGATGACGAGTAACGAAAGTACTAATAACACTACTAAATAGTAAAATACATATAACAAAGATAACGGCTGGAGCTGAAGGTTGAACACTTTGATAAATATCAGTATGCAACCATTTATAAAGAGAATTATGAACAGTAAAGTAAATGAGAGAACATCCAATCAAAACAATTACGCCAGCAATTCGTCCCATTCTTCCCTCTCCAAAAACAACAAGCTGTTTCCATGAAAAGTATAGTGACCAGCCTAAGATTAACGCACTAACTAGTTGATACCCCTCTCCAGAAGTCATAAACCAGAAAGTAATTGCTATAAATAATCCTAAAACACGCCCGACTATAATCCATAAATTGGCCATCTTTTCATTAGACTGATTCACTACCCCAAAACGTTGCACTGAAGAACCAGCTTGTAAAAATAGTGTAGCTTTAAACAAACCATGTAAAATTAAATGAATAACAGCTGCTAAATAAGCGCCTAATGCACATTGAATAAGCATAAATCCCATTTGTGCAATAGTTGAACCTACTAGCTGACGTTTATAATCAACTTGGACTAAACTAATTCCTGTACCTATTAAGACAGAAATACTAGAGAAAATTAGTAAAATTATTTGTGCAATATCATCATGAAAAAGAGGTGAAAATCTAGTTAACATGATACCGCCAGCATTTACTAAACCCGCATGCATAATAGCAGAAACAGGAGTTGGAGCAACAGCAGACTCAATTAACCATCTTTGAAAAGGCCATTGTGCTGCTGGAATCATCACAGCTAATATAATTAATAAGTTAATTCCTGTTCTCTCCAATGTTCCATGTAGCGCTACATCTTCATTCGTTAAAACTGACGTTAACTGCCACTGTCCAGTTACTTGAAAAAGCCAAATGATAGCTGATAGCAACGCAATCCAACTTATTGTAAATAAATAGCCAGAGATTTTAGTTGCTTCACTAACTACTTTCCACCCTTTATTTAGTCCTATGAGTAGAACCAATCCTATAAGCGTTGCTCCCCAACAAATGATCATTAAGCGAAGATCATCACTTAACCATGCAACCGAAGATACACCTGTAGTAAATGTAAAAAGTGCAAAGTATTTTCGATATGAGCGATCTCCCATTAAATAACGTACAGAGAAACGCTGAATGATTAAACCAATTGTAAGAACAAAGAAAGCCATTAACCAAGCTAAAGTATCTAGATGCCAAGGCCCCACAACTCTATCTCCATTGTTATTAACAAGTGCGAGTAAAGAAACCAATGAAGGCAAAGCAGCGATACCAATATGGATATGAACAAAACGTAAAGGCATCCTTGCATTTAAAAACAATAATCCACTTAGCCAAGAAGCACTAAGCGCCATAAAAAATAAAGTTAACAGTGTTGATGAACTCAGCGAAATTAACATGTTAAATACTCCCTTCTAAGCGAAAATAGCCTATAAAAATTCCTTTTAATTACGATAGTTTTTTAAATTTCAATTTTCATTCACTCTTTTTAGTGCATCGTTTTTTCCCATAAAAAAAACCGACAACTTCCATAATTCAATGATTTTATATCATCATTGAATTATGGAGATTGTCGGTTTCACTTCAACTAACTTCAATAAAGTTTTTTGAAGAGCTCCCATTTTATAGAGGATAATAATGTATGTATTACTCCTGTTAAAAAGAAATGTATATTTCTGATCTCCTAGATTATGCAATCAATATATCAATTTATGTTATACGCTATCTTTTAATTAAGAAACTTTTTCATTTAGTCAATATTACATATTAAAAAAATGCTAAAGCCTTAATTATAGCAAGCTGTTAAAATGAGCATCTATCAATTTTTTAAAACAATTATAAGATAAACCATATTAAGCAGTTTGTCAATTTCTTTATCCGTTTTTTAAGAGTTATTAGAATTAAGATTTATTATACCTAAATAACTTCAAGTTTTTAATTATTAGCCTGTTAATAAAGTGCAAAACTTGTAGGTTTCTTAATCCTTCCACTAACCTTAAGGTATTTTTAAAATTTCTCCTCAAGATTATGAAGCAATTTAAAAATCATTACTCGTTCGCCTGTACGGGAGCTTATATCCGTATGAAAGCTTTTCACTTTCTCTCCAGTTAATTCTAGTATAATCTCTTTCAGATCATCAATTCCAGATTCAACTAGCTCCGAACGATTCTTCTTTATCGTTAGCATACCTTCTTTTGTTTCGCAAACACTATATTCAGCCGGCGTTAAAACACCTTGTAAATTTACGATAATCATATCCCGTAATATATCTGTCTTAACGGATATAGACCCGCGTCCTAGGTAGTCCTTTTCCCAGTGAGTAATTGCTTTGCTTATCTCTGATTCAATAGCGCCTTTTGAGCTTTTCATCTATGTATCCTCCTTCAATAAAATAAATTTACAATAACAATATAATAATCCGGATTGATTTTATTTTCAATTATTGAGAAGAATTTATTGGGATTGCAAAAAAGAACTCTTATAAAGTGAAACTTTAATCAGTGGAGGTTTTCTTCATCCCCCACTGATTATCAGCCCTCACCAATCGGACTTTTATGGGCAGTTGATCCTCCCCTACCTAACTTCTTTGCTTTCGCTGAATTTTGAGGTAGGGGTCTTACTGCCCATTAAAGTGGGATAAATTTACGAGTCCTTTTTATATTGTTTCGGTCAATCAATCTTTTAATTGTTGTAGGTGGATTTTTTCATGTCTCCTTTAATATCTTTACAAAATACAGTTAAGTTCATAAACAAAAAGAAAAGCAAATGACCTTAATTATTAGATCCCTTGCTTTTCTTCCATCATATACTTTCTAAACTACTCTATAAACGATTCTAATTACTTGCCTTACTTTCAAGTTTTTGAGTTGCCACTTTTTTAGGCATGAAACATGCAAAGATTAATGCTACGAAAGATAAAAATAACATGAATAGATACGCATCACTTGAGCCGAAAATAGAGGATAATTTAGCTAGTTGAATAGCTGTAATGTTTCCATTTTCTAAAGATAACTCTGAAGCGTGTGAAGTTGCTTGAGTTGTATATATAGTAATAACAACAGCTGTTCCAATAGCACCGGCTAATTGACGAACCGTATTATTTACGGCTGAACCATGTGAACCTAATTCTCTAGGTAAAGCATTTAGTCCTGCTGTATTTAAAGGCATTGAAATGAAACTTAACCCAATCCGTAAAAGAATAGTACGCACCATTACATACATATACGTTGTGGATTCAGTTAAATCAATTACCCCCCACATCGAAATAATGATAAATACTAACCCTGTAATAAAGAGTGGTTTTGCTCCGTATTTATCATACATTTTACCTGTAATTGGTGATAAGAATGCATTAATGACCGCTCCAGGTAATAGAAGTAAACCTGATTCAAATGCGGTAAAGCCTCTTCCGTTTTGTAAGTAAATCGGTAAAAGAATTAAATCAGCATACATAATCATCGTGATAAGTACATTGATCACTGATGTAAGAGTAAAAATTTTATACTTAAATACGGATAAATTTAATAATGGATCGTTAGACTTTATTTGACGTAAGCAAAATAGCGTTGTAACAAGTACCCCGGTAATAATTGTCGTAATAACAATCGGGTGATCCCATCCCTTACTTCCTGCACTACTGAATCCAAATAAAACACAACCAAAGCCAATCGTTGATAAAATGACACTTACAATATCCAATCTTGCTTTTGTCGTATCTGCAACGTTCATTAAATATTTTAGCGCAAGAATAATGACGATGAATACAAATGGAGCTAATCCAATAAATAACCATCTCCATGATACATATTCAATGATAAAACCAGATAACGTTGGAGCAATGGCTGGCGCAAAAATCATAGCAAAGCCGATAGTTCCCATAACACTCCCGCGCTTTTCACTAGGATATAAATATAAAATAACTGTCATCATGAGCGGCATAATAATTCCTGCCCCAATTGCTTGAATCATTCTTCCTGTTAATAACATGCCAAAATTGATGGCACCGGCACATAGTAATGTTCCGATTAATAAAAAAATCATTGAGCTAATAAATAATTGCCTCGTTGTAAAACGTTTCATTAAAAATGCCGTAATTGGCACTAAAACACCGTTTACGAGCATAAAACCTGTTGCTAACCATTGTACAGTTGTAGCTGTAACATCAAATACTTCCATTAAGTTACTCATTGCCACATTAAGTAACGTCTGGTTTAATGTTGATAAAAAACATCCAGCAATTAGTACAAGTAATAAAATTTTCTTATTTTTTTCTGTTATTCCCTTCTCCATTTGTAAACTCCCTTTTTCTATAGTTGCATTATCGACACAGTGTCGATAAAATTCATAGTAACAAAGATACATATTCCTGACCATGAACAATTTTGTTAAAAATGTTCATTAATCGACATTGAAAATATGCTATGTCGAGAAAGTCAAAGAAAAATCTATAAAGGAGTTTCAAAATGTCTACATCTAAAAAAGAGGATCCTCGTACACTTCGTTCAAGAGAAATGTTTAAAAATGCCGTCTATTCCCTTTTACAAGAGGAATCCACTATTTCAAATTTAACAGTCCAGAAAATTGCAAACGAAGCTGGATTAAATCGGACAACATTTTACTTACACTATCAAGATATTCAGGATTTACTCATGCAACTCACTGATGAAATTTTAAACGAACTTTCTAATAAAATTACCGCTTTAATACACGTAAGCAATTTATCAGAAAAACAACAGCTAACACAATTGCTTGATTATTTATATATTCATCGAAATTATTTATCTGTTTTATTTAATATGAATCATTTTGAGGAACAATTATTTCTATTAATAAAGAAATTAGTAGAAACGCGCAGAAATAATAGTGAGACAGAGCTACCCAAAGATTATGTTGCCATTGAGATTAAAACCGCTTCATTGGTAGGAATCATTATGTGGTGGATAAAAAACGGACTTCATTTTAGTTCAGATTATATTACAAACCAAATTTATTTCATGTACAGAGGACAATGATTGCAGGCTATTTACTAATAGAATGAGGTTAGAGCATATGAGCCCTATTTCGCTACGGAGAAAAACGCGAATTTCGTACGCTAAGAGAATTTGACTAAAAAAAGTGCCCCTCGATTGTTTGTTAGACTTTGTTTAGCAATCAGGGTGCACTTCACATGTAATATAAGCTTTTTATCTGTTGGCAGTTTGTTTGATCAATTCACTTTTACTATCTCTTTGCAGCATAATTCTCCCCACCGCTATAAGAATGGTAATAATTGAAGTGCAAAGAAGAATATTCATATCGTGTGATAGATTTCCCCCACCAAAAATTATTGTTTGATATCCGTCAGCTACATAAGTTCCAGGGAAAAGAGAACCGACAATTTGGTAAAAATTGGATAGCAACACTTTTGGAACAATTACTCCACAAGTAACTAATTGTACTGACAGCGATATGATATTAAACATCATACCAGCAGGACCAAATAGAACGATAAACATTTGCGTTACGCTTAAAAAAGAGAAAAAGACAAGAGTTTGGAATATCCATGTTTCAAACAAGCTTGTATTCAATTTAACATTAAATAAGGTCATTAATAATAACGTGATAATAGCTAAAATAACAGATACGACAATGTTAATAACTTGTCTTGATAAAAATATAGACCATTTTCCGTGCGTGTTTTTTAATATTGTTGCAACAATATTAAGATTTAAACTCATAAGCATCGCTCCAACCCATGAAGCAAGAACAATTAAAAATGGAATCATGGTTGCTGCAAAGCCATCTGTATTGTTTGTTTTTTCGACAGATGATTGCACAGAATCAATGTTTAATGAACTCATAGCTTTCGTAATGTTTTCTGATAACTTTTGGACCAATTCTTCTGACGGCATCACTGTACTTAATTCGTTAGATAGGTTAGATGAAATAAGCTTTTGTTTATACGCATATACATTTTTATTAACTGTTTGCGTAATATCCTTTGCCGCGCCTTCCATAATCTGTTTTGCCAAAGATGAGTTTGCTTGATTGATGAAATAGTTAATCTCTGTAGTATTATTTTCTTTCAATAGGCTTGAGAAATTTGCAGGAATTTGAATAACCATATCTAAGTTCCTGTTATCCATATCTTTTTGGGCGTGCGTTACCGAGCTATAGCTTTTAACTTTAAAGGGTAGATTTTCCTTCAAGCTTTTTTCAATATCGGTTCCCATTTGATTATCTTCATTAACTAATCCGACTTTTAATTGGTTTACCCGATCCGTAACACCATCGTATGCAGTCATCCACACACAAAAGAAAATTAACAGAAAGGCAAATGCTGTTGCAATTCCAATGAATGTTGGAGGGAATTTAAAGAAATTTTTTAAAGTTTTCATTGTCGTACTCCTTGTTGTTTTATTATAGCAAGTACTTACTTGCATTAGGTACAAAAAAAAGACCTAGGGAGTTAGCCCCCTAGAAAATAGTTGGACACTATGTTTTAAAAAAATCTCTTTTGAATTGGAAAATAAATTGTCACCAAAGCGTGAGTTAGAAAGAAAGTAACCGAAATTCATCCAAATAAAGTTCATCGCCTGAGCTTCCATATCAGTTTCAATAAGCTTTCCCTTTTCTCTCATCTCAATGAAATATGAAACCAAATTATCTTTTAATTGTTTAGGAATTAATGCAATTTTTTCTTTGAGCTCTGGGAACATTTCAGCTTCCTGAAAACTAATCAAAATTAAATCCTTTAACTTTTCTATATATGCAAGATATCCTTCTGCAATAGATAGCAAGTCATCTTCAAGATTCCAAGTCATCTCTCCAGGCATTAATTTATTCAATTCCATATCACGCGATAAAGATTCGACAGCTTTTTCCATAATATTCTTTTTGCTTCCAAAATTCCGAAAGATCGTTACTTCGTTTACGCCCGCTAGTTCCGAAATCGAGCGTGTCGTCGTTCCCTTATAGCCATGAGTGCGGAATAATTCTAAAAAAGCCTCAATAATACGTTCTGATGTATTTGTCATTTCATTCACGTTTCATCCAACTTTCACATAATCTTTATCCAAACCCGAATGTAAGTATTCACTTGCACAAGTAGAATAAACCTTTTTGATCCAAAAGTCAACTTTATAAAAAAAGACGATTTCTTTATTGTATAGGAAATCGTCTTTTGGCTTAATTATTGATTTAGTAATAAAAACACCTTTTTAAAATAACTATGTTTATACTATAGCCGTTGATCTTTTTGGAAGTTTAGACGAAAATGATCCTCGTCATTATATACCCCAAATTCATACCCTTGCTCTTTATAAAATTTAATAATTTCAGGAAGAGCTTGTAATGTTTGCGCCTTTTCATGCATTAATACAACTTCAACTTCTTCTGTTGTCTGTTTCTTTACATTTTCGATAATCTGAATGGGATTATCTTTTAATTTCCAATCATTTGAATCTATCGTCCAATCCCAAACTTTTATTCCTGCTTCTACAATTTTGTTACGAATGTCCTCGCCCTTTAATCCTGGTGCAGATCCATATGGGGGACGGACTAGTTTAGGAATTGTACCCGTAATATTATGAATAAGAGCTAACGTTTCTTTCATCTCCGTTACAAATTGTCCTTTTTTGTATAGCTTATCACTATTATGTGTCATACTATGAGCACCAATATAATGTCCTTCTTTTACCGCTCGTTTTACGTTTTCCTGAAAACCTGTATTTTGTAAATTGCTACCTTGCATAAAAAATGTCGACGCAACATTTTGCTCTTTTAGTACATCTAAAAACTTCCCAGTTAATTCGCTAGGACCGTCATCGAATGTTAAATAAACAACCTTTCCTACCGGTTTTCCATCAGGTCTTTTCTGTTTTGCCGGTGGTGTTTCTTTTTTCTTTTCTTGTTGTTGCGTGTTAACTTGATTACTACTTTCGTTAGCTATTCCCTTCGCTGGGATAGAGTTCCATTTTCCAATTAAAAAGAAGGTGAAAAAGGTCGTTGCTAAAACAACTCCTAGAGATATTATTACCTTAGTTAGTCGACTTGTTTTTTTCTTACTTTGTGATTCTTTCATTATTTTTCGATCCTTTCCCTATTAATTTTTATATTCATTATTTATACAGCTGAGCATTAACTCCAGCTGATGTTTACAATAAATAGATTAATAGAGGAAGATGAAGATAAAATGCAGATAATGTCGAATTTAGTTAAAGAATAACGTATGGCATCCACTCTTTAAAAAAATATTTGTTTCTCTACTACAGTTAAATTTGAAAACTGGATATACACCCAAAATAAAAGATACTACTCTTTCTAAACAATATTTTTATATCAAGATAACAACATACTGGTATAAAGATAAAATACAAAGATAGCCGTACTATTGAAATTCTATTATAATTTTGTAATTGGAATTCATTTGAACCAAATGAAGAACTAGAAGAAATATTATTATGTGGAGGTGCCCCGATGAACCTTGTAATTAGAGAGTTAGAAACAAATGATTTAGATAATCTCCCGGAGATTGATGACAGTTTTATAGTGAATGCTCGGTTAATTCTTTCTCTTTCCAAAGGAAATAAACGTATAGAATATACAGTAGAAGACGTTCCAAGTTATGAAAAAAGTTATTTACAAAATCAAGATGATAATGAAGAACTGGCTTACAATGAATATATAAATAAACCTAATCAAGTCATTTACATAGCACTGTTACATAACCAAATCATTGGATTAATGGTATTGAAAAAGAATTGGAACCACTATGCTTACATAGAAGATATAACGGTAGATAAAAAATATCGTACACTCGGAGTTGGTAAAAGATTAGTTGATCAAGCAAAGCAGTGGGCAAAAAAAGGAAATATGCCAGGTATCATGCTTGAAACGCAAAATAATAATGTCGCAGCATGTAAATTTTATGAAAAATGTGGATTTGTAATTGGTGGGTTTGATTTTCTTGTTTATAAAGGTTTGGATAAGACAAGTGATGAAGTTGCAATTTATTGGTATATACATTTCAAATGATAATAGTTTATAACGTAAAAAACTCAAAATAAAACCCCAATTTCTCTATACTAAAATCGAGAAATTGGGGTTAAGTTATTTAAAACAAATAACTAATTAATAATCCTGCTGACAACAAGAAGCCGAAAATCGTATTTGTCATCGCTGTTGATTTCATTGCGATGCGCATATATCCAGGATCCTTTGCCCCTTTTTGGAAACTTTGAATCGCAGAAATTGGCTTTCTCAAACCTAGGAACATAACTAATGCCCAAGGGCTTATATAACCCATTAATACAATTACGGCAATCCATAAATACGCAATGAAAAAGGCTACCGCTAGTGTTACCACAGCTTTTTCTCTCCCAAGGAGGATTACTAATGTCTTTCTTCCACCTTTAATATCTTCTTCGATATCTCGGATGTTATTTGACATATTGATTGCACCTACTAAAATTCCAATTGGAATGGAAATCAATACACTTTCAATCGTTACAGTATTCGTTTGAATAAAGAAAGCAATGATTACAAAACATGTCCCCATTAACAGCCCAGAAACTAATTCTCCAAACGGAGTGTACGCAATTGGTAATGGACCGCCTGTATATAAATAGCCAACTGCCATCCCAATTAAACCAATGACAACTAACCACCAGCTGCTATTCATACAAATATAAATGCCAATAAATGCTGCTACGACATACAATAAAAGCGCAACTGTTAACACATTTTTTGGCTTCAATCCATGACGGACAATTCCGCCACCGATGCCAACGGATTCAGCGGTATCTAATCCACGTTTGAAATCATAGTACTCATTAAATAAGTTCGTTGCTATTTGCAGCGCTAAACATGCAAGCATCATCGCAATAAATAAAAGCCAATCAATTTTGGCAACATAAAGTGATGCCACTGTCCCTAAAATTACAGGAGAAAACGTCGCCGTTAATGTATGCGGGCGCGTCATCTTCCATATTAATTTAGCGGAACTAATTTCTTTTTCTGTCCCCATAACTCTGTCCAATCTCCCAACATTTGAAGTATAAATTACTAGCAGTATCTTTCTATCTATTCCCTGCCACGCATCCATTCATTATATCAATAAATGATTATCCTTTCTAACAAATCAACTTTTAATAAAGTAAAAATTATAAAATGAAACTTTACCATCTTCACATAATATTCTGTATTATTTCTAAGAGTGGTTTTAAAGCGATGCGATAAGTAAATGAAATACATAATAAAAAAGAGTCACTCCCCTATAAGATAGAAGATTGACTCTTTCCTTTATTTACTCCCCTGTTTCAGAGAATCGCTTTATACGTTCACCAATTTCATCACGAACACGTTGAAATTCGGACCACTCTTTTCCTGCTGGATCATCAAATCCCCAATGAACACGATTTACATGCGGCGGAGTAGATGGACAAACAGAATCCGCATGACTACACAGCGTAACGACTAAATCAGCACTATTTAAAATGTTTGCATCAATTATATCTGATGTTTGATTTGTTATGTCGATATTTACTTCGTTCATTGCTTTAATTGCATTTGGATTTACTCCATGTGCTTCAATTCCTGCAGAATATACATTCCATTTATCACCTAAATATTGTTTGCCCCACGCTTCTGCCATTTGGCTTCGGCATGAATTTCCTGTACATAAGAAATAGATTGTCTTTTTGTTTTCCATGGTATTTTCCACCTTTATTTTATATTTAGACTGGTTGGTCATTAAAATATTTACGTTTAAACCAAAAAGCAACGTTTACAAGTGCAATCATTACAGGTACTTCAACTAATGGTCCGATAACTGCTGCAAATGCTGCGCCTGAATGAATACCAAACACCCCAACTGCTACAGCAATTGCTAACTCAAAGTTATTACTACCTGCTGTAAATGCTAACGTTGTCGTCACCGGATAGTTTGCACCAATTTTTCTTCCCATAAAGAAAGATACAAAAAACATTACAATAAAATAGATTAATAACGGAATCGCTATTCTTACCACATCTAATGGTACGCTAACAATCATCTCCCCTTTTAAAGAGAACATAATGATGATTGTAAATAATAATGCAAGTAATGTAAGTGGACTAATCTTCGGTATAAACACCTTTTCATACCATTCTCTTCCTTTTAACTTAACGAGTACAAAACGTGTTAACATGCCTGCTATAAAAGGAATTCCCAAATAGATAAATACTGATTTCGCTACTTCTCCCATTGTAATATCGACAATAGCCCCTTCAATCCCTAACCATTCTGGAATGACTGTTACAAACACGTATGCATAAACGGAGAAGAATAACATTTGAAATACTGAGTTAAAAGCCACTAAACCTGCTGCATACTCTTTATCCCCATCTGCAAGATCGTTCCAAACAATTACCATTGCAATACAACGTGCTAAACCAATCATAATGAGTCCGACCATGTATTCTGGCTTATCAGGAAGAAAAATAATTGCTAAAACAAACATAAGTACAGGTCCAATAATCCAGTTTTGTACTAAAGATAAAACCAATACTTTTACATCTTTAAATACTCGGCCCATTTCCTCGTAACGAACTTTCGCTAACGGTGGATACATCATGACAATTAAACCAACAGCTAGCGGGATAGACGTTGTTCCAACTTGTAATGTATTCAATCCGTCTACTACACTAGGAAATACAAACCCTAAACCAATCCCAACAGCCATAGCTAGAAAAATCCATAGTGTTAAATATCGATCTAGAAAAGATAAACGTTTCATTTTATTTTCCATCTCCTATTAACAACAAGAATTTTGTTCTACTACGTTAGAAGTCGTGCAACAAGGTGCCTCTTCTATTTTATGAACATCACTCTGTGCTTTTGTATAAAAGAATTCCCACTCGTTCCCATCAGGATCCGTTACCCAAAACTTATCTTGAACCGCATAGCAACAAGTCGTATCCATCTCATCACGCGCAAAGAAACCTTCTTTTTCTAATCTTTCTTTATGTAACGTAATTTCTTCAGCTGTATCCACTTGGAAACCGAAATGATTTACCTGATTTCCCTTCACTTCATCTCGTACGTTTAGCGTGAAATTAAGTCCTGGCGTCTCTAATAAAAATTTTGCATAATCTACTTTCACCTTAACTGGTGACACACCAAATACCTTTTCGTAGAATTCAATAGACTTCTCTAAATCCGTAACATTTATACCGACATGAACATATCTCATAGCTTATTCCTCCTCTTTATATGTTATTAATCAATTTTTTTTGATTAATAACGCAAAATTTTAACAACAACTACCTTTGCCTGTTTTTCTAAAGATACAGCACAATTCTTCTGATAACAAATTATTCACTTCCGCATCATTTAAATCATAATAACTCCACGTACCTTTTGTTTCTTTTACAATTAAACCTGCATCTAATAAAATCTTTAAATGATAGGACAATTTAGATTGCGTCATTTCAAAAATCTCTGTTAAATCACATACACAAGTCTGGCCTCGCTGGCAAAGTTCATACATGATTTCTAAACGTTTTTGATCAGCCAACGCTTTAAACTTTTTCTCATATAACTGAAAATTTTGTGCCACTGTAGTTCACTTCCCTTCATCAACTTTTTTTGATGTTTATAGTATATACGCTAGTGAGTTTATTATGCAACTTATTAATCAATTTTTTTGATTTAGAAAAACTTCCTCCCATTATATCTTTTTACAACTTAATAGTTACAATATTTCCGAGAAATGGAGTCTCTATAACTATTTTAAATTTTAATTTGATCATTATAGAGTAGTGCCCCATCACCATCAATCTAAGAAAAACAAATACCCCAAAATGAGAAAAATCGATATAACTCTTCGGCAAATAAAGATAACTCTTGTTTTTAGTGCATAATCATAAAAAGCACGTCACCCTTTCTCATTAACATAAGAGAATAGTAACGTGCTTTCAATTTCAAAAATAGTCTAAATCCTTAAGTTGATGGTTGTGGGGCGGGCCCCAATAAGAACGGTATCTAAGATTGTATGAAAGGTGTTAGTTCCATTCAAAAGGCCTCAGCCGACGATTAACTCAAGTACCGGTTTCGGATGACCCCCATGTGATGAAGTTCGTGTCCTGCGATGCCGTACGCGAGGGCGCGCGCCGTAATGCTTAGGTTGTTGGCTGTACCCTTACGATTCCACGCCTCAGCCGGTAGCCCGCGCAGCAATGTGATCGTTGATTGCCGGACGGCCTGGTAGTCTTCGGCCAGTTGCGCGATTGTCCAGCTTCCAAAAGGAGGCATGAACAATTCCTGATCGAAACCGGTCAGCGGCGTCTGGTCCCCTCTTGCGAACCGGAGCAGGCGGTAGGTCATGACGCGTTCCGCGTCTGTAATGTGGCCCACGACTTCTTTCAGCGTCCATTTTCCTTCCGCATACCGATATGCGGCCTGGCTTTCGGTCAACGATGCCAGGAGCTCAGTCATTTGCTTTTCCTGGGCGAGCAGAATGTTGATGATGTTACCGTCCGGCACCAAACGGATATATTCACCGGAGTTCCCGGCGTATTCTTCTTCTGACGGTCTTTGATTCATGCATAGTCACCTCTTTATGTAAATATAGAAAATTATAGCACTCATCTATGTCTAATAAATTCGCGAAATGATAGAACTTCCCTTCTAATAATTGAGGAGAAGCAACTATTTAGTTGGTCGGTCGCCACACTATCCTGATTCGTTAGCACAATAAAAATTATCTGTTATACAATATTTCGAAGTTATTAATATATATAGGTAACCCCTTCTTTTTTAAATTTAAAGATGAATTTCCAATTATATTTTGAAATGAATTGGAGTAAAACACACTAGTCTAACTACTTTTTTATACAAGATTTTATGCGAAAAAGAATAGCGAAGATCCCTAAAATCTCCGCTATATCAATGATGTATAAAATCTTGTATAAGTGATAGATAGACATAGAGACAAAAAATTTAGTAAAAATAAGGATGCTATGAAAAACTTGCTACCGACAATGAGACGTTATGTTAACTTCAAGTGTATAAGGTATTCATACGAAGAGTAGATAGCTTCTCCCCTTTAAAAAGGTTTATTACATGGTGAAAGAGAATATTATCCATAAAAAAAGGAGTTAATTTATGAATAAAAATATATCATTTCTGACCTTATCATTATTCCTATATTTATCCGCTTGTTCGACTGAGACAAACACTGGTAGTACATCTACTACTGAACAACCAAAAGTAAAAACTGCCTCAATACAACAAGAGGAAAATCGCAAACAAATTTTCTTTCAAGGAAAGGAAATAAAGAAAATTGAGCTTATATCAACTAAGGTAAAAAATAAAAAAACAGCTATAAATCTAGAGTTTGATCAAATTATTAAATCTATGGAACATGCAGGAATAGATAAGGATCGAGAAAGAGTTATTCCTCTTTTGCTAGATGATGAGGCCAAAGCAAATATTGATTATCAAATGAATGTAAATTACCAAGATAGTTCCAGTGAAACATATTTAATTTGGCTAGAGAATAAAAAAGTTGTAATTGCTCGTCAAGACAATGAAGAACAAAAAAATCTCGAACATTATATAATAAGGGATACAGATGCTCAACAAATATTAAGTTTATTTAAGAACAATATAGAATAACTTCCAATAACGAGAATTATGTATATAAGCTGCCCATATGGACAGCTTATTGTATTTTTGCTTAGCGTGCAAAATTCTTATCTTGTTGGCGGGACCCCATTGCCATCAAGATAAGAAAAGCAAATACCCCCAAGATGAAAAATTAGTTGTTTTCTGTAAAAAATACACAAAATTTTCATCTTGAGGGTTTAAATTCTTAAGTGATGGGCACATATGGCGACCCCTAATATGAAAAATAATATAAAGATTTTAATTTGATCCTATATATTATTTACAATTCCAAAAGTAGATTCCCTATTTTTGGTATAATACACAGAGACTATATAATTCCTTATGGATATTCTTGAAAAGGGAGTAATGCTATATGAAATCAATAAATGTAAATGGCACTATATATTATATTGAATCTGTTCCTTTTGAAGATAAGAGTGAGCAGGATGAAGAGGGATATTACGAATATTTTTACAAAGGAGTCAATTTATCGTTTCACTCGGACAAAGAAATAATTACAGCCCGAATCTATGACAAGGAAAAAATAATATATTTCTTAAAAAATCCATCTCTCGCTTTTGGTAAGGATTTTGAAGCGATAAAGATATATATAATTAAAGAATTTGATGTAAATACATTCAAGATTCCAGGTGGAGAAAAAGCCTATATAGAATTATAGCCATAACCGATTTCTGTCTTTACTATAATATATAAAAAGCAAACAGTAGGTAAGTATATGCTTGATAAAGCTGAACTAAATACTCATAAGTAATTGTAAAGGGATATTCTTTGTTCAGGAGGATTTTATAACCGTAGCTTACAAGTGATGTAGTGCTACACCTATTCCATCTAACTTGCAACACGTTTGCGGTATTCTTGCCCTATCCCATCTAACTTGCAACACGTTTGCGGTATCCTTATCCAAATCACAATAACCAGTAGCTTAAGACTTTTAATATAATATTAAAAAGTGGATATGCTTAAACACATATCCACTTTCAACTACGAATATTTTTCACCTTAAACATACTTTTTTCCTATTTATATACTTACCTTCGCTTCTCCAATATCCTGCTTTTTAACTAAATCTAAGTAAAAATGTGAGACAGTTGTGTTGTAATAAGGAGAAATAAAAATAAATGATAGATTAAATGTAAACATTCCGATAAATGCTGCTAATAAAAACCAACCTATAAATGATAACCAAAGAACAAATAACTTTAGCTTTTGTCCTTTCATTATTCTTTTACTTTCTCTCAATGCTTCACTTGCTGTATAATCAGGATTCTCAACTAATATGTAATACGACATGGAATAAGAAAAATATTTAATAATACCTGGAACAATAAATAATAGGCTCCATAAAAAAATAAAAATAGCTTGCATTAAACCTAACTTCATTGATTTAAACAAATTCTTCTTTTTAAATCCTGAAAATACATCGTCTACCTTAACTTCTTCTTGTTTCCCTAAGTGTAAAGTAAAAACAGAATATCCATAATTAAAGATACCTTGAATGACACTGTAAATTAGGAAACATACCTCCCATAAACCAATATAACTTAGAATAAGTGCAGCAAGTGCTACCGGATCTACTTGTGGTTGCCCACCTATTGAATAAATAAATAATGCATCAGGACCAATTATCCCGATAAACAGTACAAATATTAAATACATAAAAAAGGCGATTGCTGATGCACTTAAGATTGGTACAAAATAGAATAAAGCTGATACTCCTATACCTACCCCCCATTTCCCATCTAACGAATTCAATGCTGCTTTCTTTAAATTTCCAATCATACTCGTGTCCCCTTCTTTTTTCTTATTTTCCTTTACTGAAAAAATAAAAGAACTTGTAGCAAGGCCCCGCTACAAGTTCTTTTAGCCAAATACTTTAGCTCATCGAAAAATTATTTATTCTACACAATCGGGGGTAATGCCTAAAATATAGTTTGTTAACATCATTATATAACATATTTATGAATTTTTGTTAAAAATTCTATATTTTTAGACAAATCACCCTCCACTTTTTTACTTATTTTTTATTTTCATGTAGCTATCGTATTGTAAACGTAGATGACATGAGGTTCGAAAACGGAAGACAACGTAAACTAACCAAAGTTTACATACGTAAAAAGGGTTGTTTTTGTTAAACAAGCGACCTGATTAATTACCATAATCCTTCTTATAAGAAGGACACTTTAAATGTTTTTCTTATTTTTTAGTAACATATTTAATTCTTTAGCATCTTTTTTTGTATTTAAAAATGATATTAACCAAGAAAATACATATATTAAAACTATACTTTCAAGAAAATCAGCAGTTGGGAATATTTCTATCCAATGGTTATATGTAGATATAAGAAAGACAACTATAATCATCATGAAAAAATGGATTACCAAGGCGAACAAATAGCTGATTTTTTCAATATCAAAAATGAATGTAAAAATGCCTGCACAAGCTGAGATTATAAGAACACTTATTATCTCAGCTCGTGTAATAGATATGTTATAGTTTCTTGATAGTAAAACTATCATGTATATAAATGAACCAGTTCCTAAACCTGTATACAGTCGTTTTTTTAGTTTCAATAAAGTCTTTCCCTTCTTTTTTTATGATTTTAAGATAAGGTTATTTAATTTTGATTGTATATAAAATGTGTAGAATATTCCGCCAAAAAATAAACCTACAGATAGTCCACTTATGGCAGAATAAATTATATTAAACGAAATATCATCATAAAATGATGCATACATTCCTAAAGTTACATTTAAGAGATATTTTACAAAGAAATTAATCAATATAATTATTAATGGAAGGTAACATTTCTTCCTGAAAGTAACCGTCTCTTGTTTGAAGAAAATTTGATATTTTACATATAACAAATATCCAATCATAATACCTGGAAGAATGAAAATCGTATAGCTTATTAAACAATATCCTAAGTAAGAAAATTTAGTGATAATTTTATCTAACCCCCATATCATAAAAATCATGGGAACAAGGAACATTTTAGATAAATTAATTGGTCTTTCTTGAGAAATAGCAATACCCCTTTTTATTAAAATGAATAATAATATCCATACCCATAATGGAGTTCTTATAAATACTTCTTTAATCATAGTATACATTGTATATCCTCCTTTGTTTTTATTAATATTTACATCAAAGGAGATATAAAGAAATGCTTTTAAACATAAGTGGTAAAAATCAATACATAAGTGGTTATCGGGAATGGTTTTTTAGCTGTTTTTTTAATGAAGAAACATATTTTCTTGATACAATTACTTTTTCTCTGTTTGAAAGCAGTGCTTCCAAATTTCCGTTTGCTTTAGCGGAGAATTTGTTTAAAAAATGAATATTGATAATTATAGTTTTTGAAATTCTAGTGAAATTATCTGGAAGTTCAGATTGTAATTTATATAAAGGACTTTTTATCTCAAATATATTTTCTTTTGTATAAACAAAAATTTTCCTTTCAAGATATTCCAAATAAATAACAGTTGAGCAAGAAATTTTTTCTTGTTCACCTTTGTGAGTAGAATTAACTATTAAATAGTTATCAGAACTATTCTCTAGTGTTGATACCATATCTAGAATAAAAGATGTTACTTTGTGAATGTAGAAGGTACAAGATTCTTCTTTAAGCTTTTCAATAATTTTAATATTTGCTTTCATTTTCTACCATATTTCCCTTTCTTTAAAATAAATTTTAATGTTTGTTTGAAACAAAGTTTAATCTAAGTCAAAATAGTATTTTATATGAATATTATTAAAAAATCTATTAACATATTTCTTCGCATATTTTTTATAAACATCGTAACATTATTTTTACCCCTCCATAATTGCCATCAATTTGAGAAATGTATTCTTCTCAAAAATGAAAATCACCCTAAGATCCTATGGACAACTATGAAAGGATGAAATTTTCGTTTTGGGGATATTTCAGAAGTTTAGCTTGATAGCGATGTGGCGGTACCCCATTGCCATCAACCTAAGCTTTTGTGATCCCCCTCATAACGAAATTTTCACCTTTTTACAATTATTTATGAGAATTCAGCTCATTTTTTCGTTTTGGGGAACAATCAATTTCTTAAGTTGATGGGTATGTGATAATGCTTCCATTTGAACAAATTTTCCTTTTCCATACCGATCACACATCTTTTGTAGAGTAATAGTATCAGCATATCCCAGTTTAAGAGGTTACTTACAAAATATTTAAAATTTTTCCGCGAGAATCCTCCGAAATGTAATACGGACTTTAAATATTTTCATTTATAATTCTTTATTTGTCTATACTTTTCATACCGCTGTTGTATAAGCTCTTCTGAGGATAATAGTATCAATTTTTTTAGAGATAATTCGATTACAGATTCAATCATTTTTGCCTGTGATTTTATATCATTTTGTGCTCCACCTTTAATTTCAGGAATGATTTCATCAATAATTCCTAAATGTTTTAAATCTTTTGCTGAAATTTTCATATGTTCAGCAGCTTCTGGAGCATACTTAGCGTCCTTCCATAGGATAGATGCTGCTCCTTCTGGCGAAATCACCGAGTACCATGAATACTCTAACATATGGATATGGTTACCGACACTAATGCCAAGAGCTCCACCACTTGATGCCTCTCCAATTACAATACAAACAATTGGCACTTTAAGTGTAGTCATTTCAAATAGATTTCGAGCTATCGCTTCAGAAATTCCACGTTCTTCAGACCCTATCCCTGGATAGGCGCCTATTGTATCAATAAATGTAATAATAGGGCGATTAAATTTATCAGCTTGTTTCATAAGTCTTAGCGCTTTTCTATAACCTTCTGGATGTGCCATTCCAAAATTTCTTTCTATACTTTCCTTTGTATTTCTACCTCTTTGATGACCAATAACCGTAACGGGCATTCCTTTAAATTTTGCAATACCACCTATCATTGCTTTATCATCACCATATAATCGATCACCATGAAGTTCGAGAAAGTTTGTAAACAATAAAGGTATATAGTCCAATGTCGTGGGTCGGTTACGTAGCCTTGCAATTTGAACTCGTTGAAAAGGTGTAATATTAGAATAAATTTTATCTTGCATTTTATTTAAACGTTTTTCTAATTCATGAATTTCTGACGATAAATCTACATTATTTTCTTTCATAATTTTCTTTAATTCATCAAATTTCTCTTTTAATTCAATAATAGGACGTTCAAAATGCAAACTCATTTTATCCTCCAAATGTTATGACTTACCTCACTCTAATCAAAAGACTTAGAAATAGAATCAATAAATAATTCAAAACCATCCACAACTATTTTTTGTTCTGATTCTGATAAATTATTGAGAATACTTTGATAAAATGTAATGGATTGCTCTCTTAAGCAATTAACAGTTATGTGACCTTTTTCTGTGAGGTGCAGAAAAAGTTCTCTTCTATTTTTTTCATTTACTTCACGATAAACAAGCCCCTTTTTTACTAACTTATCTACCAATCTACTTACAGTTGAAGTCTCTAATCTAAGTTTATTGGATAGTTGCCAAACAGTTAATTTTTCCACCTCTAGTTCCTCTAACGCCATCATTTGAGAAGTTGGTAAAGGTTTTTCAAATGGTCCATTGGGCAAATTTTGAGATTCAAAAACCCCAGTTATTATAATCATTTTCTTAATATCCGTTCTTAGTTTTAAGGCATCTTCTCTTTTCAAATAGGTCACCCTCCTACAACTAATGCATCATACATCAATTGTATTATACATGAATATGTTTTTTTCACAAGCTTAACGTAAGCCAATATTACAACATGGACGAGATATTTCTTCTTGTTAAAATGGTATAAGTGGATTGTTTTCTACAAATGGCAGAACATCAATTATGTATCAGGGGCCTTTATGGGGTACCGCTCATCGCCATCAAGCTAAGAAAATAAAACTACCCAAAAACGAAATTTTGTGATAACTTGTAACAAAAAACTCATAATTTTTTTGGGGAGTTCTACATTCTTAAGTTGATGGGCATGTGGTGCTACCCCATGCCCATCAACTTAAGGTATATTTTTATACAAAATGCGGTCTTTCCATATAGCTTTTTATTATCTTTTATAGATTTTATAAAAGTGGGCATATCAAATAAACCCTGACAGGCTTCAATTTTTTACTATGCTACATGATGAGTAGAAGTGGTATAATCATACACAACACCCAAAATATCAAAGACTGTCTTTTTCTCATATCGATGAGATTTTCGTCCGTTGTGCTGTAGGAGGTTAAACAGACGAAGGAGAACCTTTGATAATTCTTGGGTGTTTTTGTGTAATGCTTGGTAAAAAAGTGAAAAATAATCCTTAATTATGTACATCGCTTTATATTCACTTAGCTCTTTCTGTTTCTTCCGTAACAGGAGTTCTCGCATTTTAAACATGGTAGAAGAACATAATAGAATACTAATGAGTTGCCCATAAAGGTGACATTCTAATCGTTCTTGTTTAATAGATTTACAACGATGAATTTGAAACCAAGATTTCCATATTTTAAATAACAGTTCAATTTGCCAACGTAGTGAATATAAATCATAGATTTTCTCTTTTGGTACCCATTCCGTAGGAATGTTTGTCATATATACCGTAATACCTTGTAAAAGCTTCGTACGCTCTGTATAAGTAATTCCTTTTTTCTTTTCGCGAATAGCTCGGTCACGTAGGCGTTTCTGTTTTTGCTCCTCGGTACATCTATAAACCACAATGCGAGTAGGTAGTTTGTCTTTACTCCCTACATAAACATCATGTAATTCATACACTTGGCCAGGTTGTAATTGTGTCATGATGTCTTCCAAATGAATTTGTATATATACCGGTCTCAATTGAGTGGGCTTTGTTTTAAATACAACTGTTTCGAACTTTTTTCTGTATATTTTAGTTGGTAACTTAAGACGTGATAAATAATATCCTTGCTTGTCTTGAATAGACTTAAAGTCTTGTAAACGAAAATATCCTAAGTCACGAATATATAGTTCATTCTTTTGTGCCATACCTGTTCGAGTCGCACTATATGCCTGATCACTTCGTTTTCCTGGTTCAATTTCCACATCAGAAAATTCCCCACTCAACAAGTCATACTCTAGTTGAATTTTCACACCAGCTTTATGACTGCATCCTCCGGCACCAGGATAAGTAGCTGCGAATCGATCTGGAACTTGGAAGGTTGTAGAATCAAGGATGCGAATGCGCTCAAAGTAAGCTGAAAGAGAATGAGAAATCTTAGATAAACCTCCAATTTTAGCTTGTAGAAGTGTAGTAAATGCAGTTCGAAAGAAAGCTACAGAGGCTGAGTTAAAGCGTCGATTAAGTCCCTCCGGACTTAATAAAATTCCTGTTGAGGTTTCTAACTGACTACAAAGTTGAGTAAGAGAGGTAGTAGCGACTTGTTGATTTAACCATACACACAAAGATAAGAAATGGTGCCCATGGCACTTACGTTTTCGTTTCATCCCGCCTGCTTCTATAGCTAATTGATTAAGTGTAGCGGGAGACATATATCGATATAACTCTTCGGCAAATAAAGATAACTCTTGTTTTTGGTGGATATTCATAAAAAGTACGTCACCCTTTCTCATTAATATAAGAGAATAGTAACGTGCTTTTAACTCCAAAAATAGTCTATATACGGATTTGGAATAAAGTCACGAAGTTTAAAAAAGACGTGTTGTTTTAATAAGGTGCAACGCTTTTGCTCGAGATTACTTATCTAGAGCTTGTTTTATTGAACTACCAGGGCAGGTTACTTCAATAAAAAGAGGGGTTTTAGTGACAAAAGCTAATTCTTATTGCTATAAACAATTATATAGGGGAGTATTTACATTGATAAATTTTTTTAAATATAACTGGCAAGTAAGAGACGAATGGTTTGAATGGTGTAATCAACTATCAAATGAAGAGTTGATAAAAGAGCGAACTGGAGGAGTAGGAAGTATTTTATATACCCTTTTTCACATTATTGATGTTGAATATAGTTGGGTTCGTGGTATTCAAGGCAAAGAAGACATAGTAGTTGAATTTGCTGATTATGATACACTTGAAAGGGTTAAATCTCTTTCAGATAGATTCCGGAATGAAATAGCTGAATTTCTCAAAAAAAATTTAGATGAATTAAAAGAGAAAGCTGTATGTGTTGCTTGGGATGAAGATAAATATACTGTTGAGGAAATATTACATCATATAATTGCTCATGAGATTCACCACATTGGTCAACTCTCTGTTTGGTCAAGAGAAATAGAACTCAACCCTGTACCTGCTAACTTTATTGGAAGAAAGTTTAAATCCATTCATTCTTATTAAACTAAATGGTGCGTTAGTGGTATAAGGAAAATTAAATTAATCAGACTTTTTTATGAAAAACAGTTCTGGAAAATAAAAGAGAGCCATCGTTTTGTTCAATTACTGTTTAAAACAATGGCTTTTTATATGCATTGAAATTATGGGTTTAGAATGATTTTTTAACCAAACTTTATTTTAAACCAGCACAAAATCCTTAAGTTGATGGATGTGGGGTAGCACCACATCGCCATCAAGCTAAAATTTTATAGCATCCCCAGAACGAAATTTTGTACTATCTTGTAATAAAATGCTCATTTTTTCGTTTTGAGGTATTTGCGTTTCTTAGTCTGATAGTGATGGGGTGGGCCCCCACACAGTACGATTTTATTTCAAAAACACAACGATTTTACTACACACTTTTTATTTATCCCAAACTCTCATCTGCTAGTATTACTATTTTTCATTACTAATCTTGCCGTTTCACTCGGATGGCTAAGAGGAAAATGATGGCCATATGGAACAAAATCAACCTTACCAAGATACGATGGAGCAGAATAACCTCTGTCATAATCCCCCCAAATAATGTGAAGATTATACTTTGTTACTTCATTGAAATCACCTTGATCGTTTTTCAGTAGTAAACTGTTAAGCTGAACCGTAGTATTTAAAATTCTAGGAGAAGTAAAACTGTTCCTTATTTTTTCAATATAATGTTCAGGGATGCTCTCTATACTTTCAAACAAACCATTACTTAATAAATATCGCTCTATGAAATTAGTAGTTGCCAGTTTTAATTTCCATTTGTTCATAAATTGAGGAACATTTAGCGATTTAGCATTTTTTTTAACAACAGGTGGCTGAAGTAAAGTGATTGAATACTTCTTATCTATGTACTCTTGTACCAATGCTTCCAGAAGAATAAATGCACCGAATGAATGACCAATTAGATGTGCACCATTAGTAGCTTTCTCCAATAACTTTTTCACTACATTCAAATAGATATCTAGAAGATTTTTCTCTCGTTTAAAAGGAGAACGTCCCAAACCTGGAAGATCCAAGATCCATACAGGTTGACCAGTTTTTTCATGAAGCTCTTGTGCTAAAGGAAATAAATCCTCTCCATCACTCAATAAACCATGTAATAAAATAAACGGTTTACCCTCTCCTTGTAATTGGTAAAGGGTAGTGTTATCGCATAATGTTCGTTTAAATAAATGATTATGCTGGCCATTTTGATCTATCATTCGATAATCCAGATCAGCTACTACGGCAGGGAGAAATTTCATTACACTCGTCTTCTTAAACCAATCCCCTCCCATAATTTTTTTCGCTGAAACATTTGAAAATTTTCGTTTTGTAATAAAATTCAGTCCATCAGAAGGAATTTTTGTTATTTTACTTACCCCACTATTCATAATTGTTTTCATAAGCGGCATTGGAACCGAGATCTTTGGTGCCCTCATATTCATACTTTCTGACATAATACTTAATAACTCAGCAATGTTCTGATCGTGCTGTTTGTCTTCAACAAGTGTATATGTTTGAATAGTCGGTTGCTCTAATCTGAAAACCTGCACAATAAACTTCGCAAGCTCATCGTTTGAAATAAGTGGTAACCTATATCCCTTACCTCCAGGAATCATTGGCATGAGCCCTCTTCGCATACTCATCACAAGCAAACCTAATCCTGCTATCTGCTCTGTACTCCCTGTTTTACTACTACCGACTACAGTTGGCGGATTAATTACAGAAAGCGGATAACCTACTGCTGATGCCTGCTGACGGATATAAAGATCTGCTAAAAATTTTGTTCTCTCATATGGATTTTTTATTTTCAAATAATTATTTCCTTCTTGAAACACATCAATTGCAATCTTGCTATTTTTATCATCAAAGGGACTCATATAACCTACAACATGAATAAATTGTTGTAAGCCCTTCAATTGATGAATACTTTTAGCTAAGTCACTAATATGTTTGGCACCATGTAAAAATACGGAAGCTGCCTCTTTACTTGTCGCTTGAATATCCATGGGGCCTCCTGCGTGAATAATCACATCCGTTTTCAATACCCTCTCCTTATCTTCAGCACTTAGACCTAAATCTATTTTCGTCAAATCACCTTCAATAAAGTGCATAACTTCCTTTTTTAAGTTTCCTCTTTCTTGAAAAAGGCGTATTGCTTTACTTTTCGACCTTACTAAAAGAAGAATTTTAACATCCTCTTTGGCTAATTCTTTCACTAATTGCTGTCCAATAAAGCCTGTTCCACCAGTTAAAAATACTGTTCTCATATAAAATCCCCCTTTTAGTACTAATCAGTACTAATTTGATTAAAAAAAAATGCTTCTTTTATCGAAGCAATTTTAAAAAATGATCTGCTGTTTTCGTGATTACAGTTGCATCCTTCAATGTTTCTGAAATAAATAACGCTCCTTCAAGATTTGTAATAAAAAGTGATGCAACCTCATCAATATGAATCGTATTTCTAAATTCTCCATTCTCTACCCCTTGTTTAAGTAATAGAGAAACTTTCTTTTGTAATCCTGTAAAAAAAAGACCTATTTTTTCTTTTATTTGCGTGGCCTGTTTAGGACTTTGAATATAAAGAGTAATAAATGGACAGCTCCCCTTATACTCTCTCGACTGAACTCCTTGTGATAATTGCTTTAAAAACAGTTGGATACGATCTTCAACTAAAAATTGGTTCTGAGAAAGTACGTCATCAATTGCAGATTGATACATTTCAATCCAATAATCAACGACCCCTTCTAATAATACTTCCTTATTAGAAAAGTGATAATACACATTAGACTTTGAAACTTTGCTTACACGTACTAATTCATCCATACTTGTATAAGCAAACCCTTTTTCTAAAAATAATGTTGCAGCTACTTCAATCACACGTTTTTGATTCATTAATTTTACCTTTGTCATAACTAGAACTATATAGTACTAATTTAAACATTGCAAGTATTTATGTTAATTTTTAAAAAAGTTTGATTAAAAAAGTTCCACTAACATTGATTTTACTGCAAAAAAATCTTATTTTGAATAAAGTTGAACTGAACCCCGAAATTGTTAATTCACTATCGTCTAATAGAGGTCACCATACATACCCATCAACTTAAGAAAAAGAAATGCCCCCTTATTCAAGTTGCCTAGCCAAAAAATCACGTTTTAATAGACTTCTTTATCATCCCTACCTTTCTATAGATTACTAGTTATGAAACGAGGATCGTTTCATAACTAGTAATTTACTTAATTAGCTTGCTGGTTATGGAGTAGTGCCCCTATAAACAAAACCCTCCAGAGACATCTATAATTTGCCCTGTTACCCAGCGGCTATCAGAAGAAGCAAGGAATGCTACTACATCTGCAATATCTTCAACTTGCCCTATTCGTCCGAACGCAGATGAATTCGTAGCAAAATTTCGTATTTCCGGATCATCTAGCAATTTCGCATTTATATCTGTCTTCGTATATCCAGGCATAATTGTATTCACTGTTATACCTCTTTCTCCAAGATGTTTAGCTAGAGGAAGTGTCATCGTATTTAGTGCACCTTTACTTAAACCGTATGCAATGGACCCTGTAAAACCAAGTCTTACTTCCGCTGATGAAATGTTAATAACGCGCCCTTCTACTCGTAGTAACGGTAATGTTTGCTGAATTAAAAAGAATGGCGCCTTAATATTTACGGCCATAATTTCATCAAAAATTTCTTCTGTCGTATTTTCAATCGTCCCTTGTGTACCTATCCCTGCATTGTTTACTAAAATATCAATCTCTGATGTACCAACTCTTATTTGTAATTCATTCTTCAATTGTTCTACTAACTGTTTGACACCATCCATTGAATTGAGTTCTGCTTCAATTAAAAACGCTTTTCCTCCATTAGATTCAATCTCACTAATTGTTTCATCTGCAGCTGCCTTATTTCGGCCGTAGTGAATCGCAACTAATGCACCGTCGTTTGCCAATCTCATCGCAATCGCACGACCAATTCCTCGACTCGCCCCTGTTACTAACGCTACTTTCCCATCAAGATTCTTCATATATTTCCAACCTTCCTAAATTCCCTTTTGATAAATCCTATACTTATATTTTCATGCAAAAACCAAACATTTTAAATACAGATTTATAGGTAATTTAGTTCGTTCACTTATGATATTATAGTTATAATTTGTGATTCACTTTAGAAAACATAATAAGGAGGCTACACAATGCAAAACGCTGTAAAATTGGATGAAATCGATCATAAAATTATGAACCTGTTATATGAAAATGCGAGAATTTCTGTTTCAGAAATAGGACGGATTATATCCATGACGCAACCTGCTGTAAAGGAGCGTATGAATAAACTTGAAGATCAAGGAGTTATAGCGGCTTACCGAACGAAATTTGAGCCTTCCAAAATTAATAAAAGCATTCAAGCATTCATCATGTTTAAAACGAGCCAATGCTCTGATTTCATCCAATATTGTAATGCCGCTCCTGAAGTAACTGATTTATATCGAATTAGCGGGGAATTTAATTATATGATGAAGGTCATGAGCGATTCGATGGATTCCCTCGCTGCGTTTTTAGACTCGTTAATGCAATTCGGATTATCATCTCCTTTAATTGTTTTAAAGAGTGAGTTCGAGGAGAAATTGTCATTCTAATAAAGGGATACGTATTATCCTCACTAACAGTAAAATTTTCTCTTTCTTGAGAAAAACCAACAAAATCAATGACTAGCAAACAAAAAAGAACATTGATTTTTCAATGTTCTTTTTATATCTCTACTTATTAATTAGATTGCTCTTCGAAAAGAGCGCCTTAATCCCCTTACCCCTGATTCCTCTGTGCCTCCCTAAACTCCTCCTTCACCTTCTCTAACAACCCTTCTTCTGTAATTAATCGATACGCTGTATTCGCTAATGCTTTTGCCGATGTAATTAATGCTTTATCTCCTAGTTCTGAACGTGCTGCTTCTCTAAATTCATTCGTATGCGCAATTAAGTCATCTGGACCAATTTTAATGTACGGATGAATTGTCGGCACAACTTGGCTGACGTTTCCTGCGTCGGTTGAACCAATCCCTACTCTTTCTTTACGATTTACATCTTCACCTAATAGTTCTAGTTCTTCCGCTACGATATCGTTATATGTTTTTGTTACGAGTAATTCATCGATTTCATTTTGGAATTGATGGATTTTTACTTTTGCACCTGTTGCTAACGCTGCTCCCTCAGCAATGTTTCTTACTTTTTCTGTTACTTCCGCGCATCTCTTTCGCGTTGCTGCACGGATGAAGAACCTAGCCGCGGCATAGTCAGGAATAATGTTAGGTGCTTTTCCGCCTTCTGTAATGACGCCATGAATTCTCACGTCTGACGGAAGTTGTTGGCGAAGTGCGTTTATACCGTTATAGAGCTGAATAACCGCATCTAATGCATTAATCCCTTCTTCTGGTGAAGCTGCAGCGTGAGCTGTTTTTCCGTAAAAATGAAAATCAAGTGGATCGACTGCTAGTGAAGGACTCGTTGTCGCTGTTTTTCCGCTCGGATGAATCATAAGCGCCGCATCAATGTCTTTAAATAAACCTGCCTTTACATAACTTGATTTCGCGCTACCATTTGGCCCACCTTCTTCTGCTGGTGTACCAAACACGACAACTTCCCCGCCAATTTCTTCAAGTGTTTCTGATAATGCAATTGCTGCTGCAACGCTAATTGTGCCAATTAAATTGTGACCACACGCATGGCCTAATCCTGGTAAAGCGTCGTACTCCGCTAAAAATGCAATTGCCGGTCCTTGTTTTCCAGAACTTTTTCGCGCAATAAACCCCGTTTCATGTCCAGCTATATTGTGCTGCAACTGAAATCCTGCACTGCCTAGCAATAAACTTAACGTCCTAGATGCGTAAAACTCTTGGTTACCAATCTCTGGATTCGCATGAATATCATGACTTGTTTCTATGTACTTTTCCTTATTTCTTTCGATACTCTCTTCAATTGTTTTTCTTTGTGACGTTACTCCTGTCGCTCCCATTGTTCTTCCTCCTTTTATTTTCACGTAAAAAAGCCTCTTTCTAAAAGATAGAAAGAGGCTTCTGTATATACAGTCAAAATGAGCTTCTTTCTTATCTTTCAAGTTACCTTGCTGGAATTGGCACAGTATTCATAACGAATCCGCTGCCGAGGTATCATAGGGCCAGTCCCTCCACCTCTCGTGATAAGAATTTTCATAAAATTATATTAAATTATTTTTTATTCTAAGTTCATTCCAAGTAAAAGTCAAGGAATTCCTATCCGAATTTACCGAATATCTAAAAATCCTTTTAATACACCAATTGTCTCAGGTGCTTGCAGTCTTGCACATACGTACGAAAATTCCGTACTACCTTCAAATATCATTTGAGATGTAAGCGGTGCGCCTGCCCAGAAGATTTCATCATCAATTACTAAGAATGGGAATGCTTTATTTTGTCTTTGTAACTTTACATTTTTCAGCGGAACTGGTCCATCACTATAAACTGTTATTTGTGCATTTGTACGCATTAACGCTTGCCATACTCGTTTATCTACTTGTTTCGTACTTGGCAGTGAAATAATAATTTTTCGTTTTGCGGCTAAAATATCTTTTAATAGCCCTTTCGGCTCTTCAAGATTCATTTCCATAAACCAGCGTAAACGTTTCGAAATTTTCCGTTCCCACAATTGTCTTGATGTCGTGCGATCATACACATCTCCGTGACGTTCTATATGAGCTGTTAATTGTGATAACGCTTGTTTTCTAGAAAGATTTTTACGCATATAATGGCAATCTGATAATTGAATGAACTTCCCTCTCGCCCTTGTCACTGCTACATTGACGAGGCGATGATTTTTATGGTCAAAGAATAACACGCCAGGTCGTTCTTGCGGATAACTGTCAACCGTATCAAAGATCATCATATCTCTTTCAGAACCTTGAAACTTATGAACTGTCGCCGCTAAAACTGGTATGTTTTGATATTTCGTTCTCTGCAACATTTCTCTAATATACGTCGATAAAAAGCGTGACTGCGCCCTGTAAGGTGTCACAACACCAATCGACTGAACACCGTCTAACAATCCGATTAACATCATTTGCATCGCTACTAAACCAGACATAATGTTAAAACGGGAACCAGAAGCAGCATCTTTTAACGAAAAAGCTCCCATTTGGCTCGTATCAAATAAAACACTCGCTTCATTTGCGAACGGCTGCAATTGCGCAAGTTCTTTACGCTCTGAAACAGACGGATGATCGTATACTCTATTTTTATAAATAAACGAATTCGTAAACTTCGATATATCCGCATGCATACGTCTTTGTTCCTGCAACATAAATAGGTTTGGGTGTGCTTCTGATTTATTAACAGACTCAACAATCCCAACATGGTAAAACATATCTTCCCCAAGCCATTTGCGAACGAGTTCATGGTTCGCCATCGCAATTGGAGGTAACTGTAAAAAGTCACCGCAAACGACGATACGTTTCCCAAGTGAAGCAGCTAATGCGATTTGCGGAACGAACGCCATACTCACTTCATCTACGACAACTAAATCGAATGTACGCTCATAAATAAGTGAATCAATGGCACATTTCGATAAAGTTGCACCAATTACTTTCGCATTTTCAATATATTCTTTTTCTACTTCTTTAATTTTCGCCTTTTGCTTTCGAAGCTCACTTTCAATCTCTTGTATACGCTTCTTATCAGCAGATGTTGCTTTATACGATAAGATTTTTTCACGAAGATCTTGGCGTGTCTCTTCTAAGTAGAGTCTTTCCTCACCCCATGATCCGTTCGTCGTTTCAACTAATTTCGATGCAAGTAACGTTTCATGATTTCGTATATGTTCATGCTGACTATAACCGTAACGAACAATTTCGCCAGGCGTCCATTTCTTTTTCTTTTCAATTTGCTTCGTTACTTCACTCATTAATACGTCTACTGCCGCGTTACTATGAGCTAACACAAGTACCGATTTTCCTTTTTGATAATGAGCCGAAATAATACGTGATAAATTGTAAGACTTCCCTGTTCCAGGTGGTCCCCATACGTACGTTGTCGGATTGTAAAATGCGCGATATGCCAGTTCATTTTTCGGATTTTTCATCTTCTCAATATGTTTCGGACTGCTCGTCCCATCAACGAGACGCTTTATACGATTACGTTTTAGCTTATCTTTACGTGCTTCTTTCAATCGCTCTTGCAGTTGCTCTAAAAGTTGCCACGGTTCACTGTATAAAACCGCTTCTCTTATTTCACCTTGTATATAATCATTTAATTTCAGTTCTATTTCTAATCCATGTACAGATAATACTTCTCCTGTCGCTTCCTCACCATCGAACTCAATTCGAATTGGTGAACCTTCAGGTAAGCTTACTTCCGAAATAAGCTGAAATACATACACTGTATTCTCATAATCTGTATATAAAAAACGACCGTTCATGATAGAAATTTTACTACCACCTATCGTTTTCCAATGTTTAATTTCATATGCTAATGCATAATGCCACTCTTTCATCGTTTCTGATAATGAAGGAGTTTGAGTAGGTGTATTCATCGTATAATCTCCTTCCTTCTCCCCAAACATACTTTCTCACTATACCATACAACACGCTAAAATTTGTAAGGTTTTTATCTTGCTTATTTTCTTAATTTTCAATAATATATTGTATATAATTTTCAGAAAGAAGGAATCTACATGCCAGTTAGAAGAATTGAACACGTAGGACTTATGGTTGCAAACTTAGAAGCATCTATCTCATTTTATGAAGAAGTAGTCGGCTTACAGCTCCTTCAACGTATGGGGCACCCGAATCCAGACTTAAAACTCGCTTTTTTAGGTGTGGAAGAATCGAAAGAAACGATACTCGAATTAATTGAAGGCTACAATTCTTCCTTGCCAGCAGAAGGAAAAGTACATCACATATGCTTTAAGGTAGATTCATTAGAAGATGAAATCGAGAGACTAAAGAAACACGCAGTAACCTTTTTACTAGGAGAAGAAATCGAAACATTACCAGATGGAACACGTTACATATTCTTCGCTGGTCCTGATGGGGAGTGGATTGAGTTTTTTGAAACGGAGAGATAATCTGAAGAGACTTTTTACTTCAATAAAGTATAATAAAAGCCGTAGGAGTTTAATGCCTACAACTTTGTAAAAGGATCTTGATTCACTATAAAATATCCTCTATAGGTTTATTCTTAAAATTTACTTTTAACTTGATATTGATGTGACGTAACCTTAAATATGTAGAAATTTAAAAAGCCCCCTAATATTGTTAAAGGGGCTTTACTCATACGAATGATAATTTTTATAAATAATTGCTAAATAGTGAATTTACATAAATGCTTTTAGAAGCTCTTGAACTAATGGGATTGCTCCACCTATAAATTTTAAAACTGCCATTGCGATTTCCATATTATTTCCTCCTCTTTTGTTAGTACTGGGATGTGATTAAACTTTATACACTTATTATAGTAAACGCTTACATTTGTAACAATACATTTCTGTATGCAATATTGCATATTTATACGTTTTGACAATATTTGACCTCTATTAGCCATTCTTTAATGGTACCATAACGAAGTGAGAGTCTTTAAGGATTCGCCTTAATAGGAGGAAATATGGAAAAAGTTCAAGATATTTACAGTAATATAAAATTTAAGAGTTGGTTTAAACAAGTATTAGCTGTAGGAGGAATATTAGGATTCTGCTACTTGGTGTTATATGGTTTCTGTTTTTTAGTTGATATGTAAATATTATACAGCTACACTAGTGGAGTCTTGCCTACAGAGGTAAGACTCTTTTATTGTACTTGAGATGAACAAACTACATACAATAGTTTTCAGGTTCTTCAGATTTCTCTATATGTTTCCTTGTTCCTCTATGTTCTAGACCCACTATTTCCTATCATTGAAAATAAATAAACTTCCGTTTATATTGAAAATACAATTTTATTGATGAAAAATGTCTTTTTACTAGATACATATTAAAAAGAAAAGTATAAGTTTTATTCCATTTCGGTACAATCTTTTTATCTTTGAAAAGGACTTAAATCTTATTAATAGATTTGAGACTTTTTGTATACGTCCATTTCTATATAACCATATAAATATAATATATTAAAAATAATTTAAATGCAAGAATACTTGTAGAGGAAGCGCCAGCACTTCGGAAAAAACAAGCTAAGCCAAAAAATACAATAAGCTGCCCATATGGACAGCTTATTTACATAATTTTCTTTATGGGAAATATACTTAAGGCCATTTTTAACTTAATAGGAGTCTAATATCTCAAGTTTCTTAGCTAATACCCAGCTATTTAGACCTAAATATGCATAAATATTGTAATAAAAATAATTCCGGTTTCTCAGTGTTTCCTATAATCTTTTAATATCTTCATAGAATATAGGCCAACCTTGCATTAAGATATTATATATATATTTCTTACTACAAATATGGACGGTATTATCCTTGTTGCAGTTTTAATTTTAATCAAGTCTATTGTAATTACACAGATTGAAATATCTATTCAATTTCAAAAATAGTAAAGTAAAGGAAATGTATATGAAAAGATCACTTGTCTTAGAAACAAGTGATCTTTTCATTAGATATACTGCAACTTGCTAACAGCAGGTAATTGTTATCCTATTCATCTGTTCAATAGATATTATAATACATTTTTTAGTTATATAGACGAAATTGTTTCTAATGAAATGAGACCAAAAATATTTCAAAAGGTACCATAAATTATTTAGTGCTTTAAAAATGCAATTTTGAACCTTTCGAAGCACTAAATCAGGTAGATTTTAATAAACTTCAAACTTTGTCTGCATCAGGATCTCACAATTGAGCCTGAGTAATTAATGCTGTCAACATAACAAAAAGAGTCCTGATTGAAACAAACTCTTTTATGAGTTTTTACAAGTATAAACTTTTAAACATATAATTACATTTCTATTCTTTATTTTACCACTTGTACAGATGCTGGTTTCCACCCTTGATTCTCTACCCAATCAATATTAACCTTATATTTTTTATTACTTTGTTTATCTCGTACATTACCGTAGGCTTTATTATTACCATTATTTCCAATAAAATCGAAAATCAATTGGCTCTCTGGAACATTAACAGCATAAGAGATTGCTTTTTTCATCTCACTCCAATCTACTGTTCCTTCTTTAAATTTCATTTCAGGTTTTGCTCCTTGCTCTGTACCAATTGGCTTCCATGAAGGATTAGTTTGAGAATCCTTTTCTTGAGATACCGTTTTTTCTTCCTCTTTATTTTCATTTCCGCTCGTTTTTACCGATTTTTCTACTTTTTGTTTCCCTTCTAACTGTGCTGCTTCTTTATCTTCAGTTTTCTTCTCTTCTATCTTTGCTGTTTCTTTATCTTCAGTTTTCTTCTCTTCTATCTTTGCCATTTCTTTATCTTCAGTTTTCTTCTCTTCTATCTTTGCTGTTTCTTTATCTTCAGTTTTCTTCTCTTCTATCTTTGTTACTTTCTTTTCTTGAGCAATTGCTTTCTTTGATGTATTAGAAGGGGTAAACAACTGGTATGTCACTATACCAACTGTCACTAATACCAAAGTAAATGCAATATTAAAAATTGCCTTTTGACGACGATTCTGTTGTTTTTCTTGAAATCTGCTTACTTGTCCCATTCTTCAAACCTCCGTTTTTACTTTCTCCTCTACTCTTTATGTATTATCCCTAAAATTCTTAATATTTTTATTAAACAATAGAAATAAACTACACTTTCCATACAGGATTTCATATCATAATATAATTTGTGTTTTTTCAAGTATCTGACATATGTTATTCAAAATAGTTTAATACATTAAAAATTGATAAGCTTCTGCACTTAAGAAACCTTCAATTTTATTCAAAGGTGATTCCAATTACGTCCACATTAGATCTCCTGTAGAAAGCTTTTTAACAATTAAGCCTCTTCTTCCCTTATTTATAATTTTTAAATTAAATTTCCCTCTATAGTATAATAAAGATGTTTCGTTTTCTAATGGGGTATGTCGTAAAATCAAAAGAGATTTTATCTCTTTTACCTTCTTTTCAGAGTAAATTTCACCACTAGGAAATTCTATTATTCCTAATGTAATCTTTAATTCGCTCTCATCAAAAGTCCACTCTTTATTAAGTTCTCTTATCTTTTGTATAAAGCTTCTTTTGGTTTGTCCTATATAGAGCAATGTTACATTCTTAGCATATACTCTAGAGATTGCAAATATCCCCTTCTTAGAAGCTTCTTCCCTATTATAAAAGTCATTTATACTATACATGCCATACCACTTAATATGTACTGTTTCTATGAATCTCACCTCGTTTTTAGACAATATTATAATTTCTGAATGTTCAAATTATTATAGGTACATATGCTTGATTACTTGAATTATAAATTGTGCTTTTCAATAATACATTTTATTATTACTAATTTCAATAATGAAGAAAAAATATAATACTATAGTTTAATTACAAAGCTATATAAAAAACAAAGTGATGTCGTGCCACATATTTTCTTTTTTTACAATATCAAACTATCGTGAACAAAATTTTAAAAGTTATGGAATGAAAATACAATGTGTATGTACATACATTTCTATTAATTGAAGAAACCTTCTTAATTGAGGTCGTACCCCAATTAAGAAGAAAAAGAGTAGAAATTTAATCTCTCTACGCTGTTAAAATTATTCAACTCCCAAAAAACTGTACATCTTCTAGAGATACTAATTTTCTAGTTTTGATGTTTTTATAGTGCTTGAGAGTGATATTATTCAAGTTTTTTCATTGAGAATGCATAAATACAAACAAAACCAGTAATACATCTTTTCTGTACCGTACTGGTTTTGTTTAAGATCATCTTAAATTATAGCTAGTTCACCGAGATTGCAAATTCCGATTTCGGTGCCCCAGCGAATACGATTGTTCCGTTCTTCGGAAGTTCCACCTTGTTATTGCCACTCACAATGGTGAAGTTGACGCAAACTCCCTTCTCATCATACACCGCAAATGAACCATTTGATGGCAGCGTTACGGTCATCCTTTTGTCTGTTGCCGCTTGTGGAATTGTAAACCATTTCGCATATCCATTTGCATCCAACGTAACTTTGGATGATTGGCCTACATCAATTGGTTTTACATTAGATTCACTTACGTATAACAATCCAGCCATCTCCATATATTCATTGCCGCCTTCTGTATAGAAATGCGTTTCCGTCGTATCACGACCATTCATCACGGGTACTTGGATCTGATGCACCGCGGTGTTCGGACCTGTAATTTTTCTGCCATCCCAATAGCCTGCTGGGCCTTCCTTGCGAGTAATTTGAGTACTAAGAAGTTTCGGTTGAACGAGATATTGAATAGAACTAAATTTCTCGTTCACAAGATAAAACTTGACACCTTCCCTCTTTGCCCATGCAGCAGCGGTTTTCTTCGAAAGCACGTTGTCTTCTAGTTTCTCAGCTAAATAGTGGGTCATCACACTTTGCCCTAAACCTGGATGCGATTTATATGTGCTCTCCTTCAAATAAGTTCTTCCATTCTTCTCGGTTACGAAGTTGAGCTTGGAAGTACCCCCCTCATTAATAAAGCTTCCATCAGCAGTATATACATATTTTTCTTGTGGATTAGATGGTAAGAATAGTTCACCGTTCTTCGTAATTTCAATCTTAAAATGAGTTTCGCTATTACCATAAAATCCAGCTTTCTTTGCTACGCCTTGAGGCATTTTGACTTTGACCGGCTTGCCAAAGGATTTGTTCGGCTTGATGTCCTTAATAGTACCTTTTTCTTTAAGCGTGGCGAGTAGCAATTCAGTTGCCATTAGTTGATTTGTAGAGCTCCGTCCACCAGATGACAATACAGCCGCTGCTATTTTCTGTTCCGGAAGCACGACTAATATAGCATGTTGCAGTGCCGTATCGCCGCCCTTAGTCAAAGCTTTGATCCCATATTCACTGAATGGGTATAGTTTCACACTATCCCAGCCAAGACCATAGTTAAAAATATTATCACCATCCCCCGGCCACATTCCTTTTTTATATTCATCTTGCTCCATCGCCTTGACTACCTTATCAGAGAGGATTCCTTTTCCCTGTCCCATAAATAGTTGTGAGAATCGCACCATATCTTCTGCCGTAGAAGATATGCCTCCCGTACCAATAACATTCACCGATTCAATTGGAAGTTGTCCTTGGTACGCCGGGAAATATAGTCCAGCCCGATTTTCATCCCTCCATTTGTCCTGCGGCGTTTTCGTATGATTCATCTTTAAGGGTCCTGTAAAGCTTTGATGTAGATATTCGGTAAAGCCCATACCACTAACTCTTTCCACCAAAATTTCGGCCAGCGTAAAGCCATCGTTACAGTATACCGAGAAAGCACCAGGGTCCGCCTTCAAGTTTTGATTTGACAATTGTTGTAACAAGGTATCATGGGCATAGGTATCATTATCGTTAAATAAAAATGCATTACCTAACGTAGAACCTTGCAATCCAGAGGAGTGGTTCAATAACATACGTGGTGTAATACGTTTATATCGACCGTCTTTCATCTTAAAATCAGGAACATAGCGGACAACAGGAGCATCTAAATCGACTTTTCCTTCATCGACCAATTTCATTACAGCCGCTGTTGCATACATTTTACTGACTGAACCAATCCCATATTGAGTATCTTTGGTTAGCGGCTTTTCCCCTTCCAAATCATTCTTGCCAGCCTGACCCGACAAAATAAGTTTTCCATTATCAATTAGCGCATACTGCACGCTATTCGCTTCATAAGACTTTGTAAGTAGCTCCGCCTTCTCTGCTGCAATCTTCTTCAGTTCCTGACTAGCTACTTCTTCACCAGTTACAACTGTAGTCTCACTTTCAGAAAATGCTTTCACTCCTGTTGGTAGAATCATAGTTACCGCTAATGCAGTGGCTAACACACCAGTTAGCTTATTTTTCATCACGGAATTACCTCCTTAGATAAGTGACCGTTTTCATCATTTGTTTGTTCCACTATGAAAATATGATAAAATTTATCCGTTCTCCTCTTTGACCTACTTGCTAAATTCAGCAAGTAAAATATTTTTAAAAGGATCAGGACTATCAGCTTTAATACTGTTTAAATTGACGGCCAATGTATGCTTGCCTCCAAGTGTGCCCCCAGCAAAAGTTAAAAAGCCAGGAATGGTTCCTCCATGCCCCCATATCGATTCACCGTTTGAAAGCTTCATTTTGAAAATTCCAAGCCCGGAATCGCCAAGCTCATCTACTCCTGTAGGGACTGTTGTAAGCATTTGCTTTAGTTGCTGTTCTTTCAATAATTTGCCCCCAAGTAAATAAGAAAAGAATTTGTTTAAATCATCAGCTGTAGAAATCATATCTCCGGCCGAGCTCCCCATACTTGGGTTATAATAAGTAACATCTTTCGGCTCACTTGCTCCGTCTAATTGGATATATCCACGGGCATGCTTGGTTCCTGGAATGACGCTTGAATTTCCAGGTAAGAATGTATTCGCTAATTCAAGTGGTTCAATAATTCGATTTTCAATCTCTTCCGCATAGCTGTTCCCAGTTACTTTTTCAATAAGAATTCCTAGTAATACATATCCTGTATTTGAATACGACCAGCTCTTTCCTGGAGCAAAATCTGGAGGCATGGATATTCCCATCTTTACTAATCCTTCAGCAGTATAGGATTTTTTTGTATCCATCATATTAAAATCCTTTGACCTTGTGTAATTAGCGATACCACTTGTGTGATTCAATAATTGCCGGATAGTAATTTGTTTATCATCATATCCATTCCCTTGAATGACACCAGGCAACCATTTTTCAATAGAATCGTCTAGATTTAGGCGGTTTTCTCCTGCTAATTGAAGCACAACTGTTGCAGTGAACGTCTTTGTCACGCTGCCAATCCGAAAACGAAAATCTGTTTTCATTGCTTTCTTGTTACTCAGATCAGCTACACCAGCCGCATAACTCCATGTTTTTCCACCCTCAGAAGTTTTAGCAAGTATCCCTGGATATCCAAGTTTCAATGTATCCCGCATGGCCTCTTTGACGGAATTTCGATTTCTTTGGTTGCTTGTTTGTAACGAACTAGATACATTTTGAATGGACTCCGCTTTTACACTTGAGGTTGGAGTTGTATAAAACAGGGAACCTCCAGTTATTAAAAGGGCTAAACCTGTACATGTAATTTGACGATGCTTTTTCATCAAAATAATCCTCTCCCCTATTCATATTGTATAAATGGTTATTTGCTGTTTGGAACTAATCACACAGCTTTCTTCTTAACCCACTGCAAAAGGACGACATTGAATCTGTAATGTCTCTTTTCCTCCAAACAAGTCTTATTAATTGATTTGTTTTTTATAGAAATATATAGTATTTTTCTCCTCTCACTCTTCTTTCCATTTTCATCTTACACAAGGAAAATCTCTTTTTTCTTACCTCTTCCTTACAAATTCCTTACGTTCAAAATCACTTTTATAATTGATTATTTTTTATGTGAGCCCCCTTACCATCAATTTAAGAATTAAAAAAAGAGGGGATTATCCCCCTCCTTTTTACGCTTGCTCCAACTGTCGAAATTATTTAATATACCCACGATTCAGTTCCGTTAATTTTTCATTGATGTTAAAAATTCTTACTCTAATATCTTTAACACCAGCTGCTTCAAGTCTGCTCTTGTGCATTTCCGCGTATTTTTCAGCATCTTGTTTTTCTTCAAATATATAAATGCCTCCAGCTTCTTTTGTTTCTTCATTCTCAGTCCATATTTTCCAGTGGAATCCTTCTTCTTCGTTAATACTATTTGCTAAATCCCAAAATCCTTTTTCCATTTCTTCACCAAAAGGACCTTCAAACGGAAAATCAACTTGTAATAAATATGCCATTTTCACTCACTCCTATTTTTAATATAAAATTCATCGGGAATTCCTTTGTATAAAAATTCTTCCCATTCTTTTACTGATTATGATCCGAATGATCGTAATGTCTAAATTCGTATTGCTATTATTATTCAAGCACTAATTGGAGAATCCCCCTATTTGTAACATAATCACAAAACGATAGTAACTTGAACGCATAAAGTGAAAGTTTAATAGTTTTCAGTTATGTTTAAAAAATGTGATACAAACTTATCCCTAAACTAAGGACAAACAAAACAAGTGCAGGTATTGCTTTCTTAAAGGGATCTCTCGCTAATACAATTAGAGTTAATGCGGCTGCAAGCATCGTACCGCCTAATAACAATCCTGCTAATAAAGCTACTGTTGGAATCCAAATTCCTATCAACATTCCAATCGCTCCTACAATCTCAAAAGCTCCAGTTAAGAAATTAAAAAACGAAGGTAAACCAAATCGTTTGAATTCATCTGCCATTTTCCCGGATATAATTTTCGTTCCTGTCATTAAAAAGAACAGAAACAACACTACTTTTACAATATTGATGAAAATTAAAATAGTAATCACACCTTTCTTATTATTTGATAAAAACTCAGTATTGTTCAGGTAGTAGTCACTACCTTTACCCTATTTCCTGAGATTACCCGTATGGAAGTCGCTTCAATTTACATTACCCTTCTCAATATTAAAGGGCCGAAAATTATATGCTATAGCATATATAATACAAAAATTTGACTGGTACTAGGCAAAAAAGTGACCCTGAATCAGATATCATACAAAATAAAGTTATCTTCCCATTCGTCCAAACAAAAATTATATGCTATAGCATATGCAATACCTAAAACAAAGTTTGTTCCTTATGAATAGCGTAGCATCAATAAGGAACAAATATTAATAGTGTGTATCATACAATTTGTTTAATAACGATTGTAATACTTTAATTTCTTCCTCGCTGAAATTACTCGTAACGAAATGGTGAGCGTCTTTCACTACAGGCAAGATTGTTTTCTTTAACTCGTCACCTTTTTCAGTTAAAAATAGGTTATGTGAACGCCTATCTTGGTCATTCAAAGCCTTCTTTACAATCCCTTTTCTCTCCATTGACTGTATCATTCTAACAACAGTAGTTTGATCTTTATCAATAGCTTCCGCCAACTCTTTTTGAGTAGTGCTCCTTTGGCTACAAAGAACACTAATAATCCCCCACTGCTCTGGCGTAACTCCATAAGGCTTTAATTTCTTCGTAAAATAGTTGGTCATTTTCACATCAGTACGATGAACAAGATAGCCTATTAAATCATGTAAGTTCATATATCACCTCTATAAATTAAGATATAAAAGGATATAGCATACCAGTCAATCATTCACAATGAATGTATTTGTTTCACCATATATATGCTATGGCATATATATTAAAGTAGATTATTTTAATTGTCAAATGATTTACCTATTATTTTTCGAAAACAAAAACGTCCCCTTAGATTATAGAAGGAATGACTAATTTGACGTATTTCTCTGGCGATTTCTCCCCTGTCGTTTTATGATATGCTAATAACATTTGATAAAATATGGTATATACGGACAGTCAAAAACTTTTAAAGATACCTCGTCCAGTTTTTGCTGTTGCAAGATAAACAGCATATAATCCGTTAACCACCCACATTAGTAACGAAAACATAAAGAAAAGGCATTCCAAATATGAAACACCTTCTTTCGTTTTATAAAACCATCCAACACGCTGAACTTTTCAATTTAATATAATCACTCGTTTAACTAAAGAAATTGATTACGTGCATAACGCTCTTCTCACTTTTCTTGCAAAATTTAGTGGATCATCAACGTCTTCGATATTAACGTAAATCAAATTTGGATCATCACATAACCACTCATTGTGTATAGACGAAACGATTATTCCTTGTTTAATAATTGTCGCCACAAATTCAGTGACTTCTTTTTGTAAGAGTGCTACTCGGCCTAGGCATAATGCCCGTCCAGTTTTATTGTCTCGTGATTCGAATGAAAAGGAAGTTGTTACTCTAAAACGTTTTCCTAAGATTGTTGCTCGTATTTCATCCCTGTTTATTGTTGCCACGCATTTCCCACCGGCGAATCCTTCTTGCCCGCCGATAATTCTTGCAAACTGTTGACAAATTAATTCATCATTAAACGCCATACCTTTAATCATCCCCCCTTTTACTGTTAAGTTATGAATGAATACATAGGTCTGAAACGGTAATGAATCTAATCTATTAAAAAAATGATGGCAATCTACCGAGAGCTATTAGCTCAATTATTCTTGATTATTTAAATTAACTCGGCTATATATGTTAAGACATTTTTAAAGAGCATAAAAAAGACACCTTAAGGTGCCATTCTCCGATTTGAGAATCATATCTATGTATGGAGAAATTTAGAAAAGAGAAGCTTCTAACTATAATTTATAGAGCTCTGATGCCATGAATTACTTACATATTTCCTTATTTACCAGAAGAAGAATCTCAGTTACATTATTTTCTCATTAGTCTCGTTAAAGCCATCCCAAGAAATCCAATGCCCATTCCTATTAGCCATCCAGTTTGGGCATTACCTAACATAGATCCCACTCCTCCACCAAGAAACATACAGCCAACGAATACTAATCCTCCAATTCCCCAATTCGGCCGTTCCATAATTCAATCACATCCTTTCAATAAAATATATGCGATTAGCTCCCTCAACTTTCTTCCATAGGATAGTTCATTATTTTACTTAGGTTTAGCACTTCAGGGCATTCAAAAGATACGAAGCTTGAGTCATTTATATAGATTGTAGAAGTATGGAGATTTTCCACATTTTAAAATAGTAAAGTATAAACATGAAAAAACTCCTAACAAATTTTGTTAGGAGTTTTTTCAAATAAGCGATATTTATTTAATCTTCATTATTGAGTTCTATTGTACCTGTTCTAGCACTAACTTTTAAAATATTTAACAGATTATCAGGTGTCTTGATTTCCACTTCATATTCAAATTTTGATTGTGCTAAGTTGTCATCTTCTAATTCAAATTCTTTTTTCACATTAATAATTTCTCCATTTGTATGAGCTAAAGAAATTTCACGAACTTGTTTCTCTGTGTAGTTTTCATTCTTTTTTGCATAATTGTAACCCATACCATAATATCCACCAACAATAGCAATACCACTTACTAAAATAGTAATTACACTTATAATTATTTTCTTTTTATGTTTTAACATTTTCATCCACTCCTTAATGATTAATCCTCTATTCCAAATCTTGCTTCAAGTGCATTTTCTGCTTGCTCTAATTGATCTTCCAGTATATCGTGTTCTTTTTCTTGCGTTTGATATTGCTCAACAGTTATCGTTCCAGCGTGATAATCTGCTTCTAGCTGATTATCAGATAGATCTATCTTGTCATCCAATTGGTCAATTTCTTTTTTTGCTGCTAAGTACGTATTTAAGTTATCTTCTTTTGCTCCAACTGGTTTCGTGTTATTTGCCTTTTCTACAATAGATGAGACTTCGTTTTTGAAATCTTGTATTTGTTTCTTATCATTTGTAGCAGCTTGTGTTTTGTTTGGTTCTTGTTGTAGTTGAGCGACTTCTTTTTGTAATTTATCATTTTCCACTTTCAGTTGTTGTACTTCTGTATTGTTATCAACTTGAGTAGAACAAGCTGTTAAGAATAAACAGGACATTGCTCCAATCAGCATCCATTTTCCCATTCTGTTTTCCTCCCTTTACATGTGCACCTTATCCTTGCCTTTATATTACTGAACAAACATTAAAGGAAGATTAATGTACAAAAAAATAAAGTGAAGGCTTTTACAGGCAGTTAATCCCTACCTACCTCGCATTCACCGAATTTTGAGGGAGGAGTCTTACTGCCCGTTAATGCGGGATAAAATGATATAATTAACTAGTTTCTAATCTTTCTTTAATGTTTTGGAATTATAGTGATACATATTAATAAGAAGAGAAGGAGAATGTTAATGCGAGTTCTTATCGTCGAAGATGAACAAGACTTACAAAATATATTGGTGAAACGATTAAATGCAGAACATTATAGTGTCGATGCATGTGGGAATGGAGAAGATGCCCTGGATTATATAAACATGGCTACCTACGATTTGATTGTCCTTGACATTATGATTCCCGGAATAGATGGTTTACGCGTATTACAAAGATTACGCGCGGACAATAATGCAACTCCTGTCTTGCTTCTTACAGCTAAAGATACAATTGATGATCGTGTAACAGGACTCGACTTAGGTGCAGATGATTATTTAGTAAAGCCGTTTGCTTTTGATGAACTGTTAGCAAGAATTCGAGTGTTAATGCGAAGAAAAACAGGAAATACATCTAATGTGTTTGAAATCGCTGACCTAGTGGTAGATTGCAATATGCATAAAGTAACAAGAGGAGACCAAGTTATCACTCTTTCCAGTAAAGAATTTGCTATTTTAGAATATATGATTCGTAATAAAGAAGTTGTGCTGACACGAGATAAAATTGAGCAACATGTGTGGAATTACGACTATGAAGGCGGATCGAATATTATTGATGTTTACGTCCGCTATCTTCGTAAAAAAATTGATAGCCAGTTTGAAACGAAGTTAATTCATACAGTGCGCGGAACTGGTTACGTATTGCGAGTAGAATCATGAATAGACTATCAATAAAAATGAGAGTGACCCTGTGGTATACGGGGCTAATTGTAATTATTATGGCACTCGTGTTAGCTTTTATTTTAACTTCTTCAGATAAAGTTTTGCTTTTTAATATGAAAGATCAATTGAAGAGCACAGTAAAAGAAAGCATGGAAGATATCAAATATAAGCATGGGCAGTTAAAGATTGACGATGATTTTGAAACCTTAGAAGATGGAGTAAATATTAGTATTTATAGTAAACAAGGTGAGCTGTTGGTAGGACATAGTCCAACAAGCTTTAATAAAAAGATATCGCTTAAATCCGATGAAATACAAACCATTAAAGACGGCAATAAAGAATGGATTGTATATGATTTTCTCCATAATGCAGGCGGCGATGAGCAAGTCTGGGTTCGTGGAATAATGACTATGAACCAATTATCCTCAACGATGAATACGCTTATTGTGGTAACAATCATCTCATTCCCATTACTTATTCTCATTGCGGCAGTCGGGGGATATTTTATTACGCAAAGAGCGTTTCGACCTGTGCAACAAATGAGTGATTCAGCCAGTAAAATTGGTGATGGTAAAGACCTTTCGAAGAGAATTAATTTACAAGGTTCACCGAAAGACGAAATGTATCATTTAGCACAAACCTTTGACAAAATGTTTGAGCGATTGGAGACATCATTCGAAAGTGAAAAACAATTTACATCTGACGCATCTCATGAATTAAGAACACCAACATCTGTTATTATTTCGCAATGCGAATACGCTTTATCGCAGAGAAATAATCCGAAAGAAATGGAAGAATCGTTAGAAGTAATTTTAAAACAATCACGTAAAATGTCCGCTTTAATCTCACAACTCTTATTATTAGCACGAGCTGACCAAGGAAACCATAATACTTTCCAATTTGAATGTATCAATATGAGTGAATTAACGGAAATCGTTGTAGAAGAGCTTTCATTAATGGTTCAAGAAGCTTCGATTGATATAACAACTAATATAGAGGAAGACCTATTTATTAAAGCAGATCAAACATTGATGATGCGTTTATTAATGAATTTACTAACGAATGCGATTGCTTATAGTAAAGCGAGCGGAACTGTGCATATGCAACTATTCCGTGATGAAACCAACATAATAGGTAAAGTCTCCGATAATGGCATCGGCATCAGCGAGCAACATATTACAAAAATATGGGACCGCTTCTATCGAGTTGACGCAGCACGAACATCTTCAAACATCGGAAACACAGGTTTAGGATTGTCGATGGTAAAATGGATTGTCGAACTACATGGAGGAGAAATTACGGTTGAAAGTAAATTAGGAGAAGGCAGTACTTTTACATTTAAACTACCAATTGAAAAAAGAGCATAATTTATACGTGTCTGTCGCTTCAGAATAAAGATTGATTCAAAGGCTCTCTACAATCCTTATGTAAAAATAACTGACGCATTTTAAACATCATCGATTTTATCATTTTGGACAACCTATTCTGTTAAATTAATATACATGCGAAAAAACTATCAAAATAAAACCCCAGAAATCCAATGGTCTCTGGGGCTTCATTATATATTTAGCTCTTTTTGCTTTTTGTTTTGTTTATGTCTATACAGTAACTTTCGACTTATTAGAGAAATCACTAATAAGGTCAGAATTAATAAGATAAGTTGCATAAATGATAAATCAAAATATTTAGCACCTGTAACGATTAAAAGTGTAGAAATCGTGCCTTTTACAACGAAAAAAATAATAACCCATAACCCGCCTTTTTTCCAGTTCATTTTATATTACCCTTTCCTACGTTTAAATTCTTAAAATATTTAATAATAGTTCGTAAATATGACAACTTAATAGAAATCTATTATATTAACAAAAAATTCATGTCTAATTAAATGCGACGATTCTATATTAAGTGAAAATGATATTCATTGTCAATTTTATTGATTATTTGAATACTTATTCTTAATCTCTTTCTACTTTGTTTCTTATAAGCAATACACTCTTGTATTCAAACAAAAACACCTCCATTGCATTTGCACACTTAGTATGCGAATGCAAGAGGTGTTTTTTCATATACCATCAGATAAGATTTCCTGCTTTGTTTATTTCTTGATACGTAGCTATTTTCTAGTACACGATAACTGGATCATACGTGTTCAAACTATCATATACAGTTTTTGCAACATTAGGAAGAAGGTTCACACACCCACCTGATCCACCTGTTAAATAAGCATTATTTGCCCAGTCTTTTCGCCAGCCGGCATCGTGGAATCCTTGACCGCTATTTGTGAATGGAACCCAGTAATCTACTTTAACCGCATAATCAGCTTTCCCTACTGCGCTACCTCTTAGCGTGTATGGTGTTCGTTTGTATAGGACGTACCAAACACCTGGTGATGTATCTTCACCCGTGCTATGTTTACCCGTTACTACATTTGTTGTAACGACTAATTTTCCATCTTTATAAATCCAAATTTGTTGCTCTGCAATTGAAACTTCCGCATACGTGTCTCCGATGCCATTATTCGCTGTTGTTTTATAACCGATACCTTCCTTCTCCCAACCATTTCCGTGAATATTAGAAGCAGAAAGCGACTTTTCGCCTTTCTCAAAGGCTTGTTGAACTTGTTTAGTTTCTTTTTCAACATCTAGTGCCCAGCCGTATCCTTGCCCTTTTACTGATATGACTGAACCGGAATGCGTTTTAAATGAGAAATCTTTATTTAATGTTGATTTGGCATTATTAATTTCAGTAATTTTCTTCTTAATGTCACTCGCATCAATTGTAACTTTCATATCCTTTGACATAGAGGCATTTTGAATTAAATCTTTCGCTTTTAAAGGATAAACTTCATCCTGCACTTTATACTCTACAGACTGCCCAAGAAGATTCTGTAGTGCTTTCTCCTCTTTTTTGACAATCGGATCGTCTTCTTTAATAGGTTTTATGTATGCAGATTTCAGATGAATTTCGCTTTTATATTTTTGCTTATCGTAATCTTTCAGTAGACTAGTAACATCATACTGTTTTCCTTCAACACTTTTCGAGATAACAATTTTCCCTTGTTCTAGCTTCGCCATAGCATCTTGAGGCGCTTTTAATTTTTCATTCATAGAGATGAGCGTTTCTTCTACAAGTTTCTTCATCGTTTCACTACGATACTGATCTGCCTTCTCTGGTAGCAATGAATAATTTTCTCCCTTTGAGGAAGGGAAAAATGTCCACTGACTTTTTAATAGTTTCTTAACTTGAGGCAAATCTTTTTCCGTAAGTTCCGTTTTTGTATCTTTTTCATCTAAAATTTGTTGTTGATCAACATAGACTTTGTTTGCTAGTCCAGATGTCTTTAATTTCTGTATTGCCTGATCAGCGCTCAGACCACCAACTTTTGTGTCATTAATTGTAACATTCGAATTAAAGTGAGTTGCCTGATAATAACTCATTCCCCCAATAAGAAGTGCAATTACACCAATACCCGCTGCGATAAACTTCCAATTTGTATAACGTTTTTTTGATCTTACTCGTTTTTGATCAATTTCTTCAACTGATTCATTTGTTGTATTGTTGTTCATCAATCTTTCCCCCGTATGCAGTAACGTCAAACGATTTTCAACTAAAATCATAGACTAGTGTACCTTATTTTTCCTAAAATTTCATTATTTCCGACCACATTTTATCGCAATTTAATGATTTAATTTAGATTTTTTAATAGTACGATGCATTGAACAGCCCTTTACAAGTCATAAAGTGAAACTTAAATTAACCGTCACACCAAGATATTTAGCTTAATATTCTAGGGGAAAATTTTTCTCTTTACGTAAAATACGAATTATATTATCCATTTTTATGAACATCAACCCCTAATTTTGTCAAAAAAATAAACGATAGTCCTTCTACATTTTGATAAAAGGACTATCGTTTTTTCAGTTAGAGTATTTGTATAATCGTTTAACTTTTTATTTCCTGAAGGTCAAACTTGATGAAGATGATGAAATTTCATCTCATAGCCTTTAAATGAAAACATTATGTTTTTTATGGCACCCAAGTTTATTTTTATAAATTAAACCCTTAGCTTGATGCCTCCCATATATCCAGCAGCCTAAGATTAAGTAAGAGTCCATTCAACTAGATTTTTTCTAATATTTTTAGGTGCATCTTATTTCGCCTCGTCATATTTCACTAATTGAATTTAAAACACATCCGTATGCTATTTAGTAAAATTTACGATTCGCGACGTAATTATTGCAGTAACCAAGATAATAATAGCGGTTATCAAGCCAGATTCTCCAATCCAAATCTCAGTTTGATATCCTGTACTTGCACGTGCGAAAGGTCCTTGAATAATGGCATTCCAAGTAGTATGGATGATAACCGAAGGCCAAACGCTACCTGTGATAAGTCGTAAATAAGCTGTAATATAACTGAAGGGCACAATACAAAAATAGATGCCAAGTACTGAAAGTAGGACAGATGATCCCTCTACATATAGACCAGCAATAACAATTGGAACATGCCACGTTGCCCAAATCAATCCACTAATAAGGATAGGCCGTGAAAACTCTGCATCGACTAGCCTTGTAAGCATATAACCTCGCCAACCCATTTCTTCTCCTAAAACTGGGATTAAGTTAAGCAAACTTCCTAAAACGCCGCTCAATACTACTAGATAAATAAAACTGAATGGTTCCGGTACATACTGAAGTCCAAGTATATTGTAGATCGGTTCTAACATACCACCTTCGGGATGCTGAAACCCCGCAATTTCGCTCAACCAGGCGATAGAATAAGTAATTCCACAAATAATCATAGGTATTAGCAGAGCAAACCCAATCCCCTTCCATATCTTTAAGTTACCGAGACTAAAAGATACATCTTTAAACCCTTCTTTCAGTATTATGCGAGTCAAAATAGAAGAAAATGCTGGGGTAAACATATATACCACAATAAGCGGCATACTTTTCGTAATTATTACTACTACATTTAGGATAATAGAAGTAATGATTAAGATACTCAAAAAGAGTTGAAGTCCTATTTTAGCACGTTGGATTTTATCTTTATTGTGGAACGATTTTGCGTGTAATATCATTTTAATCCGCCCTTCCCCTTTCATTCACTTGTTTATCGAATTTACTTCTTGTCATTTCCACAGACACAACTTAGAATAAAAATGTTTTTGTATACAGATTCATTCATCTTTAAAATCCCTCCCCAATTTATAGTCTAGTCTTACTTACGACTCATCAATGTAATTATTATTTATAAGTTGTCATAACCGATAGTACAAAAATGTAATGATTAGTCTATGACCTGTGTCAATTAACCTTATGACAATATGTAACTAGAAAATATGATATGGAATAGATAACAATTGAATTAAGGCAATTGATTCATGCAAGTACAATGAATCAATCTTGCTTTACAAATAATTCAATTGAGGTGGAAAAAATGAATAAGAAAAGCATAATTGCAATGGTTAGTACAGCTTTATTAGTCACAGGATGCGCGGAAGTAGGAAAGGCTCAAACAGTAGCAGTCGAAAATTCAGGTCAATCAATACAAAAAAATATAGTTAAATCCATACAATCACAGGCTTACCCATTAAAAACGATAGAGCCGTCAAAATCATTTGAGGATTTAAAACCACTTAAGAAAATGATTGGGAGCGCACAATATGTAGGATTAGGAGAGAATACTCATGGAAGCTCTGAAATTTTCACTATGAAGTTTCGCCTTGTAAAATATTTGGTTACTGAGATGGGTTTTACAAATTTCACAATGGAAGAAGATTGGGGAAACGGCTTAAAACTAAATGAATATATCCAAACAGGAAAAGGAAACCCTAGGGAATTTTTAAACTTGTTATATCCTACTGATGAAATTATAGCCATGATTGAGTGGATGAAAGATTATAATGCTGATCCATCCAATAAAAAAAAGATCCAATTTATTGGGCTCGACTTAAAGGAGTTGGACCAAGGTTGCTTTAATAAAGTGATTGATTATGTAAGACTACATCGACCAGATTTGCTGGCAGAAGTAGAAGGAAATTATAAAGAATTGTCGGCTTTTAATGGAAGTACAAAGGAATATATGGACCTTGCTCCTGAAATAAAAGAAAAGTTCAAAGCAAACGCTGAGAGAGTAGCCCAATTACTAAAAGATGAGAATGGGCAAGCCAACACAGAAATAGCTTCACCCGAGTACATCTGGGCGCAAGCAACGGCAAGTGCAATAGAGAAATTTACCACAATGCTAATTCCTAACGACTATCCAAGTATGTTAAAGCTACATGAGCAATACTTGGCCGATCATGCAATGTGGGCACAAGAAACATTTGGTGGTAAAACGATGGTATGGGCACACAATATTCATATAGCTAAAGGAATTATCGATGAGAAATTATACCCTTATGTTGCGGGGCAATTTTTGAAGGAACGTTTAGACAATAATTATGTCACAATTGGTAGTACAACTACGGAGGGGAATTTTACCTTATACAGCGAATATGATCCTTCCACTGGAGGTAAGATTACAACCGACACTATTCCACAAGATGTAAAAAGTTTCAATTATACTCTCGGAAAAGTACCATATAACATGTTTTTATTGGATAACCGTCACCTTAAAGGACAAGCAGAAAAATGGGTTAAAGCAAAAAGACCATTACTAAGTATAGGGGGACAAATCTTCCCGAACGAATCGGCATACTTTGATACGTCATTGCTTGAGCAATTTGATATTATGTTTCATATTCGAAAAACAAGTCCATCTCATATTAAATAAAAGTATAAAACAATCCCGTTCTTGCATCTGCAAGAACGGGATTGTTTTATGGTGATTGATATAAGCATCTTTTTTAACCAGAAGTAGGTTACTCTCCCCCTTTTTATCATCATTTAGAAATGTCATATGACACTTTTACACTAGTGAGAATGACAAAAAAAGCAGTACAATTCGGTTATTACATAGATAGGAGCGAGAACTTTATGAAATCAAGATTCATCCAGAATGGTTATTTTTTATTGCTAACTTTCGTTACAGGATTTTTTTATTTTTGTTTTTATCTAATAGCTCTGCTATTCAGTTTCACCCTTTCATTTACTGTAATTGGGATTCCACTAGTTATACGTGTACTACAGACTACTACACCTTTTATCCAATTCGAGCGTATACAGACGAAAATTTATACAGATATTTCAACAGACCCTTATGATAGAAGTATAACAATAGATACATCGAACTGGGCTCAGGTGAAATTAGTGCTTACTGATCGTCGCACTTGGTGTGCTGTCTATTGGTTAATGCAGAAATTAGTAATTGGCATTTTCAGTCTCATTAGTGCAATCATTTTTTATGTAATGCCACTTATGTTGCTATTGGCACCACTACTGTATCAATACATTGAAATGAATATTATATTCATACAGATAGATACGTTTGCCAAGTCACTCTTTGTAATGTTTATGGGTATAGTATGTATCGCCATAAGTATTAGAATAGTAGATGGTTTGACAAAGAAATTTGGGGGCTATACACGTATCATGATTCGGCAACTAAATCGATAGAAGTTTGCAATCTGTGAGTAGTATCGCAGTTTTAAATTTAAAAGTATAATAGGCATGAAGAATTAAATTATAATATATGAAGTAAAAAGGTAGGCTACTTAGGGGGTAAATGACTTGTTAGATATGGTTAAGTATTGGTTTTGGTACGATTGGATTATGTTAGGAGTCCGTATACTTGTTAGTGTCTCTATCGCCATAACCACATTCGATTTTCAGGATAGTTTAACATTGCCACTTTGGATTGTTATTTTTTGGGAGGTTGTTGCCTTCTCGATTCCATGGGTAGCCTTACTGTTCAATTACAAATATTACTTGTTCACAGAAATACTGCTATATGGTGGACTGTGTATATATTTAACCTCTTTATTTCCGGAAGCTAACGTTACATTTCTGATATCGGCTTTTCTAATTGCTGCGAATAGTAAGCATTTGTCCTATTATTGGACAGCTCCAACAACAGTTTTTATAACAACTGGAATTCTCTATGCGGTTGCGCCAAGTAATAGCTATTGGATTTTAGTTACCTACTATGGACTTGCTTATGTAATGGGCTTCGCTTTCCATTTATTAATCGTCAATCATAAGCAAAATGAAGCGATTCGTAAACAAAACGCGGTACTTGAGCAATATATGTCTCAGATTGAACGCATTACACTGGCGGAAGAACGAAACAGACTGTCGAGTGAGCTTCATGATACAGTTGGTCACGCTTATACTTCTATTATTATGGGGATGGAAACGTTGCGTACCGAAATTGCTACTGAAATGGGTATACAGAGGCTAGATTCTCTGCTTGAAATGGGACGTAAAAGCATCGAGGATGTGAGAGGTTACTTACATCAAATGGAGTCTCCGTGTCAATCGCCTTCCTTGATTCAATCTCTACAAAATCTTGGAGTCGAATTTCAGGAGCACGCTCAGGTAAATGTAAGTTTTAGGACATTCGGAGAGGAATACCCACTGTCTCGGCAAGCGAAGATCGCATTCATTCGTTGTTTACAAGAGTCCCTTACGAATGCAGTACGTCATGGTCAGGGAACTGAAATTATAGTTTCATTGCAGTTTGAACAACAATATACGAGACTAGAAGTTCAAGATAATGGAAAAGGAAATGTAGAATGGCAGGAAGGCTTCGGTCTGAATGCGATGAAAGAACGAGCAATGAATTTACAAGGGCAATTGTCTGTATATACAAAGCCAGAGGAAGGAATGCTTGTTACATGTACCATACCGCGACAAACTGAAATAAAAGATGGACTTATTCGTTTGTTAATTGTAGACGATCAACCATTTGTTCGGGAAAGTTTGAGGACACTACTCGATAGATATGAAGATTTAAATGTAGTCGGTTTAGCTGAGGATGGCAATCAAGCCATCGATTTGTGTGGACGTCTTCAACCCCATGTTATACTTATGGATTTAGATATGCAGCACATGGATGGAGTTGAAGCAACCAAAAAGATTAAGCAACAATGGCCACATATCCGCGTATTGATTTTCACAACTTTTCAGGATACCGAACAGGCGTTGGAATCGCTTCGCAACGGTGCGGATGGCTTTTTACTCAAATCCATTGAAACATTGGAGCTAGCTAATACGATCCGACTTATTCACAAAGGTGGGACACTAATTGATCAGGGAATGTCTCACAAAATATTTGAGAAGTTTGATGCGCAAAAAGAGACACCACAATCAAAAGCAACCGCTTATGAGCTAACAGCTAGGGAGATAGAAATATTGCAGCTAGTAGCAAAGGGACTTCGATACACTACCATAGCATCAAGGTTATATTTATCGAATGGTACGGTCAGAAATTATGCTTCCACAGCTTATACAAAGTTAGGAGTCCGTAACAAAGAAGAAGCTGTTCAAAAGGCTCTAGAAATTGGAATTATTGAATAAGAAAAATGTTTTTTTGTTTCTTTACAGCAAAGTAAACTGTAGTTACAAGATGCAAATTTTCTCCTAAATTTAATCCTCTTTCTATTTACAATATATTGAACTATCCCCACTTTCACTTCGTTTAGAAGTGAAAGTGGGGATTCCTTCATTCTTTATAATGATAAAATAAAATAGGCGAAATGCTGGACACATCCCGTTTCATAACTGCTACTGTCAAGGTGGTTGTTATTATGCATTATCTTTTTCTTTTAGACCCACGCTTGTACTTTGGTCGGTGAAGCGCGGGTTTTTTGTTATCTTTTTTGCATTTGCTATCTTAATATGTAGGCTGAAAGCTCACGCACAACTGCTCCGGCAATTTCTTTTAAAAGTTCAAACAATAATTCCTTGTTATATCGCCTCCTTTTCTTCCGAATGGATAGAAGGGAGAATTATTTATAGGGAGAAATAATAAGTTAAAAAAAGCAATAGGTGTTTTTACTGAAACGCATTGATTACTCTTATTATTCATTACAGCAAAGTTTATTCAACTGAATATATTATGTTTTTTTATAAAATAATACAAACCCTGATACAATATGACTACACTGTATCAGAGTTAATTTTTAATGTTGCACCATCTTCTAATACATATGATAAATATAGTATAAAATGATGGAGATTATTTAGGCCAAGACCCGGTCCACGCATCGTGAGCACTTTCGGAATAATGTTACAAATAGTCTACTAACCATTCACAGCCGCGAATTGGCTGTTATACAGATTGGCGTAGTACCCACCCTGCTCCAGCAGCTGCTCATGACTCCCGCTTTCGACGACATCCCCGTCCTTCATGTAGAGGATCATATCTGCCTCACGGATCGTCGACAAACGGTGAGCGATAACGAAACTCGTTCTGCCTTCCATCATCTTCAGGAACGCCGCCTGGATACGAATCTCCGTCAGCGTATCAATGCTGCTCGTCGCTTCGTCGAGAATTAGCATAGGCGGATCAACCAGCATAACCCGAGCGATTGTCAAGAGCTGTTTCTGTCCCTGGGACAGGCTGTCGCCGGAGCCGTTGATTACTGTATTATAGCCCTTCGACAGCCGCCTGATGAAGCTGTGGGCGTTAGTTGCCTTAGCGGCTGCTATAACCTCATCCTAGCTAGCATTCCGTTTCCCATAAGGCGATATTGTCATGGATTGTCCCACCAAACAGCCAAGTATCCTGTAGCACCATCCCAAAAGTATGGCGTAAGCTATCACGGGCCATATCGTTAATATTAATACCATCTATCGCAATCTCACCGGCATCAATATCATAGAATCGCATTAACAAATTCACTAATGTTGTCTTGCCAGCACCCGTCTGTCCCACGATTGCGACACGTGTTCCTGGTTCAACAACTAGGTTCAAATCGGTAATAAGGGGACGGTCAGGCTGGTAAGCGAACTTCACATGATGGAATGTAATCGTCCCCTGCTTAGCTGGGATATGAACTGCATCTTCAGCCTCCGGTGACTCCGCCGATTCATCAAGTACCTGAAAGATACGTTACGCCGAGGCCGTAGCTGATTGCAACTGTGTAATTACTCCGGTAATCTCGTTGAACGGTTTAGCGAACAGATTGGCATAAATCAGGAAACTCGATAATCCCCCGACCGATATTCTAGACATAATGACCATAATACTCCCAATTAAGGCGATGATTGAGAAGGTAACATTGTTCACCAAACGGGTGGATGGATTCGACAGAGAGCTGACGAATTGTGATTTTACCCCTGCGTGATACAATTTATCATTTCGCGCTGTAAACTCCGCAAAAGAGTGATCTTCATAACGGAAGGCCTGAACATCCTTCTGCCCGCCGATCATCTCCTCGACATAGCCATTCAGTCCACCCAATATGCGGGCCTGATCACGGAATAGCTGCTGGGAGCGCATCGTGATGAACCGCGCTACGAAGAAAGTCACTGGTGCAGATAACAGCACGACGACGGTCATGAGCGGATTCGTATACAACATGAGCGCAATCGTCCCTGTGAAGAGCAGTGCCTTCTGCGGAACGATTCCGATCTCACCGCGTAACTCATGTAGACTATAATTCCTTACATCAATTCCATTGACGAGTATTTGTCCAGAGGTAGCGTCATAAAATCTCGGAATCAAGTTCACAAATGTAGATTTGCCTGAACCAGTACCACCGATAATTCCCACAGTCTCGCCACGTTTTATCTCCACCGATATATCTGTCAGTGCCGGTTCACTCGTTGTACAAAACCAACATCTCTAGCAAGATCCCGTAAGGTATTTGGAGATAAAAAACTTTGAATCTCTTGAGCAAATAGTTGTAATTCGTCAGACACAGAAACAGACATAAAAAACGCCATCCTTTCCTATGATTCTACAGAAAGAATAGCGCATTTTTCATTTAAAAGGTACTATATAAAGAGACTTCACCCTTTCGACTTACCATGTACTTCAACGACTACTAGCTACTTCCTAAACGTTGTTCCTCATTTACTAATATATTTATGCTTTTTTTAAATTTGCAAAGGACCAACAATATTTTCATATTACTTATTAACCATTATTGGCTGGATTCTCTCCTGAATTCCCATCATTACTTGGTTGCATTGGCGTTCCATGACCCTCCCCATTGCTTGGTGGCTTTGTATTTCCTTCGCCACTACCGCTGTTTGGCGGCTTTGTATTTCCTTCTCCACTACC
>NZ_QJTG01000008.1:69132-214257 GCF_003217275.1 Bacillus sp. 196mf
TGTTTGGCGGCTTTGTATTTCCTTCTCCACTACCGTTGTTTGGCGGCTTTGTATTTCCTTCTCCACTACCGTTGTTTGGCTCACTTTGCTTTTGATCTTCTGGTTTCTTTAATTCTTCTTGTTTCTTTTGCTTTTCTTTTTGCTTATTTTCATTTGGCTGTTCAGTCGTATTGGCTATTTTCGCATTTGGAGAAGTATCACGCTTCTCACCTTTAATACGTAATTCGCTATCTTCTTGAACCACACTGTTCGGCATTTTAAATTGCGATTTATCTGTAGCAAACTTACTCATCATTTCTTTAAAAATCAATTGAGCAATTTTCGTATTTTTACTACTAATATAATCATCTTTACTATCCTTTGTATATCCGGTCCATACAGCCATCGTATATTGTGGTGTATAACCAGCAAACCAACTATCACGATTAGCACTTTCTGGTAGATTATATTGTGCTATTTGTTCTAAAGAATAGTTTGTTGTCCCTGTTTTACCGGCTACATCTAAAGAACCTATATTAGCTGCTGTACCCAATCCAGATGAAACAAAAGTACGAAGCATATCAGTAATCATATATGCTGTAGAATCCTTCATAACTCGTTTTGGCTTTTGCTCAAAGCTTTTTGATTTACCATCTGGATAAACGATTTTCTTAACAAAATGTGGTTTCGTGTACTTACCATCATTACCAAATGCCGCATAAGCGCCTGCAATTTCAGTTGGTGACGCTTCATTTGTACCAATCGCTGTTGATTCGGTCGGTGCTACATTAAATGTAATACCTAGCTTTTCAGAGAAAGCTTTTGATTTATTAATTCCTACTTCTTTTGCAGTTTTAATAGCCGGGATATTTCGGGAAGTTTTCAATGCATCACGCATTGTAATTGGTCCTAAATGCTTTCTATCTGCATTTCTAACTTCTTGTCCTGTTGAATACTTATATGGAGAGTCATCAATTTGATGGTAAGTAGCCCATTTTAAATATTCAATTGCAGGAGCGTAATCAAAAATTGGTTTCATCGTGGAACCTGCTGAGCGATTTAATTCAATTGCAATATTATGTCCTTTAAAAACAGCTTTATTTTCACCACGTCCACTACCAATTGCACGTACTTCTCCTGTTTTCGTATCCATAAATGTGAAAGCCCCTTGGAATTTCTCATTTGGATAATTAATAATACCGCTATTTAAAAGCTTGTCCGCAAAATCCTGTGCCTTTGGATCTAATGTTGTATAAATTTCTAAACCGTCAGATCCAATATTTGCATCTGGCATTTCTTTTTCAACTTCTTTCACAACCGCATCCATAAAAGCAGGATATGGCATTTCTTTTTGTTCAGTTGCTTTCTTAAGTCCTTCTGTTACTGGAATTTTTGATGCGTCTTCCATTTCCTTTTTTGTAATATAACCATGTCGATTCATTAATTGAAGTACAACATTTCTTCTTTCTGTTGCTTTTTTGATATTTTGTTCTTTCGTTGGATCATAGTTATTAGGCGCTTTCATTAAGCCAGCAAGCATTGCAACTTCTGGTAGTGTTAAATCTCTCAATTCCTTACCATAGTAATTTTGTACTGCTGTTGCAATTCCGTATGAACGGTTACCTAAGTAAACTTTATTTAAATACATTTCTAAAATTTCATGTTTTGAATACTGTTGTTCTAGCTTATACGCTAAATATATTTCTTGTGCCTTTCTCTTTGACGTTTTTTCCATCGATAAGAAATAATTTTTAATAACTTGCTGCGTAATCGTACTTCCACCTTGAGAGCCGTAATCCCCTTTTAGGCTGACTAAAACTGCACGTGCAGTACCTTTAAAATCTACGCCACTGTGCTCGTAAAAACGTGCATCTTCTGTCGCTAAAAACGCATTTTCTACTAACTTAGGAATTTGACCATACATAATATTCGTTCGTTTTTCTTTCCCATATTCATATATCAATTTCCCATCTTTATCATAAATTTTTGAGGATAACGGATTAACAAGTTTTGCTTTCTCGAGTTTTGGCGCATCCTTGATCATAACGAAAAAAGTAGCAACCCCTGTGACTAACCCTACAATACCAACTAATAAACAACTAATTAAAAACTTACGAAAAAATGATGTCTTGCCTTTTGGTTTTTGTTTTTTAGCTGCTGGCTGTTTGTTCTTTTTAACTTGTCGTCGCTCCTCTCGAGAACGATAATTTTCTGACATGCTATATTCTCCTGCCTTTCAATTCTCCTTTTGATTTACTTAAAATTATTGAAGTCACTTTAAGAAATATATTCATATTTAAAAAGGGTACTAAATAGACAATTTAAGTAATAAATTTGTTCCACTTTAAGATGAGGAAGAAATTTGAGCTTATCTGATAACGAAACAGAAACGGTAATAGTGGCACAACAAAAAAATGGAATTTCATAGAAAATCCATTTTTAGCTTGATGGGCATGTGGTGGTACCCCACATCCATCAACTTAAGGATTTAGACTATTCTTGAAGTTAAAAGCACGTTACTATTCACTTATGTTAATGAGAAAAGGTGACGTGCTTTTTATAAATATTTATCAAAAACAAGAGTTGTCTTTATTTGCTAAAGAGTTATATCGATATATGTCTCCCACTACACTTAATCAATTAGCTATAGAAGCAGGCGGAATGAAATGAAAACGCAAGTGCCATGGGCATCATTTTTTATATTTGTGTGTATGGTTAAATCAACAAACCGCTACTACCTCTATTACTCAACTTTGTAGTCAATTAGAAACTTCAACAGGAGTTTTATTAATTCCCTCAGGGCTAAGCCCTGCCGCTGCATGAAGCCCACTCATAATCGAACCAAGGAATCACTTGCCGCCCGTTGACTAATCCAAATGAAAATAGCAGCTAATTCTGATCCAGAAAACTTAAGTCTTCGCCTTATAAATCCTATTTCCCTTGCAAGTTCTTCTAAGAATACAGGTGTAACATATCGTTGTAATTATTCTGCAAATGGTAATAATTCATCTTGAATCGAGAGATTCATAAGAAAACATCATCCTTTCTAATTTAGCTTGTTTAGAAAAGATAACGTTTTTTTGATATTTGAGGGTATTAAAATCACCTGAGTTGATGGTTATGTATGGTGACCCCATAGCCAAAGAAGTAAGAAGATATTTAGAAGTGCATTAAATTTTGAGGCAGTGCTTGTGAACCGTATCATAAATAAATCAGGTTGTGTATGTTCGATTTTTAAATAATACCCGAGAAGGAGTGGGTTGCAGTTATAGTAATACTCTATTTTTTGTATTTCTATAATAGATATTTTTTTAAAAAACAGAATTATCTTGACAGTTATTAAATGGATTGATAAGGTTATAAAAAAATATTTCTTATCCAGAGAGGTGGAGGGACTGGCCTTATGAAACCTCAGCAACAGGTCTGCTTAAGTAGACACTGTGCTAATTCCAGCGGGTGATAATCCTGATAGATGAGAGCTTCCGTTTTTATTTGTCAGTAACGCCCTCTTTTTTAGAGTGCGTTTTTGTTTTTTCTGGATAGTAACTAAAGGAGAGTAGAAATGGAGAACAAAAATGGGAGAGAATTTCAAAGAAAAATGCAAGCACGTCATTTAGTCATGCTATCACTTGGTGGGGTGATTGGAACTGGCTTATTCTTAAGCTCGGGTTACACTATTCAACAAGCTGGCCCGTTTGGAACAATTCTATCCTATCTGATTGGTGCGCTAGTAGTTTATCTAGTTATGCTATGTTTAGGCGAGCTTTCCGTACATATGCCTGAAACGGGCGCATTTCATAGTTATGCAGTTAAATACATTGGACCTGGTACAGGGTATACAGTAGCCTGGTTGTATTGGTTAACTTGGACTGTTGCTTTAGGGTCTGAATTTACAGCCGCAGGATTACTTATGAAGCGATGGTTTCCATCGGTTAATATTTGGGTATGGAGTGCTCTTTTTGCCATTTTGATCTTTGTATTAAATGTCCTGACTGTTAAATTTTTCGCCGAATCCGAATTTTGGTTTTCATCGATAAAGGTTATAGCTATTGTGATTTTTATTGTTTTAGGAGTAGCGGCAATGCTAGGGTTTCTTCCAATGACTCATTCAAAAGCAGCACCATTCTTTTCTAATTTTACAAGTGGAGGTTTATTTCCTCATGGTGCTACGGCCATTATGATGACCATGCTTGCGGTTAATTTTGCTTTTTCGGGAACAGAATTAATAGGCATTGCAGCTGGAGAAACAGCGAACCCAGAAAAAATGATACCGAAGGCCATTCGAACTACTCTGTGGAGATTGATCATCTTTTTTGTAGGAACGATTTTTGTTTTATCTGCGTTATTGCCTATTTCCGATGCAGGGGTATTAGAGAGCCCTTTTGTTGCAGTTCTAGAACGAATTGGGGTGCCATATTCAGCTGACATAATGAATTTCGTTATCTTAACAGCCATTTTATCTGCGGCAAACTCAGGCCTTTATGCCTCTTCTAGAATGCTTTGGTCGCTTGCTAATAAGAATACGATATCCCCGATTTTTGGGAAAATGACGAAGCAAGGTGTTCCAATCAACGCCGTCATTTTCAGTATGATGGGTGGAGCTTTGGCTTTGCTCTCAAGTATTGTGGCACCAGATACTGTCTATATCGTACTTGTTTCCATTTCCGGTCTAGCAGTAGTTATAGTTTGGATGAGTATTAGCGCTTCCCAGTTCCTATTTCGCAGACAATTTTTGAAAGAAGGAAATTCTGAAAAGGACTTGATTTATCGCACACCACTATATCCATTAGTACCAATTGCTTCTTTTATCCTTTGTCTGGCATCGTGTATTGGAATTGCATTCGATCCAACACAGAGAATTGCCTTATATTGCGGCATACCGTTTATTTTGTTTTGCTATGGAAGTTATTATCTAACAAAAAATCTAAAAAAGAGGGGTGTAGATTATGTCGAACAAAATCAACCCAATTGATGCTATTTTATCCCAACATTCCATTATGCTTCTTGACGGAGCATTAGCTACTGAATTGGAGGCGCATGGATGTAATTTGGACGATCCCCTTTGGTCGGCACGTGTGTTACTAGAAAACCCGGAACTAATTTATCAGGTGCATTCGGACTATTTTCGTGCTGGAGCAGACTGTGCCATAACAGCAAGCTATCAAGCTACTATTAGTGGGTTTTCCGCGCGTGGAATACAAGAACAGGAAGCTTTGGAATTAATTAAGAAAACGGTGTTACTTGCAAGAAAGGCAAGAGATGATTTTTGGAAGGAAAATACGCAAACGAATAGGCCTAAACCATTGGTTGTTGCATCAGTTGGGCCGTACGGAGCTTACCTTGCAGATGGTTCAGAGTATGTAGGTAACTATGTTGTGACAGATAAAACATTAGCAGACTTTCACCGTTCGAGAATGTCTGCGTTAATCGAAGCAGGTGCAGATCTATTGGCATTTGAAACGATCCCTTGCCTGCAAGAAGCAAGAGTATTAGATACATTATTGCGTGAGTTTCCAGAAACATATGCGTGGCTTTCCTTTTCGCTAAAAAATGAGAAAGAGATTAGTGAAGGTATGAAACTAGTGGAGTGTGCACGAGTTTTTGAGAAAAGTGAACAAATTGTAGCGATAGGCATCAATTGTGCACCCGTAACTGTTGTGACTGGTGCAATCCAAGAGTTACGGGCAAACACAAAAAAACCAATTATTGTTTATCCAAACTCTGGTGAAACTTATAATCCAGAAACAAAAACATGGCATGGTCATGAACAATGTAACACGTTGGATATTCAATCTGAAGAATGGTACCAAGCAGGTGCACGTTTAATAGGCGGATGCTGCAGAACGACACCTTATCACATTGAGGAGATATCGAACAAGTGGCGTTCTTCCGAGTTTTTCTATTCGAACGAAGCAAAACAGTAATGTAATGGATGATAATCTAACTTTGTGTGTATTTTCATGATTTTTCTTGTTCAGGAATCTACAGTTACGTCTAGTGGCACAAAAAGTCTTTTTAGAGACACAAATGTGGATAGTAGCCTCGGGAATCCAGTGGACTTTTGGGTACCTTAGGTATGGAAAAGAATTAGGGAAAATAAAAACTGTTAGTTTAATAGACATGGTAGACAACATGCTGAATCTTTTAATGAAGATGTAGTTGATCCAATTGAAGGTGAAGGGGACCATTTATTCGTAATTAAAGTTAACGAAAAGGTTAATTTAGTTATTCAAAAAATAGTTCAATAACTATATGAAAATTTGTTGTAGTAGTAAATGTGGTCATATTGTTGTAAAAAAGGATAGATGTAAACAGGTATACTCTCCTGTTCAACTATCCTTTCCTTTTTACATACAATATTAAAATCCAAATTAGTTCCTTTTAGGAAGGTACCAATATAAACAAGACATTTAAATACATTTTAATCTTCTTTTGTGCAGTATTTTATATTGCAATGGTTTGTAGGATTATTTATATAAACTTTGTTCAAGATCATTTTATTCCTCCAAGCAGGAAATCTAAGATTGAACATAAACATTTATAATTAGGTATAAGGAGAGCTGTACAAGATACTCTTGATTTCCCAAGATTATGAGGATAATATTTTTGATACTGTTTAGCTTCATCTAAAATGAAGAAGAACATCACGTTTACACATTCTTTTTCTACCCAATCCATATCATAAGTTTCTATACTATAATGTTTAAAATAATCATCAATGTCATTAATGAATCTTTTTTCTCCATCCGTTCCAGTAATTCGTTTATATTGCAATTCTTTAAACGATTTCATTTCAAGTCGGCAAGTTTCTTCTAACCACTCATATCGTTGCTTAACTGCTTCCGTCTTATTTTCATACCAATCCTCATGCCCTTCATAATATTTCTTCATACATTCAGGTCTCTGTTTATTTCTTAAATAGCTTGGCAATTAAACCAAATTTACGTTATTTCTTTGCGGAAATAGGTTGAAACCAACTATCCCTATCATTTAACTGAACTTCAAAAACATATATAGGCTGTGAGAAACCTTTTGTATCAGTATAGTAATCTATATTATATTTTGTAATGAATAATGTATCACCTGCTTTGAAGGATCCTATAGGATCAAACTCTCCTTGTTTCAATTTTTGAAATGCCTCCTTTGGAGAAAGAATTTCAACATCTCGAATATGTGATTTTTTTGTACCATAATATTTGTAAACAGGCATTTTTTTCCCTTCGTCTTTTAACTGTATTGATGTTTTCATAGTAACTTGAGACATATCATTTTTTGTAATGGGATCAATAGGCATATTTCCAAATTCCTTCATTTGATACGAAATCATTATTCCTAGTGCGACGAAACTTACTGTAATGGGAAGGTATAAATATTTGATTATTTTGGTATCTGTTTGATTTTTTTTTCAAAAATATAAGAACTATGTTTAACACAGAATATCCTAGCATCATGCCTAAAGTATTATGAAGTAAATCCGCTAGTTCCATACTTCCTCGTTGCAGTGTGAATTCAAGAATTTCAATCAATAAACTTGCTATAATTGAGATGATTAACATCCATTTTGTTTTTTGAAAAACCTTACTAAATAATGGGAATAAAATTCCTAAAGGAAAAAGCATACCTATATTCACAATGATATGGAAAAAGGAAGTAAATGAAAATGTATTCCATGCTTTTTTATAAACACTAAGTACGTCAAAATCAATGGTTCTTACAAAGGCCATATCATCTGAACGACCAAATGAAGTAGCTGATAATGCAAGGGAATAATATCCTGTTATTAAAACAAACAATATAATTTGTTTTACAGTAAGTTTTTTTTCTCCTTTACATATCTTTTTGTATAATACAAAATAACTAAAAACAAATAAAAGTAGTAACAAGAATGTGAGTAGAATCGTAGTAATCGCATAGCTAGCGATTAGATTAAAAATAGTGTTCATTTTACACCTCTGTTTTTATGAATATAATTTTGTACAGTGATTACTAATTCAACAATCGAGCTTTGGACCTTCAAAGGCTCGCAAAAGATATAGGATTTATTCGTTAGGGAAGTAATTTTAAACAAGGCTGAATAAGATAAAATCGTCATGCCGTTCAAAAATACGAGCTAAATTTACATAAATAACTGTCAAGAGATAAAGTTTTTGTTTTGGGGTTCCTGAAAATATTAGCTTGATGGGCATAGGGTACAGCCCAGTAATTGAAAAATCGCCTTTCTTGTTTTTCTCTCTATTTTTTTGTTGCTTACATTAGAGATGCTAAACTGTATAATGACTCATATTAAACTTATAAATAGACTTGTTAGTAACTTTTCATACTAATTATTCCTTTCTTCATGCTGTAATACTTAATAGACAACCTAAACAATAAAGTTGTTCCACATTTACAAAAAAAATAATTAAATATAAGATGAAATAGGCTACATAAGGGAGGGTTATATGTTACATACAAAAAGATGGAGATTTTTTGCGGTTCTTTCTATTCTAGGTTTGATTTTACTAATTTTATTAAAAATCAACTTCATTTCAATTACTATCGCAACTTCTTCAGCTGAAAGAGGAAAGATTTTTGATCAAAATGGTGCAATACTAGCTACAAATAAGAAAATTAAGTCTCTATATTGCACTTCTAATAATGAAAAGCTATCGAAACAAGACACATCAAACACATTAGCTTTTTTTAATCAATTTTCAAGCGAGTTTCAACATGATATTTCTACAAAGAACATAAAATCTCAATTACAACAATCTTGTAAAAAGCAGACTATGAATGATATACCGTTATACTCTGATATAACTGAGAATGAACTTGCATTCATAAACAAAAACAAACCCAATAATGTAATAATTAATGATGAATGGATTCGATATTATCCTAAACACGAAATTGGTTCGCAGGTAATTGGGTATGTAGAAAATGACCTTAAATCAAAGCATATGCTTGTTGGAAAAAGTGGGATTGAGTTGCAATATGAAAATGATTTAAAAGGAAAACCAGGAAAAACTCTTATTTTTAAGATTGGTAATAAAAAGTTCTTCTGGAACATTCAAAACGTACAAAAAGGAAAAGATGTCCGGCTATCCTTAGACTCTAAATTGCAGCAAAAAACAGAGGAAGCATTAAGATCCCAAATTAAGAAATTACCTGATGCTAAAGGTGGTTATGCTGTAGTGAGCGATGTAAAAACTGGTGCAATTTTAACTATGGCCAACTCGGCAGTATTTAATCCAAATACATATGTATCATCTAAAAATGAAAACTTTAAATCACTTTCGCAAAATAAAACAATTCAAAAATTAAAGTATGGTGAATCTTATGTAAATATGTCCTCTACTATAAAACCTCTTACTATTTTAATTGGATTAAACGAAAAGCTTTTTCAACCTGAAGATACTTATTTAGATAAGGGTACCTTTCAGTATGATAATCAAAATAACATTTCGAATGCACCTGGAACGCCAACAGGTGAGATTACACCAAGGCAGGCTATCATTAATTCATCTAACACATTTATGACAGCAAAAGTAGCTCTGCCCTTATTCAACCAAAATAATGGGAATATAGAAAAAGTGGCACATATATGGACAGATTATTTAATGCAATTCGGCCTACGTTCTAAAACCGGGATTGATTTACCCTTTGAAGAAGACGGACAATATGAATTCCATCCATCTAATACGTTTGAAAAGGGGCTCTCCGCTTTATTAAATGCCTCTTGGGGAGAAAATGAAGTGCATACCCCCCTTCAACTCGCTCAATATGCAGCAACTTTGGCAAGTAAAGGTGATAAATATAAACCTCAAATTGTAAGTGCTATTATTGGTCAAGATGGTAAAGAAACCAAAAAGTTTAAACCCCTTTTAGAAAGTTCAAATCGTTATCCTATGGAATTTTGGAGTGTCGTGCAAGGTGGAATGGGTCAGAATATAGAGGAGATTAAAAATTTACCCTTTCATGTCGCAGGTAAAACGGGTAGTACAGGTTCTCCTAATGAGCAAGAAAGAATGATAAATCATTCTCTTTTCATTTCATATGCTCCTACCGAAAATCCACAAATCGCAATTTCTGTCGTTATTCCGGGTAGTAATTCAGAAAAAAACATCGCTGCTCTCGTTACAGCAGAAGTTTTAGAGTTCTGGCATACACTTCAATAAGAAAATAAAAACAAAGAGGAAGGTTCATTAAAGTGAACCTTCCTCTTTTACCATATAGAATCTATATTTATTATTTTCCACATACCTTCATGATCCTTTTCGAACACAAATGAATATTTAATATCCGTTAAAACATATTCTTTTTGTACATACCCAGTATTACCGTTAAATGTCGATATTTTTATATATTCCTCATTCTGTACTTTTTCTGGAATCCAAGCTTTTACCATTTCATTAGTTACTTCGTATAAAACATGTGCTTCTCGTTTTGGTTCAGCTAAAATCTTCGTTTTATTTCCAGTAACAGTTGCATATATATAATGCGCCTGCTTTGGTTGGTCACTTTCTGTCAATCCACTTGGTACTTTATATATTTGCTTTGTATCATTTGCAAACTCTCCCCCCATTGTAAGAGCGACTTGCAACTCATGAAAAATATCTTCATTAAACTTCAATTCATCCTTCTTATAACTCTTCCCTTTAAATAGAACTTCCTCATTTAATGCTCTATACAAATCATTTTCATTTTTTGAATTTGTACTTTGATATAAATCATTCATAAATTGTTTCAATGATGCATCTTGAGCAGATTCATCTTTTGTTTTCGGCTCAATTTGAGTACTACTTTGTACCGGTGATTTATTATCATCAAGCCAAGGTTGTTGAACAATGAAAAATAACATTGTACAAACCAAAACAACTACAACAGGCAATGCTTTTTTTCGAAATGGTCTCTTATATGTTACAGAATCTACTTTACTATTTTGATATACCGATTGCTTTATTTTATCAATATATTCTTCTTCATCTTTCCGATGCTCCATTGGTCCTTTTTTCAATTTACTATACCAGTCAGGATTTTTTTTACTGTTCATCACTTCTACCCTCCCCTATTAGTTTTGAAACTTTACTTCTCGCTCTACTTAATCTAGATTTGACTGTTCCAATTGACACACCTAATGTTTCAGCCATTTCTTCATAAGATAATTCATATTTTGCGTCTAATATTAGTATTTCACGGTGTTTTTTAGGTAGTTTTAATACAACATCCCACACTTCATTTAGTTCCTCTTGTTTAAAAAACTGTTGTTCTGCCGAAGAAGACTGCTTGTCGTCACTAAAAAATCCCACTAAAGATATCCTTTTAAAATAAGCGGATTTTAAATAGTTTATTGCTGTATTTCTTGTGATTTTTAATATCCACGTTTTAATAGATGAATCCTTTCGAAACGAATGCCAATGTTTAAAAACCTTTATAAAGACATCTTGTGTGATATCATCTGATAAGTGTGGATCTTTTGTAATAATAAATGAATAATTCCATACATCTTGCCAATAGTCTTTAATAACATAGTCGAGCTCGTCATGATTACATTTTTCAATAAACTTCTGTCCCATTTCTACACCTCAAACTCATTTGAATAAACATAAAACTGCCCTCACTTTTAATATGGTTTCAATATATAGACATGATACAAGTTTCATTTGTTCCATACCGCTTTTTTCTATATAGCTACGCTTTCTTTATTTCCTCTTAACGTTACGTAGCTCTTCTTGCGCCCTTTGTATTTTGGTCCTGGTGCAAAAACAACGTAAAAGAGAATAAAACATATATATTCCTAACGAAATCGTATTTTATGTTACAAGTCCATCTACTATATTATTCAATTACTTTTGTTGTCTAAGTTGCTTACTATCAGGTATGCCTTTTTCTTTTTTCAACTACTCAATTGCTATAGAATAAGCCGGATTCTTATCGATTGTTATTACACGTGGCTTCGAAACATGAAAAGGCCGCAGCGCTATATAATAAGAAAATTCCGGATTCAAACTTTCTATTTTGAGTACGTTTAATTTATAGAAAACAAATAACAACATAATTTTCTCAATAAGTAATATTCTTATTTCAATACAAAATTCTTACAATTGATGCTATACCTGTATCAAGGGGAGCGTTTTAGTTAATTAGGGAGAAAAATTGTAAAAATGATATGGGAGGAACAAAAAATGTCATTGAAAAAGAAATTAGGTGTTGGAGTGGTTTCAGCCGCTCTTGGTATGTCTTTAATTGGTGGGGGAACATATGCATATTTTAGCGATCAAGTTGTGACAAATAATACATTTGCTGCAGGTACATTGGATTTAGCTATGCAACCAACTACTTCACTTAACTTAGAAAATTTAAAACCTGGGGACAAAATATTAAAAAAATTCAATTTAAAAAATAGTGGTTCCTTAGATATTAAAGATATCATGATGAAAATAGACTATACTGTAAACGACTTAAAACAAAATAATACTACAGAAGATTTCGGTAAACATATTAAAGTACAATTTCTTTGGGATTGGGATCCTGCAAAAAGCCCTGCATACGAGACAACCCTTGCAGAACTAAAATCACAAAGTTCAGAGATTGTCTCCAAAAAAGTATTTCATTCTAAGTGGACTGAAACAGGGGGGTTAAAACCTGGGAAAATGGATTGGTTTTGGATAAAGTTTGTATTTGAAGACAACGGCACAGATCAGAACGTGTTCCAAGGGGATAGTATTGCGTTAAAAATGGAGTTCCAAGCCAATCAAACAGAGGGAAAAGAAAGATAATTTTACAAAAATATCGTTGGAAAAATGTAAAACTGAGCTTGTAATTTTTTATAATTTGTCAAATTGACCATCAAATTTCCATATAAAAAACCAGTGATACTAGTACATGTGTAGGATATCACTGGTTTTTTTGAGTTTAACATTTTGTATGTTTTGTAAAACTATTTTTCTTTCGGAAGTACAATTCTTTTATACAATTGAACTGTAATCAAGTAGTAAATCGAGTAAATCACTACGAAAATAATAATTGGTAGCCAAATACGAAAGTACGGATCAGCCAAAAGAACGCTGAACATGTTTATACCAACTAATACGTGAACAATACCCACAATTGCTGGGACTAAAAATACGAAGAATAACTCTTTATAAATCGATTGTATTAATAACTCCCTGCGAACACCGATTTTACGAAGCATTTGATAACGTGTACTATCTTTGGATGCACCGGATAGAATTTTAAACATTAAGCAGCTTGCCATCATTGCTAAAAATGCAACTCCAACGAAAAAACCCATAAATATTAGTCCGCTGGCAAAATTATGACTCACAATATACGCTTGATACTTACTATCCAATTCTTCCGCTCTCACATTTTTATATTTTGCCATCTGTAATTCATCAAGTTTTTTCCATTCTTTTATGTATGATCCAAAATCATCTGTTCTCCCCATAAACACAGTACTTTCTTTACCCTTCATACCATCGTATATGTTTTGATCTACAATTTTCATTTCATAATCAGGATACATATAATCTGGCTGGATCGTTCTGAAAGCCTGGATCCATTGTTTTGTGTTCGTCTCTCCTTGAACCCGTTTTATTGAAAATGCACCAATGGGTATTTCCTCTGAAACTTTCTCTATTTTCATACCTTGCAAGAAAGGACGATTTTTTTCTACATCTTCTTTAAGATAATAAACATACCTATCATCAACTTTGTAATGATATTCATGTTTTTCTTGAAATAAGATACCACCCAAAATTTTCTTTTCTTCCGCTGTTGGATTATGAATGACTGAATCGTAAATTCGCATTTGATCTGTCGTTTTTAGGATGTTGTTTTTAAATGCCATACCACAAGCAATTCCACCAGCACCAAGAGCCACTAAGATTGCTACTGTTGCAAGCACATTTGTTAGACCATTAATGCGGAAATTTAATTGTGCAAAAGTAAAAGCATTTAAGCCTTTTTCACTATGTTTTTTATTACTCTTTAGCTTGTTAATCATAACTGGGAGAAGTGATCCAAATATAAGGTAAGTACCAACGGTTGCTGTGATTAATCCAACGGCCATTAATCCCAAAGCAATTAGCGGATTTACATATGACATATAAATCAATGATGCATAACCAATACCCAATAAAAGAATACCAAGGAATGCAACTACAACGGTCATTTTTCCTTTTACGGCGACACGTTCAGTTTGTGCATCTGCATGTACAAGTTGCAGTACAGAAATACGCGATAATTTAATACTATTCATAATTGCTGATAATATAAATAGTACAAAGAAGTAGACGCAAGTAATAGTTATTGATGGTAGATAAAATGCTTTATAACCTTCACCAGCAAACTCGAGTTGTTTCATTAATAGTTGACCGATACCTTCTGCAAGTCCTACACCAATTGTAATTCCAATCGCAAGAGACACAGCGCCTAATACGATTGTTTCGATAAACATAAGTAATGTAACTTTATGCTTTTTTGCTCCTAACATCATATACATACCAAATTCTTTTTGACGAAGAGCTGATAAGAAAGAGTTTGCATATAAAATATAGAAAAATGTGATAACCGCTAACAAAAAGGAACCAATTTTAAAGACAGCGACAATATCCCTAATAGAAGAATTAGATTCAAGGAACGTTTTATTGGATGCTAGCGTTTGAAACATATAAAAAGTTGAAATAGAGACAATAAGACCAACAAGTAAAACAATGTAATCTTGCAACTTACTTTTTAGGCCTGACATAGAAAGTTTAAATAACATGATTGAACTTCCTTCCTTACGCTTTTTGTGTGCCTAAGTTTGCAAGCACGTCTAAAATTTCTTTATAGAATTCTTCACGGGTACCACCGCGATGAATTTCTTTATATAACTCACCATCTTGAATGAATAAAATACGCTGACAGTAACTTGCGCTGTAAGGATCATGCGTCACCATCATAATGGATACACCTTGTTCTTTATTTAAGTTTGTCATCGCATCCAGTAAACTTGTTGCATTTTTAGAATCAAGCGCTCCTGTTGGCTCGTCCCCTAAAATAATTGCTGGCTCATGCACTAACGCACGTGCTGCTGCTGAACGCTGTTTTTGTCCACCAGATACTTCAGATGGATACTTTTGAAGGATTGCTGAAATTCCTAACATATCAGCTACCTTTTCTACTTTCTGTCCAATATTTCGTGATGGGACACCCTGAAGTGAAAGTGGAAGTGCAATATTTTCGTAAATAGATAAATTTTCTAATAAGTTAAAGTCTTGGAAAATGAATCCTAATTTTTGCGAACGGAAATCAGAAAGCTCACCTTGCTTCATTTTCGTAATATCCGTACCCGCAATTTCAACAACACCGCCTGTCGCTTTATCTAACGTTGAAATTACATTTAATAATGTTGTTTTACCAGAACCAGATGGCCCCATAATTCCGACAAACTCCCCCTCATGAATTGAGAATGAAACACCTTTTAACGCGTGTGATTGGTTATCACCTTTTTTACCGTAAACTTTTTGGACGTTTTTCACGTCTACAACTGGTTTCGTCATATATATCCTCCTACGTTTGTTTTTTCATTTCTTTAAAATAAGTTGCTATTCATATTTGCTACTAACAAAATAGTCATGTTGCATCTACCTTTTCCATAAGGCTGTCACGATGTATCCACTTGGAAGCTGTAAAGAAAATTTTATTTTAATTTCTCCACTCACCTCATCGCTTTGAATACATACATGATAAACTATAAAAATTAGGAAACACCCTGAAAAAACCTTAAGAATTCTTAAGGTTTATAAAAAAAAAGCTTATGGAACCTGTAATTCCATAAGCCAATCTATTCGATTGGATGTTCAACAATAAAGGATATCCAACCTTCTTTATATTCTGCATGTATATTACCATGATGAAGTTCAACAATTCTTTTTGAAATAGCAAGCCCCAGTCCATTTCCTTGATCATTTTTTCTTGCCTTATCACCCCTGAAAAACCTTTCAAACAATTTATTCGGATCGCTAACAGGCGGTTTCTCGACTTTATTTGATACTTTCAAAATTGCCTTGTTACCTATTAGTTCAAGACATATAGATAATTCGGATGGTTTCATGCTGTACTTTATCGCATTCATAAACAGATTTTCATATACACGTACCATTTTTTCTGCATCTATGAAAATAGGTATTGTTTCTTGTGTAATTGATTTTTGAACGATTAAGCGTTCCTTTTCAAATATAGGAATGTATTCTCCAACTATTTGCTCCAACAAACCTGATAAATCGACTTCATTAAGATTTAACTTAGCATCTACGCCTGATAAACGAGTATATTCAAACAGCTCATCAATTAAATATTTCAGTCTCTGTGCCTTTGAATACGTGGTTTCAAGGTATTCCTGTAATTGTGTTTTACTATTGTATTGCCCTCGTTTTAATAAATCTATATAGCCAATAATAGATGTTAACGGTGTGCGTAAATCATGAGATACGTTCGTTATAAGTTCATTTTTTGTACGTTCTAATCGTCTTTCTTGTTCAAATGTATTTTCCAATTCCTTGGACATATAGTTGATATTTTGAGCAAGTTGGGTCAATTCGTCCTTCCCCTTAATCCCAATTGTCAAACCCAGTTTTCCATTGGCAATATCATTTACATTATCCGAAATGAGCTTCAAATATACTATTTTCTTTCGAACCAATATCAAAAAAAGTATGATAAAGGTAAAGATTGCGAACGCGAATAAGAAAAACAATGCCAAATTGCCTTCAAACATACCAAATTCTTCGTGTTTTACAAATAATGGATCTATGACGTATACCAAAATGAGGATTGTTAAACCAAATGAAATAAAAAAACTAATTGCAACAGCACCAAGAAGTTTTGTAATGATCTTATTTCTGAAACTAACATTCTTCATATTTTATACCCAATTCCCCAAACAGTTTTAATGTAAATGGGATGTTTAGAATCCTCTTCAATTTTATCTCTTATTTTTGTAATATGCACCATGACGGTATTGTCTGATTTATAAAAAACCTCTTCCCAAACTGCTTCATATATTTTTGCTACACTCAGGACACTCCCTTTGTTGCGGGCAAGTAGTTCGAGAATAGCAAACTCTTTTGGAGTTAACCTTGTTTCTTTTCCTCTTATCCATACTTGACGTGTATCTGTATTCACGGTTAAGTCACCAATTTCTAGAATGCTTTTATTATGTTCTATTGATGAATTGTATTTTTTAAACCTTCTTAATTGGGATTTTACCCTAGCGATTAATTCCAAGGGATTAAACGGTTTTGATAAATAATCGTCTGCACCAGAGGCTAGGCCCTGAATTTTGTCTATATCCTCAGATTTTGCAGATAGCATAATGATAGGCATATTGCGATCTTCCCTAATTTTCATACATGCTTCAATGCCATCCATATTCGGCATCATAATATCTAAAATAATCAAATCAAAGTCCTTTTCTTCTAACAGTTGTAAAGCTTGTATAGCATCTTCTGCCTTTTGAGTTTTTAGGCCTTCATTTTCCAGATATACCGAGATAAGATTTCTAATCTCTTTATCATCATCAACAATAAGAATTTTCGACTCCATTTTATTCCTCCACATTAAATGCAATAAGTATTCAATAAAGCATATATTTGTTGTTACTTAGTTAATAAACTTAATAGAGATGGTTTCTATCTTCTTTCTTTACTTAAGACGATCTTTTGTAAAATACACAAAAAGACCGTCACAGTATTGTGACGGAAAAACAGGAAAATTTCAATAACTAATACTATTATTATTTATTTTTAGCTTTTAAGACACCCAGCGCTATTTTGGTTGCTTCTGCAATAAGCTTATCATCGTATTTAGCATCCTCTTTATCATGATTAGAAAGTATCGCAAGAACAATTGGCTTTTTATTTGGTGGCCAAATAATTGCGATATCATTTCTGGTTCCATAAGATCCCGATCCCGTCTTATCAGCTACTTCCCATCCTCCTGGAACTCCAGCACGAATTAAGTTGTCTCCCGTAGTATTCCTTTTCATCCAATCTATTAATAAATCCCGTTTCTCAGTTGAAAGTACATCTCCTAGCGCAAAAGACTGAAGACTAGTAGCTAATGCCTTTGGGGTACTAGTATCATGTACGTCTCCTGGATGCACTTCGTTTAACTCTGGTTCAAAACGTTCAGGATTTGTAACGGTATCTCCTATTTCTCTCAGTGATTTTTTGAATTCACTAGGTCCACCTAATTGTTTAAGAATAAGATTTTGCGCAGTATTATCACTATATCGAAGGGAAGCATCTGCAAGCTCTTTCAGAGTCATACCCCTATCAACATACTTTTCTGTAATTGGATTGTAATTAACAAGATCTTCACGAGTATACAAAACTCTTTGATTTAGATCTTCTATTGATTTCTTTTGTAAAAGTACTCCCACAGCTAAAGCTTTGTGGGTAGATGCGTATGCAAACCGTTTATCTGATTGATACGTAACGGTTTGATTCGTATCAGTGTCCAATGCATAAATACCGAGTTTAGCATCAAATTCTTTTTCAAGTTTAGCAAAAGAATCATTACCAGTAGTTTCTTGTTTGGTTTGATTTGTTTGTTTTGTTTGTTTAGGTAATTCAGATTGAGTATTACCATCGGAACAGCCTATAAGCGTTGCACATGAAAGAAATACTACAGGTACCATCTTTTTGTAATGTAAAATGTTAAAAAACTTGTTTAAGACTATCATACATTTTCAACCTCTTTCAAGAATATATAGTTTTTCTAGGTGTTATACATATCGATACAATTAAAGAGTGTATCGGATATCACTCTTCTTGCATCTCACTTTTCATAAAATGATTGAACTATCATGAACACCTGTTTTATACGTATACTTAATAGACAACCTAAGTAACAAGTTTGTTCCATTTTTATCAGTAGTCGTATCTAGAAACCTAAAAAAGTCCATTTAGAAGATTTAAATGGACTTTTTCACTCATATAATACTATCTATAGTTAAACAAATAAGATTAAATACATTTAAATTTTCTTGTTTTATCTAATAAACTGTTTAGGCATTTCTTTAACGTGCTTATCATCATCACGCCAATCATAGGTTTCTTTCTGCGAAAAATATAAAGTTTGATCTCCAATTCTAACAATATTCTTATTTACCCATTCAATATATGGATCGGTATCTGGATAATTCCAATATATATTTTTCTCTGAATCTGTATCAAGGTTAACTAATTCACCCCTAACAGCATCCGCACTTAATGATCCTGCATTATGAAAATAAATCTTGATGAGATATTTTCCATCTGGAGATTTCACTGTTCGAATTAATTCCCCTTTTGGAACACCTTGCAAACTAAAAAGTTTCCAATATCCAAATCCAATTATAATTACGAACATAGTAAGTATAGTTAGTAATACTTTTCTTTTTGTTTTTTTAATTTCACCTTTTGTATTTATAATACTCATTCAACTCCATTCCATAATATATCAAAAATGAAAATTCCCCTTTAAGAAAAATATAAAAAATCAGACAGTATACTTGAATTGCTCTTCGCATGAGAATATACTAATAAAGCAGGCTATGACGTTCCTTCCTTCTAACTTCTTTGGCGAAATAGGGATGTTACTTTCCTGCTAAACACATAGGCTATGACAATTCTTCCTTCTTTGTAGAAATTTCAAATTGTTTTAGAGTTGTCAATTTCCTATGAAAATAATTAGACTATAAAACCTCTTTCTTCTTTGGGATTGAATAAACTTTAGTTTATCAACCATTGATGTAGAGGTTTTCTTTTCTTAATTAACAAATTACCACTTAACAACTAAATGTTATACCTCTAATTTTTCACTAAAAAATAACTATGTATCCTCTGTGCATTTCTCTACAATTAGTGTCTTTATGCATGTAAAAATAAAAATCTACCACTGAAAGGAGGACAGTCGGACTATTCCCCCTCTTTTATAAGGAGTGAATAGCTGGCGTTCTCATGAAAAATTCTATTTACATAAGAAGAAGTTTGAAAGTAATTATAAAAAGAGAAGAAAATAAACTACCGAACATGTATTTAGCCACTGTTTTAAAAAACTTGGAAAGTTTAGGATTTATTTTTTCCGAGCCTTTAATAGAAGAGTTGCAAACACTTTCGGTTGATGCATTCACATCGTTTTACAAAGAGTTGGTAAAACATTTAAAAGAAATGGTTGGTGCACATATTCAGTTTACTCCTATGTATCCAAACTTTCCGCAACAAATGATGGATTTAAGTGACGCTGATTTATACATCAATGCCGTTATTCATTATGTGACGTTGTGCCTACCTGTATCAAAAGTAGAAGAACGACTTCCTCTTTTAGATAGCGTTGATTTGAAAGTTATTGACTTAGGAAGTGAAGAAGATTTCAATCAAATGATTTCTCAATTGATTAGTGCAAACAGCTCTATTTCCTCAACTGATAAGACAGATGTAGAATGGGCTATTACACACACTGAAGATGTTTCCTGTTTTCTACCTAATGTAATTCCTCATAAGGAAAATATGTCTTTTATACTTGGGGTTTTATTAATAAACAGAAAAATATCAGCCGATGCTGCTGCAAAGTATTTTAAAACAGCAACTGATGTTCTTCGCCTTGCAGTTGCTTTATCTGAAGGTGATGTGAGTTTAGCATCCTCCGTTCGATTCAAGAAGTTTAACCGAGTAGAAAGACGCTTCCTTTTAGGATTGTTAGAGCAATGCGGAAACATTACCGAAGATATGATTCGATACAAAAAACGTTGGATTCGTTTAGGTGAAATTCTTCATCCAGCAGAATATCATACTCGTTTCCCAAAAACCCACCGAGCATTTGAGATGCTTCGCAACAACATTAAAGTTGAAACATTTAATGGAAAAATAGAAGCAGCTTTGTTGAATCGTGATATCATGACAGCAAAAAATCTTTTAAAAACTCGCCCGGGGGAATTTGCCAGACGCTTGGATCATTTAATCCGTTTATGTAGTGATAAGTCAACAGATGTTTTCAATATTCTCGAAGATTTTCTAAGTATAATAGGAAACGTTTCTACTCCTGTATTACTTCAACTCACAGCTCATTTTAAGCATCGAAATGATAAAAATGAATTTCGTACCTTTTTTCCAAAGGGAAATGTAGCAAAAGCTATAGGTATCGAAAATACACTTCCATTTATCTCAGAGGATATTTGTTTAATGATTGTAAAAATGTGTGAAGATACTTTAAAAAATCGCTTCGCAGAACTTCCAAGTCTCGGAAAAGTATTTTTGGATGAACAGTTAAAAAATCACTTAGTTCCCTTCTCTCAACGTTCAGCCAGCAAAGCGCTTCGCACATTATCTCGAGGAAGTAAAGTAGATTTGCCAGAAGGAGATACGATTCGTTTTTTCCTATGGTGGAAAGAAGGCTATGTGAATGGACAACATACAGGACGTGTTGACATTGATTTGTCTGCTGCAATGTACGACGAAGATTGGCAATACAAAGAACATGTATCCTTCACGAACTTACGTTCAAAAAATTTCAAAGCCTACCATAGCGGAGATATTACTTCTGCACCAAAGGGAGCATCTGAATTCATTGATTTCGATATTCCGTCTGTACTGAAATATGGTGGACGCTATGTAGTTATGACTTTGCTTTCTTATACAGATCAACCATATAAAGATTTACCAGAATGCTTTACTGGTTGGATGGTTCGTCAATATCCTGGTTCAGGTGAAGTATTTGAACCTTCTACTGTTCAAGATAAAGTGGATATTACTGCCGACACCCAAATCTCTATTCCAGTTATTTTAGACTTAAAGGAACGAAAATTGATTTGGACAGATTTGTCTCTTACAAGAGATCTAACTTATGATAATACCATCGAGGCTAATCAAAAAGGTATGATACTAGTTGGAAAGGCTTTAACTAATTTAGTTAAACCGAATTTATATGACTTGTTCCGATTACATATTGAAGCTAGAGGTGAACTCGTTCAAGAAATCGAAGAAGCAGAAAGCATTTTTTCTTTGGATAAAGGGATTACTCCTTTCGATATCGAAAAAATAATATCTGATTTTATTGCTGACCCACAAGACTAACTACATTACAAACATTGATAATGTGTGGAAAATATCCATGTATAATGTCTATGTGAAACAGGACCTGATAGATGAATATCAGGTCCTGTTTTTTATTTAGTAGATACTAAATAGTCCGGTTAATCACTATTCATCTAAATACACTATACTAATAAAGTGAAATTTATTCGAAAAAAATTCATTAGTTAATACGTAACTAATTAAGAAACATTCATATACCAGCCCAAACATCTTTTCCATATCGCCCTTCATCTTGCACACGATCCAACCAATTTCTTGCTTCTTGTTCACTGACTTCATGAATTTCTTGATACGCTTGACAAAGGGTATCTTCTACATCCGGAGCCATTTTACTTCCATCACCACATATATAAAGATGAGCTCCATTATCTAATAACGAAATTAAATTGATTCTATCTTGTTTTATTAAATGCTGTACATATGTTTTTGGATGTCCCTCTAGACGAGAAAAAGCTGTGTGTAAAGAGATTAATCCATCTCTTTCATCATTTTCTAGTTCTGTACGATAGAGATAATCTTTTTCAGGATGACGACAACCAAAATATAGATGCGCTTGTCCTAAGTTAATACCTTTTTGCTTTTGAACACGACGCGCTTGCAAGAATCCACGGAATGGTGCAATTCCAGTACCTGGCCCAACCATAATAATTGGTGTTTCTGGATCTTTAGGCAATTCAAAGTTTGATTGTGGCGTTCGAATGAAACAGATAATCTCATCTTTACTATGACGCTGAGCTAAGTAATTAGAAGCGACGCCTTCATATGTCCCTTCTCCACTCCATGCAGGCGCATTAACAACACCGACCGTAATGCTCAGACGATTGTGTGCAACGAGTGGAGAGCTTGAAATAGAATAGTAACGCGGTTTGAGCGCAGGAAGAAGTTCTAAAAAGCGTTCAAATCGGATTTCACAAGCCTCATACTTTTCAAGAAGGTCCAACATTGAAATCCGTTTCTTTAGTATTTGTTCATGGTAAACTCCTTCTTCTAATAATGCTTCCAATTCTTTTTTATGAGGAGGACATGCTGTGAATGTTACCATTTCTCGTATTTGTGCTCGAGTGGCAGCTTCTTGAACTTCAACACTATAACTAAGAAGGTCCAATAAACTAACAGGACTGTCTAAAGGTATGTGATTTATACTTCGTCCACTTGCACTCAGTATAACTTGATCCTTCCCATTTAATCCAAAACGTTTTAAAATTCGGTTGATATTTTTCTCGCTATTAACTGGCAACACTCCAAGGTGGTCTCCTTCTTTATATGTAGCGCCTTCTGGCAAAGATACCTCGATATGTCGTGTACTTCTATCACTGCTGGGTGATTGGAGTTCACGATTTTCTAGTATAGATGCATAAACTGCTTCATATGTTCGTGCAAGAGGAGATCCTCCAAGACGACTAACAAATTGCAGACTCAAAGTACTGCGCTCTTTTTCCATATTTTTGTTGAGCTCCAATCCAAATGCCTTCATCGCATCAGACCACATGTTTTGTTTCCATTGCTCAAGCTGTTCCTCGAAATCACCACTTGCATCTGCTTCTCCGCGTTTAGAAAATCTTGTTGCTCCTTTTTGAGCCATCTGCTCATCAATGTATCTTGGAATCCGTTGGTAGGTACTAGCCCAATTATGATCTCCACAACCAAAAACTGCGTATTGAACCCCTTTTAGCTCATCTGGTTTTAGTTCCTCCAACCATTGCACAAACTGCCCTGCATTACTTGGCGGTTTTCCATTATAAGAAGAAGTCACAATAAGTACCGCTCCTTCTTTTGGCAAATTTCCAATTCGATCGTTAAGAGCTACCACTTCCGTTTGAACTCCTTCTAAACTAGCTGTATCTGCTAATTCTCTTGCAATACCTTCTGCTACACCTGTATCCGAGCCATACAGAACAAGAAGTGAAAGATTATCGGCCCCAATAATAGAAGGTGTCTTCTGGACGTGCTGCTTAATTTCATCGTTTTTCAGCTTGTCCTCTGTAGGTGCAAGAACAGTAGGATGACTAATAGTTTGTTTTCGGGGTAGAATCCTAATCTTAAAATCACCGGGCTTTAGCGTTAATGTTTGTTTTACGTCCAGCTGATAGTTTTGATAATCGATTAATTCAAAATGTTGAAGAAGCATTCCCATTACAAGAGTCGCTTCATGAAGTGCAAATTGCATACCGATACATGCTCTCTGGCCATTTCCAAATGGCTTATAAGCATGATGAGGAACCTTATCCAGCTCTTCAAATCGTTCAGGTTGGAATTCTTCTACATTGTCTCCCCATGCATCTTTATCCCTATGTAGCTGTGGAATAAGAACAGAAATACGATCTTCTCCTTTCTTAATTGGGTATTTCCCGCCAATCACTGTATCTTCTTTTGCATAGAGACTGAATGCTGGAGCGGTAGGCCATAGACGTAGCGATTCATTTAAAATCATCCGTATATACTTCAGTTTCATAACTTGTTGGTATGTTGGAGTAGGATCCGTCAAAACACGGTCTACTTCTTCATAGGCTTTTTTCAACTTATCCGGATTCTTTAATAAAAAGTAAATTGCAAAAGATAACAATCCACTTGTTGTCTCATGTCCAGCTATTAAAAAAGTGATAATTTGGAAACGAATGTTTTCATCATCTAATTTTTCACCAGTTTCCGGATCCTGTACATTTAACATACGGGAAAGTAAATCATTTTCTTCCTGATTTCCACTACTTTTACGTTCAGCAATAATATTATCTACTAAAGAAAACATAGATTGGATATCATGTTGAAATTGACGTTTCGTTCTCCACATGAGTTTGTCTTCTATATCTAGCCGCTGCAATTGGTGCATCGCCTCATCTAGAGCACGGCTCATGCTAGTGATAAAAGGATGAGGGGTCTCACGATAAAAGCTATTAAATCGGTAATTAAAACCACATAGACCAATTGTATCTAACGTAAGACGAGTCATATCCTCCGGAACATCTACGTTTTCATTCGGATTAAGCCGTGCCCATTTTTGAACGAGTTGTACAGCAAGATCGACCATCATGGCATGGTAATCTTTCATTGCCCGTTGGCTAAATGTAGGCATCAAAATATTATGAGCTTTTTTCCAGTTAGGCTCGTGAGTCTCGCTAGTAAATAATCCGTCCCCAGCAAAGGCACGAACTTTTGCTAAAGCACCCTCTATACTTTTATCGAACCGTGTTTCATCACAAACTTCTGCTACCAATTCATGTCCAGAAACGACAATGATGGTATCACTTAAAGTTTGAATTTGAAAAATGGGACCATACTCTTCCGCTATCTTGATAAAGGATAGCGTCGGTTTATCTTTATCGATTAATGGGAGATTACCCAGCGGTCCATATGTTTTCGGCTGAGGAATGGCAGATACTTTTTTTTCCATTTAAAACACCCTTTCAAAAAAGCATGAAATAAAGTGAAACTTTAATCAGTGGGGGTTTTGTTCATCCCCCACTGATTATTAGTTGAACCAATCGGGCTTTTACGGGCAGTTGGTCCCCCACCTAACTTCTTTGCTTCCGCTAAATTTTGAGGTGGGGGTCTTACTGCCCGTTAATGCGGGATAACATATCCCATTTAATAAAGAAGAAATAGCAACTAATCGCCTGGGATAAAGATATGTAATTGATTACCTTATTTTATCTTTTCCCTAACTATTCATGATTATGATATTGAGTATAAGCTTGGCAATTAGATTTATAACTTGTAGAAAAATACTAAATTAAAATGAAGCGAATAAATATAATTGGAGCCTTTTAATGTTGGTGTTAAAAGATAATCTAAACTTGTAATGTTTATGAGAAATTGCAAACGGATCTCATCTCTTGTATTTGTTTATAAAAAAGATTATTTTGATTCATTTTCTTCTAAAACACCCAAAAATAGAGAAGTTGACGAGCTTAAGATTGTAGTATTCGAAAAATCAGTAGTTTAGTTAAACCAATACGATAAGCAAGTATACCTTGTTATTAATGAAAGAGGACCTGATATGAACATCAGGTCCTCTTTTACTATATAATTATTTCCCTGCTTCTTTTAGTTTTTTCTAGCTTTAAATACCGGCGCCTTAGCAGCAAAAAAACTTGTAGGAATCTTTATCTAGCGTTTTATTCTTCTCTACCGATTTAACTTCTCGACAGCCTCCGCACTTGTATCTACACGTTTAACGAAAAAAACTAATAGTAGTGCAACAACATTCATGCCAAGCGCTACATAAAATGAATATTGAATTCCAGATAATAAAGCCTTCTGAGTTACTATTGCCTTCGTAGTTTCTGTAAAGGTTGTTGGATCTATATCAGACATTAAACTTTCAGCTTTTGTTTTTGTTACAGAGTTCATAATCGTAACAAGGATAGCAGTACCAATCGAACCGGACACTTGTTGAGCTGTATTATTAACAGCTGTACCGTGCGGATTTAAACGAGTTGGTAATTGATTAAGACCATTTGTCATAAGTGGCATCATCACCATCGCCATCCCAAACATCCGCAGTGTGTAAATAAGAATAATATGTGTGTGACTAGAGTCGAGTTGCAGGTTTGCTAGCATATAAGTTGAAACAGCTGTAATGGAAAGCCCCACTATGCCAAGAATCCGAGGACCATATTTATCAAATAGTTTACCTGTAATTGGTGACATAATCCCCATTATAACCGCACCTGGAAGCATCATCAGCCCAGAGCTCAGCGGCGAAATACCACGGACGTTTTGTACATAAGCTGGTGTTAAAATCATACCCGAAAACATGGCCACCGCGTTAACAATTGCAATTACAGACGCAAGTGCAAACATTGGGTACTTGTAAACACGTAAATCCAATAACGGCTCATCCATTTTTAATTGACGAATAATGAAAGCAATTAGGGCAATAGCACCTATGATTAAGGTTGTTAAGACAACTTTATTTGTCCAACCATCGGAGCTTGCAGAACTGAATCCATATAACAAACCGCCAAAACCGACAGAAGATAATAGTAATGAGAGATAATCAAGTTTTGCATTTTTGTTTTGTTTCATGACATTCTCAGATTTCCAAATCCCTAACAGTAAGCTAATGATTGCTAACGGTAAAATCATTTCAAAAAGCAAACGCCAGTCATAATACTCTACAATATAACCTGATAGTGTCGGTCCAATTGCTGGAGCTGTAATCATAACTAGTCCAAAAATCCCCATTGCTGTTCCCCTTTTTTCTCTCGGAAAGCTTACTAGCATAATATTCATTAACAAAGGCCCCATAACTGAAGAGCCTGCCGCTTGAACCATCCGACCAGTAAGTAATAAACCAAAATTCGGCGCTACAGCCGCTAAGGCAGTACCAAGAATAAAAATCACCATAGAGGTAATAAATAGGCTTCTATTCGAGAAACGCGTTATTAAAAATGCTGATGCCGGAATTAATATACCACTTACAAGCATATACCCTGTAGAAAGCCACTGGATCGTTGAATAATCTTGAATGTCTAAATCTTTCATTATTGATGGCAAGGCTACATTTAAAAGCGAGTTATTTAGAAATGAAACAAATGCCCCAATAAAAAGAATTACAAGCATTAAATATGGTGGTTTTCTTTTATGTAATGTTTCACTCATATATTTAATTGCCCCTTCATTATAAATTTCATTGATTCGTTTAAATCGTTTACATATTTGCACAAGAAAACATTACCCTTGCAGTATTTTGCCAAACTCTTCGAATGGATATTCTCTTTTTAGCAATTCCACTTGCCCAACATAACATTTTAAAATCTTTTTGTTGATTAAACCTTTATAAAAATGTTTGTTAACGAAATTTAAATTAGGCTGAAATATATAAAAGAAGCAACTGAAAATACCCTTCTAAAATAAAGTGAAACTTTAAATCAACAAGTCCACACACCCATTCCTTTAAATACAGGCTTGTAGATCTAGTTATGTAACCATCCATAAAAAGGAATATTACATAGGCTAAGTCTAACATTACATTTTTAAAGTGAGGAGAATAAGCGTATGCACCAATATTGGTATTTGAATTCAAAGGGAAACGGGGAACAATATACTAACCAAATTTCATTATATTCACAGCCCGAAATAACTAAATCTGAGGTAATGAATGATTTGAAGCTTCCTGAGAATTGGAGTTACCGAGTCTATCCAGTTAGTTGGGATTCACCAGCCAATTATACGGGGTTCAGTCCCCAACCCCCTCCCTTCTCTTGGGGGCAGCCAATCAATTATGCAGGGATGATGCCCCAAGGACATCCCGATAATTGGACTCCACTACCAGGTCATGAAGGTTTTAATTTTCAAAAACCTTCCTTCCCCTGGGCGCAACCATTCAATCATACAGGGATGTTCGCACAAGGGCATCTTGCCGCTTTACTATCGCCGCCAACTAAGCCTTTTCATTTCAATACCAATAACTCGGGTGTTTTTGGAAACCCTCCAGGATGGGGTAGTCCGTGGGCCCCAATGGGATGGGGAAATAACGGAGGTAACGGTCAGCCAGGAATGCTTGGAAACTTACTTACAGCAGGAAAAGGCACCATGAGTGGAATAGGAATGATCAGTAGTCTAATCGGGATGGGGAAGTTCTTCTTTTAGTTAATTAAAGTGATAGAATTGGTCCGCAGCTCAGACATTCCAACAAAATATTTCATTTTCCATTGATTTAATGTTTTCAAACATGTACTCCTCAATATATTTATTGTGTGCTTCCAATACTCCATCCAAGTTCGTCTCCTTGTCTTTCAATTTATAAAAAAATCTGTTGCAACTCTTTAGACAACAATTCCAGTTCATACAAAATCAATAAGTTCATAACAAAAACGCCATCTCTTCCTATGATTCTAGGGAAAGAATAGCGTTTTTGTTACGTAACAATTAAGTTGTTTCATTCTTGTTTATTCAATAATTTCATTGTCATTTCTCTGCATTTTTAGCCTGATAGCGATATGATCATAACCCGTAAAATGCCATTTCTTTTACTTATGCTTTGCTAAAAATTCTGTTATGCGACGATATACATATATTTCATTTTCTTTTTTTGAAAATCCATGCCCTTCATCGTCTAATACTAGGTATTCTACATCTACTCCTTGTTTTTGCAACGCTTGAAAAATTTGATCCGATTCTTCCTTTACAACTCGTGGATCATTTGCCCCTTGGATGATAAGGAGTGGTTTATTCATTTGATTTAAGTAAGTAATTGGTGAATCTTGTATAAGCTTATCTTTATCATTATTAATATCACCTATTAAATTAACTGCGAGCGGTTTCCAATTTTCAGGCATAGATTCGATAAAACTAAATAAATTGCTAGGTCCAAAAATGTCAATGGCTGCACGGAAATACTCTGAATGACGCCCGTGAAGCAATAAGGTCATATATCCTCCATAACTACCGCCCATAACAAATAACTTATCAGGAGTTGATATCCCCTGTTCAAATAACCATTCGATCCCTGCTACACAATCTAAACGCGGTGCTTCTCCCCAATCACCTTCAATCATTTTTGTAAACGTTGAACCATATCTTGTACTACCTCTAAAGTTTGGCGCAAAAATATTATATCCCTGCCTTAATAAATATTGAAATAATGCTCTGAAATCTTTCGTCTCAGCACTTTGTGGACCACCATGAGGCCAAAATATTGTATATCCGTTTTGTACTTCTCCTTTCGCCCGGAATAATAATGCTTCTATGTTTAACCCATCAAAAGAGGCATATGTTATAACATCCGGTTCAACAAAAGAAGATTCAGATAAACCAATAACATAGTTTTTTGTTAATGCTGCCCATTCTGTATCTCTATTCTTCTTGTAATAGATGTTTGCTGTTTTCTTCGCACTTTCACCTAGTAAATATAAATTTTCCGATTTTGTAATTTCAATTTGACTTATCGTATCTACCGGAGAATTCAATAGAATTAACTCTTTTTTATCCCATACAAATTTATATAACCTATCTGTAACACCTTTCGACGAAACAATGTAGCCATTTTTTGTTTCAGCATGCCATTTTATATCGGAAATATCTTCCTTCTCTATTTTACAGATTGGTTTGAATTCCTGTTTATTTAAATCAAAAGAAGCTACATAGGAAAACTCTTCTTCATAATTTGTAACGAAAATCACTGTATTTTCATCAATATAAGAAATGGAGCCTACAGTATGTTCTTTCTCAATGGAAGGTACTAAACAAATAAGTTCTTCTCCTTTTTTTACATATCCTACATTATATGTATTACTATATGACTTTAAAACAATGTAACTTGATTCATTCGGACTTACTGCCTCTACATATGTAGGTGTCTCCACACCAGTTAACAACAGCGTATCTTCTTTTGTGCGTATATTATAACAACGAGAGTTTAAGAACATTGGGTTATCTTTACTTGTGACATAGTATAATCGTTCCCCATCCTCTGTTAAATGCACAAAGTAATCCTTTTCTGTCTCTCCTGCTGGAATCAATTCAAGCAATCCACCACCCTCTGGTTTTAATGCATAAATATGATAATTTTCATCCCCATCTTTATCAAATCCAGCTAAAATAAATCGATTTAAAGAATCCATTTTAATAAAATTGCTTGATTGATTACAATATGTTAATGGATAAGGGGATAAATTGGGTAAATCCATCGCCCATAAATTAGAATGACCATTTAAGTTTGTACTAAAAATTAATTTCCCTTCATCTTCACTAACTGTAAACCTACCAATACTATAGGATCTAAAAAATTGTTCAGCATCTTCCATAGGAAATTGAATCATCTTTCTTCCTCCACTCTACCTTATATCTAAAAATTCAGAACATCTTATATATAAAGATTCTACATTTTCCTATTTATCCCTTTTGGGTTTTATTTAGATTTACTTCTACCTTCTACTTCTTCTTATTAACATTACATAACGATGCGGAGAGTTTTTTAAACAACTCCTCTTTTAGCCGTGAATATATTCTTTACTATTTCACGATTACTTCTCATTCGATATTTCTCACTAATTATCCCTCAAAGCGAAAAATAAGTGGGGAATTAGAGAGCAAAATCTACCATATACTTTTATTCAGCTAACTTCTCACCAGTAACAATCTTCATAAAAGCAGCTGCGTCTTTCTCTGCTAATTGAGCGTACTGATTATCCCCCGCCATTATTTCTAATTTATCCTTATTAGGACTAATCCACATTTGATATAAAACAGCTTTCGCTTCTATTTTCGGATTTTTAAACTGAAAAACAAACTGATAATCAGCTGAACGAGACATTTCCACCTTTTTATTTTCAAAGTTAGTATCATTTAATATTTTCTTTACTTGCAATACTTTATTCTTGTCTGTAATTACCTTCAAATCCTCATAATGATTATCACCAGCATATTTTTGCACTTCGATTGTTTGATTATGATTTCCTATATTATTTGAACAGCTGGTTACTACAAATAAACAAATCACGCTGAAGACTAAATACAAATTTCTCATTTGCATAGCGCTCTCCGCCTTTAGTGTATATAATAGTTCACTTCCATTACGCTTTTAAAATGTAAAATAAGAATACACCCCATAAGCCACAAATAAGATTAATAGAATAGAAATGCCGAGTACCGTATATATAATCCATTTTAAATTTGAATTCATATCATCCTCCTACCTCTCGATAATTCCAGTATATAACAAAAAAGCATTGGATACCCAATGCTTTTTACACTTACGCAAATAGAGACGTATTCGCATATAAAGCTGGTGAACCACCTGAATGTACGAATAAAATATTGTCTTCCTTATTAAAATTACCTTTTCTAATTAAGTCGATTAATCCCGCTACTGCCTTACCTGTATACACTGGATCAAGTAAAATACCTTCTGTTTTCGCAAGTAACTGAACTGCCTCTACCATTTCCGGCGTTGGTAACGCATAGCCTGGCCCTACATATTCATCAAAGCACATAACAGCGTCGCGCGGGATAAAGTTTGGAATACCAACGTGTGCTGAAGTTTCATCTACAAGTTTTGCTACTTTCTCTTCTTGCTCAGCTTTTCCTCTACTTACGTTAATCCCGATTACAGGAATATGGCTTTGCGTTCCAGAAAAACCAGTAATTAAACCCGCATGCATACCAGCGCTACCGCTTACGCAAACAACTGAACTGAAATCAATTCCTTGCTCAAATGATTGCGCCATAATTTCTTGGGCACAAGCAACGTATCCCATTGCGCCCGTAGGGTTTGATCCACCAACTGGAATTACATATGGTGTACTACCTTTTTCACTTACTTCTTGTGCTACTTTATGCATCTCTTCCATCAGGTCTGCTCCGTTCGGTACAACAATGACGTTTTCAGCACCTAATAAGTGATATAAGAAATAGTTTCCGTTAAAGTCTCTCTTCTCTTCTGGCTCAAGCCCTTCCTCTAATACAAGAATACATTTCATTTTTTCTTTTACCGCAGCAGCAAGTGTCAGGCGGCAATGATTTGACTGAATACCACCAGCTGTAATTAACGTATCTGCACCCTTTTCCTGTGCATCCGCAACTAAAAATTCTAACTTTCTCGTCTTATTACCACCGGCTGTTAAACCAAGTAAATCATCTCGTTTAAAATAAATAGTCGGGCCACCAAGTGCTTCTGAAAAATTGTTTAACTTTTCAATTGGTGTATATGATTCTGTATATTTTTTTCTCGGGAATTTAGCTAAATTCATTGTAACGCTCCTTTTGTACTTCTTTCGCAATATATGTAACGTTACTATTATTACACGTAAAAATGGTGAAGTCATCTTTCTCGGTTAAAAATGTATTAGAATTTCATTTTGATAAGTAAAACCGTATTAATGATTTTAGCTTAATTACGGTACATGAAATTTATATCAACGATTTTTTAAATATATCGTTCATTACTTACAATATATCAACGATTTTTCAAATATATCGATCGTAACTTGCAGTATATCAACGATTTTCTTAATATATCGATCTATCGACAAAAAACGACAGACAGGCAACCCCTTTCTCATCAACAAAAAAAGAGCCCACACATTCAAATGCAGACTCCCTCCAATCACTTATTTACCGAAAAACGAAGTAACTGCGTTAATCCCGGCTCTAAATTCATTTCACCTTTATGGCGTACGTATACGACTTTATCTCCATCAAATTTCGGAGGGTTTGCTTGACTATACGTATGCCACTCATTCGTTCCTTCTATAGAATACTCCATATATTCATTTGCACCGACAATTATATTTTTACGATCATCTGCCGTTACATTTGGTGCCATCTGCGCAATTTTTGAATCACTAATTAATAACTTCTTTATATCCTTATCACGTTTGTAATCGTAAGCTGTCACAATTACATCGTTACCATATGCTTTCACTTGTAACCCTTGTTTAAATGAATAGCCATCTGGAGCAGTTTTCTCTCCTCCATTTGGCCCTGCTGACATCCAGCCTGTTTCAATCCCGCCCGTATTTACAACAGTGAAACCTTTTTCATCTCCGCCTGTAATTTTCTTTTTACCAGCCCAGTCAGGTAAGTTTAAATCCCAATGTGTATGACTCGTGAAGAAAACAACCTGCGGATAGTCTTTTAATATATCGTACAATTTATCCACGTTTAAATAATCTTGTAAATATGGTGATTGTCTTGATCCAGATACTGTATCAGGTAAAACGTGATGAGAGAAAATAAAGATTGGCTTATTTTTATCTTTTTGACTATACTCTTCTAAATTTTGTTTTAACCAACCTAATTGCTCATCACTCATATATACTTCGTCCCACATTTTTGAATCGTGGTATTTCATATATTTTTCAGTTCCTAAAAATAAAAGTGGATAGCCATCTAATTCTTTTTTATGATATACCTTTTCTTGTCCACTAAATTGTAAGTAGCGACCAAATAGTGTTTCTTCCGTTACACCATTTGGCCATGTACTTTGAGAGAGTTTCCCATCCGCTGTCCATTTACCAGCATAAAACTCATGATTCCCAACAGTAGACCATACATTTTCTGGATGCTTATTTTTATTTAACACACGCTTTACATCCTCATATTGTGACTGTTGTCCAGTCGGCGTTATATCCCCATTCATAATAAGCGCTCTAGAAAGTGGCGTCACTTTGTTCATATCTTTTAGCACATGATCAAAATCCCCTAAATCACCTTGAATATCACTAATAACATTAAAAGTTGTAGCTGATTTTCGCGCTTGCTCTTTCCCTTCCGCATGCACTGAAAACGTCGGTAATAATGCCGCCATAACTGCTAACGAAGCAACTGTCTTTTTCATACAAATTCTCCCCCTAATAATAGAATGTACAAACTGACATGTTCTGCTTTCTCTTAGGTGCTTGTCCAATTCACATTATAAGGAGGGATTGTAAAGATAGATGGAATAAAAAATTAAGTGTTTTTTAAGAGATTTTGTCTTTTTTTCACACTCCACAATTAGTAATTCGCGCCAATCTAGCTTTCTAGTCTTTAACATTACATAAATGTAAATGAATATGATGAATCTCTTCGTTTGATATGTTGTCTTTTTAATCTTTGTTATATAACCGCCACAAAATACGCTCTCTTTTCAAGTTCTCTTCATTTAATAAACGTTACTCCCCTTCTAGTTCGCTTTAAAATTATAAATCGGCTTAATAATATGTTTAATATCAATTGTTTCTTTTGTATTCTTAATAATTTCATCCATTGGCTTATATACCATTGGTGCTTCATCTAAAGTACTTTCTGCAACAGATGTAGTCCAAACCTCTGTCATTGTATTTTGAAAATCCTCTAAGTTAAGTACTTCTTTCGCCTTCTTACGGCTCATAATACGTCCTGCTCCATGAGGGCCAGAAAAGTTCCAATCTGGATTTCCTTTACCAAATGCAATGATAGAACCGTCTCTCATATTAATTGGAATGATTACTCGTTCATCTTTCTGAGCTGAAATAGCACCTTTTCGTAGAATCATATTTTCCATATCGATGTAGTTATGAATTGTAGTGAATTGATCGGTTACATTCCAATCCATTTTAGTGACGATTTCATCAATCATTGCTTTACGATTTAACTCCGCATATTTTTGAGCAATTTTCATATCATTCATGTAATCTTTAAATCCTTGTCCTTCTAAATAAGCTAATTCTTTGCGAATCACCGGTTTCTTAATTTCACGTAAAGCTTCATGTATTTCTTGTTGTCTACCTTCTTTCGTTAAACGTTCAATGATTTCTTCTTTAATAGATTTAACGTTTATAAGTTGCTCGTAAGCAAAGTTTTGATAATACTCTGCTACCTGTTTCCCTAAATTACGCGAACCACTATGAATGACAATGTATACATTTCCTTTATCATCCTCATTCAGTTCGACAAAATGATTGCCCCCGCCAAGTGTACCAATACTTTTTTGAGCACGTTGCAATGTAAACGGGGCTCTTACACTATCAAAATCAATCATTTTTGAAAATCTATGTTCCTTATCTCGAATACGAAAACCACTTGGGACAAATTTACGTATCGTTTCGTCTAAGTGATCGAAGTTGATTTCCTCTTTTTTCTTATTAATCATAACAACTTCCATGCCACAACCAATATCGTACTTACCTCTCAGTTTCCTGAAAGAGTGGACTATACCTTCTCTACAGTCATCGAGATATGCAGTCTCTACTGTAGGCTCACCGTATTAATTATTCCTCTTCAATTCAAAATGGATGAGGAATAATTCTGTACCTTAGTCTGCTAACATGGTACAAGTCTCTGAACCATTCGATTATGTCACCATAACCACTGGCTGCTGATTGCCCTCGCCTTTTATCGTTAGGGTTCCCAGTCAATTGAGTGAGTAGTTTAAAGTCTGAGCCGATTAGTTAACCCCGACTAAATTAGGAACAATCTTATCTTGAATTGTCATTGTTGTCCCAACCGTACAACCTGCGCCCGCATGTGTATCTGGCATAATACGGATCTTGCTATCCTTTACGAATTGTTGGTTACAAAGATCAATAATTTGACCTGCTGCAGTTTTTTCTACATTCGTAGTAAACACTTTTGCTTCATTGTATTTCCCTTGTAATTTCAACATCTTCTATTTCCCCTTTCCTTTAGTTTCTACAAAACATTAATTTATAGATATTATATATTTATAATTATATTTTCCACCACTACAGCTCATTTCCTTTTTTTATAAAAAAAGACACAGAGATTCCTCCCTATGCCCACAAATCATCTATTTCTTCACCGCATGCACATAATGCACCGTCTCAAAAGCTTTCAAATAATCGTTTCGTCCTTCAAAATATAATGTATTTATGTCTTCTGGCGATAAATGCTCATAAATAAGTAAGCCCGCCTTCTCTAACAGTGCTTCCATTTCGGCATAAGAAAAACATGATTTCATTGGTTCTCCGCCTACCGCAGCCATTTTCACCATATTTTCAACTCGATTGGACAGTCCCTTTTCCGTAAACAAATTTTCATCGGGATAATCAAAAACGATAGAACTACCTGCCGGAACCATCTCGAATAAACATTCTAATAAACTAGCAAGTTCCTCTTTCGTTAAATAGTACGTAACACCTAAAAGGCTAAAGAAAGTCTTTTTATTTTCAAATCCTTCATTGCGTAACTGTTCATAGGAAAATCCTTTCGTAAAATCCATTGAAACAAAATGAAGGTTATTTGGAACTTCAATTTCTACTTCTTTTATTCTTTCCTTCTTAAACGCCTGCGTAGAAGGATGATCCACTTCAAATATTTCTATTTTATTTTCTAATTCTCGGTGTCTAAAACTGAACGTATCTAAGCCTGCACCGAGTATGACGTATTGTTTCGCTCCTAATGTAATTTCATGTAAGAATACTCTTTCACAATATGCAGCACGTGCTAAAGGTGTTGGTGATAACTGAACTTGCGTAATCCATTTTAATATTTCTTTTGGATTGTCTTGAAACTGCTCTGCAATGTCTTTATTGAAAAAGTGAATCCCTTGAACCATGTTCGTTTCAATATTGTTGCGTTCTTTTTGTGAAATGAAATCTTTAGCTACATAATCATCAAAGATTTTAGGATTATCAAATTCACTATGATACGCCCTTCCGAAAGCTGATACTAACGACGTTACACTTGCTTCACCTTGTTTCACGCACATACACTCTCCTTCATTTTCACAACAAAAATAGGGTTCCCCTGGCCAGGAGAACCCTATTATACACCTTATTTTTATATTGGTAAATTATAGCATAAATAAGTTTTTTTGTCAAGTTTTCAACCTACTAACGCTCCAACAATTTGTGTAATCTCTAGCAGGAAGACTTCGATCTACACCGAATATTCCAGTTTATAACAACACAAATGGAGGGCGTCATGAAAAGATTAGTCATCATTACAGTAGGGAAAACACACAGTGGAAAAACTACATTTGCAAAAGAGCTAGAAAAAGAGTTACCTAATTCTTTTATTATGGACCAGGACAACCAAGCTGAATTTATTAACACACATTATGAAAAATTACAGCCGACAGAAGGTTCAAATATACTAAAGCACGGTCTTTCAAAATTCATTGTTGATTATGCGAAAGAACATACAAATTTACACCTTATTATTTGTAACTCCAATCGCAGTAAAAACGGAAGATTCTATTTACTAAACGAAGTATTTCCACAAAATGAATATATACGCATACTCGTTCATTTTGCCATTCCAGATGATGTACTTTATGAAAGAGTAGGCCTTAGTAAACGAAGTACAAATATTTTTAGGGGAAACTATTCCAGTTTCAAAGAAGTCCTCCACCGCCAACAAGTTAAATCACTACATGAAGACGTAGTAGATCCTATAGAAAATGGAGCTGATTATTTGTTTGTTATTCGTAACAGTAAGGATGTAAACTCTACTATATTAAAAATTGTCCATCTTGCTAAAGAGTTCTCCCCTACTCCAAAATAAGAGACTATAAAAATTACATAATCATAGATTATTATGCAAATACTTCCTCTAGACGGCGCAGATGGTATATAATGATGGAAGAATCTACTTCTATATGCTCATTTTTACACAAAACAGCTCATGCATATGAAAGAAAAGAGGTACAAAAATATGAAAACAAAACAAACAATCGCTGCGTCTACACTAGCTTTAGCAATGATTGCTGGCGCAAACTCTGCTCATGCAGAAGTAAATGATGCTACTCCTCAGCAAAGTACGGGAGATCGATTAGCTGAAATTAAGCAACATAAACAAGAGTTAGATGCGAAATTACAGCAACACAAAGAAAACGTGGATCAAACATTAAATGAACTTAACAAAGTTAAGGAAAATGTTGATACTAAGGTGAATGAACTACATGAACGTAAACAAGTTGCTGATGAAAAGATTAACGAAGTTAAACAGCATAAACAAGAACTAGATGCAAAACTTCAGCAAGACAAACAAATCGCCGAAGATAAAATTGCTGAAATTAAAGAGCATAAAAAACAAGTAGAAGATAAAGTTGCTGAAGTAAAAGAGCATAAGCAAAATATCGATAACAAAGTTAATGAGATTAAAGAACATAAACAAACTGTCGATGAAAAAGTGAATGAAATGAAGCAACATAAAGAGAACATTGATCAAAAGGTTAATGAACTTAAGGAAGTTAAAAAACAAGTAGATGAAAAATTAGCTGAGTTAAAGAAAGCGAAACAAACTGCTGAAGACAAACTCGCTGAACTAAAAGAAAACAAGCCGAATACTGGTAACACGTTAGAGGAACTTAAGAAAATTAAAGGCAATTTAGACAGTCTTTCCGCTAACTTAGAACTAGCTAAACAAGATGTAAAAAACAAACTAGCTGAATTACAAAAGGCTAGAGAAGATTTACTAAATAAAATTAACGAAATTAAACAATCGAAACAAACTGTTTCAGACGATTTAACAAAGAAAAAACAAGACTTAGATATTAAAATCAACGACTTTAAGCATACTGAGAAAAAAATTGACGACAAATTAGCTGAGTTACATACAACGAAGCAAAATGTTGATAACAAGATTAATGAAGTATCACAGTCTAAACAAACGCAAACAGATAATGGTACTAAAAGCAATAACGCTAAAGAACTTCCTAACGCTGGTAGCGAGCAATCAAACAATATGGCTCTAGGAATGCTATCTGTATTAGGCGGGATTTTATTACTTACTCGTAATAAAATTAAAACGTTATTCTCTAAATAAATCCATTAAAAAAAGGAAAACCGCACATACAGGTACGGTTTTCCTTTTTTTATATTAACTGTCCATCTCGAAGCGTCAATATACGATCACATACATCAAGCATTCTTTCATCATGTGTAATCATAATTGCTGCTTTTTGGCTCTCTTTCACTTCACGTTTCATCATTTCAACAACTTCACGTGCGCGTTTTGAGTCTAAGCTTGCCGTTGGCTCATCCGCTAATATTAAATCTGGGTTGTTCATGAACGCACGAGCAATTGCTACCCTTTGTTTTTCCCCGCCAGATAGTTGATTTGGATAATGATTCTTTCTTTCTCCTAATCCAAATGCCGCTAATAAATGATCTGCACGCTTTTCGGATTCTTGTTTACTTTCTTTTTTTAGCTTTGCAATGTAAAGTAACTGTTCTTTCACATTTAAATATGGAACAAGGTTTGCAAACTGGAAAATGAATCCAATTTTTTTCAAACGAATGTCTGTCATTTCCTTTTCTGATAGCTTCGTAATATTTTGCTCACGAATGTAAATATCTCCTTTTGACGGTGATAATAAAGCACCCGCGATCGATAATAACGTACTTTTCCCTGATCCAGAAGGGCCAACGATTCCGATAAATTCTCCAGCTTTCACATCAAGCGACATCGGATGAAGGGCTGTTACTTCCGTATTTCCTTCTCCATACACTTTACTTACTTTGTCTAATTTTAATAATGAAGTCATTACATCCCGCCTCCAATTGCTTCTAATGCATCAACTTTTAATACTTGGTATAACGAAATAAGTGTTCCTAAAATACTAATTACGATAAAAATTGCTGCGTATTGTGCAATCATCGGTGTTGTTAATAAGAACGGCATACCCGCTGGTAAAATTTGTTCTAACCCTTGTACAAGAACGATACTAATTACCATCGCAACGACTGATAAGAATAACGCCTGTACGACTAAGCTATTTGCTAAATACGAGTTCTTCGTACCAATTGCTTTTAATACACCTAGTTGCTGTGTTTTTTGCAGTGTAATGACGTAGAAGAATACACCAATTAGTAATGCAGCGATTACAAGTAAGAACGCAATAATCATCGTTAACGTTCCTTGCTCTTCTTTAAATCCTGGAATACTTTGCAGTACTTCTTTTTTATCGATAACGTGAGCATTTTTAATTTCTTTATCTGTGTTAAGTGCGATTGCACTATAATCTTTTTGGTTTGGTTGTGAAATAGCGCCCCATACGTCTTCATTTACATAAACGACTGGTGTATGGCTAAACATTTGATCTTTCGTAAATCCGACGATTTTAAATTCTTTCTTTGAAACAGGATCGATAATTGTATCCCCAATATCGATTCCTTTTTCTTTAATTGATTCATCAGCAACCATTTCGTTGTTTGCTGTACCTAACTTCTCACCTTTTACAATGTTCGGTTCTAAAAATGTATCGCGTTCACTTGAGAAAATAGCGATATCAACCTTTTTCGAACTATCTTTCTTTTCATATGTTGAAACTTTCACACGAAACGGAACTGCCTCTTTCTCGCCTACTTGACTTACTACATTATCTACATCGTCTTTCTTAATTTGTGAACGAAGTAATTTATTTTCCGCATCATCTGCTAAAACGAACTTATTTGCCTCCATATTTTGAATCGATGAAGCATTATCATATGATAATCCATTTGCTAATCCTGAAATAACAAGGACTAAAAATGATAGTAACACCATAATGAGTCCGATTAATCCGTATCTTAATTTTGATTGTTTCAATTCGCGCAGAGCTAAAAACATTTCGCTCGCTCCTTCCTCTTTCTTTCTATGCACTAATCATAAAAAAGAAATATGAACGGAATATGAACAGAAGATTACAGAGTAAAAAAATAAATTTTCTGAAAGTATTGAAAATAAATAGAATCCTTGATACAATTCAGTCAAATAATATTGACCGAGTAATTTAATTCAAGGAGTTGATCATGTTGAAGCCCGTATTAACACTAACTACTTATAGCCAACTAAAAGCATTAAGCGATCCATTACGTGCCGAAATGATGATACGTCTATGCGAACGTCCTTATACTGGACAATTACTATCTGAGAAATTCGGCATTTCAAGGGCGAAAATTCATTATCATTTAAAAGAATTAGAAAAGAATGGTCTTATAGAGATCGTTTATACAGAAGAAAAGAATGGGATTGTTCAAAAGTTTTATCAATCTGTCGCTAAAGGCTTCACCCCTGCTACAGATCTATTACCTCATTTAGAAATATTAAGCGAATCAGGTCGCCAAATCTTTTTACAAATGATAGAAAGAACGAAAAGCCAAATTCTCGCTGCACCAGAAGAAGCTTTTACATTACGAAATGCAAGTGAAGATCCAGCTAAGTGGAATTACGTTTCATCCTGCTGGGAATTTGATGCTACGCCAGAACAATTTCAAGTGTGGGTGAAAAAGTTTCATCAATTGATGGCTGAATTAAACGAAATTACAAAAGGTGCAGATAAAGATCCGAATAGTAAACCTTATTATATTTCTACTACTGCACTTCAAATCGCTGAGAGAACAATGCAGCAATTTATTAAAAAAGAAGAAAAATCGTAATACGATTTTTTTTACATAAACGGTCAAATTTATTTTACCGAATAAATTTATTATAAAGGAGTAGATAAAGTGGACATATTAAAAAACCGGAATTTCCTCTTATTATTTTTAGGAAGAATTTTCACCAACATAGGAGATAGTTTGTATTATGTAGCCGCAATGTGGCTCGTATACAAATTAAGTGGTAATCCTTTTTATTCTGGATTGGCTGGTTCCCTTACGTTATTACCTTCTGCATTACAATTTCTTACTGGTCCATTCGTTGATAGATGGTCAATAAAAAACACCCTCGTCATCACACAAGTTTTGCAATGCATTCTTATTTTAATCATTCCTATTACACACTACTTCGACCTACTAACAGTCCACCTACTACTCATCATCATGCCAATCGTAGCCTTTATTGAACAATTCGCCTATCCCGCACAATCAAAAGCTTTACCACTTCTACTGCATAAAACACAATTATTAAAAGGAAATTCACTCTTCTCATTTGCATATCAAGGCATTGATTTAATTTGTACGACTCTTTCTGGAATATTAGTAGCACTATTTGGCACCATTACTTTATATGTAATCGACTCCTTTACATTCGCGATTACTGCCCTTTTGTTCTTTTCATTAAAAATGCCAAAACAAACTGAAGCAGACACAACACTTTCAACTAAACAATATTTTACTGATTTAAAAGAAGGGTTTTCAATCGTATTTCGTTCCTTAATGGGCGTCTTCTTAATCGGTTCCGTTGTCGCTAATTTTTCAATCGGTATGACGATGGCAATACTCCCTTCTTTCGCTGATTCTTTAGGTGGTGTAAAATTATATGGTTTCTTTTTAGCCGCTATATCCGCCGGTTGTTTAATTGGAGCACTATTCAGTTCATGGGTTGGTAAACATAATGTTGGCCGTGTCTCCATTATTAGCTTTGCGACTGGCGCTTTCTTTTGGTTTCTCTCAACGGTTGTACCATTTCAATGGCTATCCATTTTTTTATTCGGCTTAGCTTGGATACCAATTGGTGCGACCAACATATTATTTGCGACTATTGGTCAAATTGTAATTCCAAACCAATATCTTGGGCGTATCAATTCAGTCACACGAAGCATGGGCACAATTGCTATGCCACTCGGCTCTTTAATTGGCGGATACACTGCGAATGTATATAGTAGCCAACTCATTTTCGCGCTTGCTAGCATTGGGATTTTATTCATTTCCCTCGTATGGCTACTTCATCCGAAATTACGGGCTTTTCCAAAAGCTGATGAAATTACAGCGGATACTTTTGAGCTTCGATTTAAGGAAGAACACGGGAAAGGTGCGGCTTTATAGCAAACCAAACATAACCCCGTTCTAAATTAGGGACGGGGTTAAAAATATAATTATTTCATTTTGGATGTAAAATACTTCACTAAAAATATAACAATAAAGTCGTTTGAATATCTAAAATTTATTCAACAATAGCACCAACTAAAAGGTTCCGTTAACGCTTTGATGGCCATGCCCCCTGCATTTTCCTTAATTGAATAATTTGGCCTGTATGATAAGCATCATGAAGCATGATGTCCAGTAATTTACCTTCAAGTGAATTTTGTTCAAGCTCTCTTTCAGAAATTGCACTTAACACCTGTCTTAAATTACGCTGAGCATTTTCAGAGCGTTCAACGACTTCCTTCCATTCCGTATCATTATTAGATTGCTTAGTAAGATAAAAGGTGTCATTACCGTCAAGATTATGTGTCCATTCACGTCCTTCCAAGTTTGCAGCAAGTCTTTCTTTGTAATAAGTGAGATGATTAACATTCTCCCAAATGGTATTTGTTGTCTCTCCAGCTGGTTTCCACATAGCCTGTTCGGCTGTAAGTCCTTCTATAGCATGTTTAAACGGTGCATACCAACTCTCTTTATCGAATGTTGAATCTAGTACGTTTAATAACAAGTCAATTCGTTTCAAAGTAATTTCCTCCCTACACAGTTCAAGTTTTAATACACTCCCTCTAACTCTGTAGAGATTCTACATTTTTAAATAAACTTCCTCCTAATCCCACTCCATAAACTCATCCGATTATGCAATTAAAATGACTCATATTTTTTCATTTTACACGTATACTAGCGACAAAAAAAGAAGAGGCTGTTCCCAAACAGCCTCTTCTATCTATTTAGGAAGCTCCACCCGAACAGTCGTCCCTTCCCCTTTCGTGCTATATACCGAAACGGTCCCTTTATGCAGTTCAACAATCTTCTGCACGATTGATAATCCTAAACCGCTACCTTCTACGTTTCTTGCCCTTGCTGTATCTACTTTGTAAAAACGATCAAAAATACGTTCCATCTCTTCTTTTTCCATTCCGATTCCGTTATCGGATATAGAGATAATGACACTAGACTCTAACTCTTCCACGAAAAACTCAATCGTTCCAGCATCGTTTGAAAACTTAATACTATTCGTAAAAATATTACTCCACACTTGATGAAGCAAGTTTTCATCACCTTTAATTGTAATGTCCGGCACATCAAACTCAACAGCGATATCTTTCTCACGCCATTTCCACTCAAGCATAAAAATGACGTCTTTAATTTGCTTCTGCAAATTGAATTCTTTTATTTGTAGAACTTTCTCTTCTTTATCTAGTGATGCAAGCGTGAGTAACTGTTTACATAAACTAGACATTCGCTTACTTTCACCCTCAATAATTTGTAAGTAATGGTTTCTTTCTTCCACGCTCATCTTTTCTGTTTGCAACGTCTTCGAAAAACCTTGTATAGAAGAAAGCGGCGACTGAAATTCATGTGAAACGTTCGAAACGAATTCTTGTCTCATTTCATCTAGTTCTTTAATACTTTTCGTCATCTTTTGGAAGCTCGTAGATAACGTTCCTATTTCATCTTTTCGTTTTACGTCTAATTCAATTTTATATTCCCCACTCGCAATTTTTTGCGTAGCCTTCGTAAATTTACGGATTGGGCGAACGATATAACCTGCTGCAATCGCTATAAAAATAATACTTAATAGTACGATAAACCCAAGTAATACCGCTAAGAAAATTCGCATTTCGCCAAATTGGTTCTGAATGTCAGGACGAATAAATAAAGCGTACTGTTTATCACCGTGTTGCACTGGTACACCGACGCTATTAATTAATTCATTATCGAAAAACCCTGTAATAAAGAGACGAGTTGGATAGGTGGAAACACCATTAAACGTTTCTCCTTGCAATACTTTATGAACAGTAGCATCGCTAATAGACGTCTTACGAAACGCATTGCCAATACGCTTTCCATTCTTTTGATCATCGACAATATAAATTTCATACCCTAACTTTGCGATAGAATGTAAGTACGCCTCTTGATTTTCTTCACTTTGCTTTTCATATAACGATTTAACTTCTTCAGTATACTTTAAAATCTTTTCACTGTTATACGGTTTTAACTTCACTTGATAATATACGTTCGTTAATAAAAAGCCGATAATACTACTAAGTAGCATAATGCCGACCGTCATAAATACAAATCTAGAATATAGTGATTTCATCTTATTTCAACTCCAACTTATACCCGAGGCCGCGCACTGTCGTAATTTGAAAATCATCCGTTCGTTTTGAGAAACGATCTCGTAGTCGCTTCACATGAACATCAACTGTTCGTTCATCTCCTTCAAAATCCATTCCCCATACTAATTCAATTAATTCTTCTCTTGAAAATGTTCTTCCAGGATAACTAGCAAGTTGTGATAATAGCTCAAATTCCTTTAAAGGAAGCAAAATTGTTTGACCGTTACAGTTTACTTCCACACCTTTTCGATCAATTGTCGTTCCGTGCAACGTAATAATATCTGCACTCAGCATTTGATAACGACGTAATAAAGCTTTCATACGAAAAATCACTTCAGCTGGTTCAAATGGTTTCACAATATAATCGTCTGTACCAGAAATGAAGCCTTTTTCTTTATCCACTAACTGGTCTTTCGCAGTTAATAAAATAACAGGAATATCATGATACTTCCGTATTTCTTCACATAACGTATAGCCATCAACAAATGGCATCATAATGTCTACGATCGCAAGATGAATATTTTCCTTCTCTAATACGTCTTGCGCTACCTTTCCATCTTCCGCCTCAAAAACTTGAAATCCCTCTTTTTGTAAATGATAATGCAACAACTCTCTAATATGTTTATCGTCATCAGCTAATAAAATATGTATCATCTTCATTAAACCCTCTCTCGTTCATCCTTCTACATCACTACATTAAGAAACAATTGAATTTTTTGCAAGAAAAAGAAAAAGAATCTATTTTGAAAAAAGATTATTCAAAATAGATTCTTACGTTTTAGTATTAAGATTATTTTAATGAAAAATAATTTCTATGCTTTAGAAATATCAACGAATCCTTCTCCAAATACGTCACGAACATCGTGTATAGCGATGAACGCAGCCGGATCTGTAGTTTGAACAATCCGTTTTAGCTTCACTACTTCTTGCTTATTAATAACAACATAAAGAATTTCCTTCGGAGTTTTCGTGTAATAGCCATGACCTGAGTACACAGTAACCCCTCTGCCCATTAAGGTAGTTACCTTCCCGGCAATTTCATTCGGATTATCAGAAATAATCGTAATGGCTTTCTTCGGATTTAAACCTTCAATTACAAACTCCATCACTTTCGTTGCTACATATAACATAATAATTGTTATCATCAGTTTTTCTGCACCAATGATGAAATACGATGAAAACGCAACAATTAAATCGAAGAACAGTAGACCGTAGCTAATGCTCCATCCTAAATATTTATGTGTCATCCTTGCTAAGATGGTAGTACCTGCAGTTGTTCCGCCAACACGAATGATTAGACCAATCCCGCATCCAATAAATATTCCTCCGAAAATGGCATTTACGAGCATTTCATCCGAAGCGATCGTCCAACCTTCTGTCAAATGAAGAAATAGTGAGTTTGTAACTACAGCAATGATTGTATAAATTGTTGTAATCTTATTTAAAAATTTATAACCGGCTATTAACAAAATCGCATTTAAAATTAAGTTAACTAAACCCGGTGACCATTCAAATAAATAGTACGTAATAATCGTGATACCTGTTACCCCGCCCTCACCAAACTCATTCGGGATAACAAACAAATTGACACCTAACGCAAAAAGAAATGCACCGATAATAATAAAAATAATGTCTGTCGTTCTTTTTTTCATACAGTACCTCACTTCTTATGTAAATATTTATTCTGTCATAAACTCTCACCATTATATCGTGGAATATTCAAATCGAACAGTGGTTTGTTTTTATTTTAATATAAGATAAAAAATCAACATTATTTATTATGTACTGCAAATAAAGTTTTGATTTCACCCGTAATTTACTCTTAAAAAGAAATGCTGAACATTGACTTGCACAAATTTCAAATAAAAAAGTACCCACCTAATTGTCATACGCAATGATAATTAGATGGGTACTGCATGATACATTTAGTTTTTACATGTATTGTTTGGAGAAAATTGCAAATAACGACTTATACTCGCCTTATTAAGACCAAATCCATACATCATCATTATTTTCAACGTTCGTCTTTGCTTCATGAACTTTTTCAATATGGTCAACTGTGTTCCAGTTAATAGAACTTCCGCCCCACCCTACATACTTCATATCAATTTTCACTTTCTCACCCATATTAAATACTTGTCCCTTTGTTAAGAAAACATCAATAATATCTTTCTTCCCGTTTAGCGATGGATACTCAACTACAACATATTTAGTAGCACCGTCTCCCTCATCTTCCATCGTTCCTACTTTTGATACTTCTCCAATTACATAATCGGGCGAGCCATCTTCTTTCATGTGCATACCTAACTTGTTTGTTGTATTTTCAACTGCAGTTGCAACCATGTATTCTGTAAAATTACGCATCATAGATCCAGTAGCTTTTACTTCATCTCCTACTTTCACGTTTGAAAGTGAATCAATATACACACTAACAGGTTCCTCATATTGCTTAGATTTTACAACAATCACACCGTTATCTACTTCTACTACTCGTCCTTCTAACGTCGAGAAATTCGATTCAATAGAAGCTGCACTCGCTTTTGTTAGTTCTAATCCTGGTACATTTGTTCCTGATAATGCTGCGATCCCTATAGCACCTGCTAAAATTATTTTTTTCATACCCATATGTAACATCTCCATTCATGATAATTTTATTTTTTTTGATTGGTATCGACCAACCTGTAATCATTATAGTTACAGGTTGTAAAAATAACAACCGTTTTCCTCATGCAATGATACATACTGTGATTTTCAAATATAAATTTTAGCAAAAAATATTTGTAAATTATTCCTATATTCAGCACTAATACTAAATTCTCAAATTACAGCAGGTGAACTTATTGAAGGCGGAGAAACTAATGTCATGTACAATGTTCTTCAACTCTACGGTTTGTATAGCCGTAGTTCATTAAATTATATAGGAGCGGGATTCATATGTTAATAAAGCCAAAGAGATTACAGCCAGGAGATATCGTAGCAACAGTAAGTCCTTCATGGGGCGGTGCAGGTGATTCTGAAATAAGATGGCGATATGAACAAGGAGTAAAAAGATTAGAAGAAGTTTTTAGTCTTACGGTTATCCCAATGCCAAATAGCTTAAAAGGTAGCGAATACCTTTATAACAATCCAGAGGATCGTGCGGAAGATATAATGACAGCATTTAAAGATACACGCGTGAAAGCAATTATCGCGAATATTGGCGGTGAAGATAGCATCCGGTTACTTCCCTATATAGATTTTAATGTGATACGCGAAAACCCGAAAATTTTTATGGGGTACTCTGACGTTACTATTTCACATTTATTTTGCCATAAAGCAGGGCTTTCCTCTTTATACGGTCCAGCAATTTTGACCGACTTTGCCGAAAATGTAGAGATGGATCCATATACAATTGAAATGGTAAATCGTACTCTCTTTTCAAATGAAACGATTGGAGAGATTCAACCAGCTTATGAATGGACAAGTGAGCATTTAGAATGGATTGAAATAAATAAGGATACAAGACGTACGATGCAGCAAAACAATGGATATGAGCTACTTCAAGGCTCTACCACTGTACAGGGGCGCTTAATTGGTGGTTGTATTGAAGTATTGGAATTTGCAAAAGGAACGGAACTTTGGCCTGAGAAAAAACATTGGGAGAATAGTATTCTCTTCTTTGAAACTTCTGAAGATCATCCAGAACCAAGTTATATAAAATATTGGTTACGAAATTATGCAGCACAAGGTATTCTGCAAAAAGCAAAAGGAATCATTTTTGGTAAACCGAAAGATGAACAATACTATGAAGAATATAAACAGGAAATATTGCAGGTTATGAAGGAACATAACTTAGAAGATTTGCCGATTCTTTATAATTTAAATTTTGGCCATACTGAACCGAAGTTTATTTTACCTTACGGTGCAATGGCAGAAATTAATTGTGAAAATGAATCTTTCTCTATTTTGGAAAGTGGCGTGGAATGAATAAAAACACTCCTATGAGATATGTCTGTGAATTGGTACTTTTTAAAAGTATATAATTGGAGGGAGATTACGTGTATGGAAGTAACATTTACAGTAAGTAAATGGGATGAAAAACCAATTGATGATACTAGAAAAGATTTCCCTTTTAATATTGCTCATGTCGAATATGATATTGATGGGGAATTAAAAGGAAAGGCTTTTGTTGAATACTTATTATATTATTTAGACTCAAATATAAATGATGGTCACTTAGCTACTGCTAAAATTTCTGGATTTTTACACTTTGAAGGGATTTATAAGGGGCAACAAGGGACATTTACAGCTCTAGAGCAAGGAATATTTGATAAAGGAAATTTAGATTCCCCAGGAACAATTATTAAAGCTACCGGTAACTTAGAAAACCTGAGAGGATCCTATAATTATCAGTTTACAGGTCAAACTAGTAAACTAATTTTAGAGTTTGAATTTCAGCAAAATACCTTATAATTTAGTGGAAAGGACATTTCTTGTAATACTAGGAATGTCCTTTTTGTTGACGAGTTTATTCAAGTTAAAAATGAACAGAGTATATTATCAGTATTCAGCAATGTATAAAATTTCTTCATGGGGGAATTAAAAATCTACACCCTAGAGACATCATGCCCCCACCTATTCATTTCTTTTCTTACTAATTAAAGAATAATCCCCGAAAAACTCCCCTTCATAACTTCCTTTTCAAGTTGATTCCTACATATAAACGTCGCAATAATTTTTGTACGATTTTTTTCATCAGGCTCAAATTGTTCAATAGTTACGTCACAACGAATGGTATCACCACTAAAAACAGGACGTAAAAATTCAAAACCCATTTTGCGAGCTAGTACGTTATAATCACCGCCAATTTTTGTAGGCAATGTTGATGTTAACAGCCCTTGTACAACAAATCTTCCCTGCTCATCTGGTGTAACATGATGAACGCCTTCATCTTTCGATACTTCTGTAAATAACGCAACATCCTCTTTCGTAAAAGTTCGTTCAAAGGTGATTTTTTCGCCTACTTGCAATTTCATCCATACCCCTCCTCAAAAACACTTGTAAAATAAGAAAAACCGAAACTAAAAATCATTTCGGTTTTTCTAACTAAAGAAGTCTATTTATTTTAAAGAATGTACAAACAACCCGCTACGCAGTTTCGGTTCAAACCACGTTGATTTTGGCGGCATGACTTCTCCGGCATCTGCGATTGCTAATAAAGCTTCCATTGATGTCGGATATAGTGAAAACGCCACTTTATATTCACCGCTATTTACAAGACGTTCTAGTTCTTCTAATCCACGGATTCCTCCGACAAAGTCGATGCGTGAATCAGATCGCGGATCATGTATTTCAAGCACTTGGCTTAATAAATGATCTTGCAGGATAGATACATCTAAACCTCTAACAAGATCATTCGCATCAAACGTTTCCTCTTTCACAGTAAGCTTATACCACTTCTCATTTACATACATACCAAATGATTTGGGCTCATTTGGTTTATACGGAGAAACAGTTGCTTCTTCTACATAAAAGTACTGCGTAATTTGATTTAAAAACTGTTCCTCTGATAAGCCATTTAAATCTTTCACAACTCGGTTATAATCCCAAATCGATAATTCATCATGAGGGAATAGAACCGATAAGAAGAAATTAAATTCCTCTTCTCCTGTGTAATTTGGATATTGTTCTCTTCGCATAAGTCCTACTTTTGCAGCTGATGCAGAACGGTGATGCCCGTCTGCAATATAAAGATTAGGAATATCTTCAAATGCGTTTACTAAAGTCGTAATTACATCTTCATCTACAATCTTCCACACAACATGCTTAACACCGTCTTCTGCTGTAAATGTATAAATTGGCGTATGTTCTTCTTTCCAGCTCCTAATTAAATGCTTTACTTCATCTTTTGTACGGTACGTTAAAAAAATCGGACCTGTATTTGCGTCACACACATCTACGTGGCGAATACGATCTAGCTCTTTTTCATGACGTGTTCTTTCATGTTTTTTAATTGTATCATCTTCATACTCATCAATAGATGTACAAACGACAAGGCCTGACTGCGTTCTTCCTTGCATCGTCAGTTCATAAATATATAGCGCTGGCTCTTCATCTTGTATGAACACTTCTTCTCGTATAAATTGCTTTAAATTGTCGCCCGCTTTTTCATACACGCGATCATCATACGGTGACAGTTCAGGATCTAAATCAATTTCTGCTTTATCAACATGCAAGAAAGAATATGGATTCCCTTTTACAACTTCCCTTGCCTCTTCACTATTTAATACGTCATACGGTAAAGCTGCCACTTGTGCCGCTTTTTCCTCTACTGGACGAATGGCCCGAAACGGTCGTATTTTTGCCACATTCCTCTCTCCTTTACACAATCATTCGAACGGCTACAACACCTGTAATTTTGCTTATATTTTCTACAATATTCTCTTTTATTATATCATCAATTCCGTTATCGATATCAATCATTGTGTATGCCCAAGAATGTTTACTACGATTAATCATATCGGCAATATTAATATGATGTTCTGCTAAACATCCTGTAATTTGTCCTACCATGTTTGGAACGTTTTGATGCATAATTGTAATTCGTTTCTTTCCGATATACGGCAATTCTACGTTTGGATAGTTTACTGAATTACGAATATTTCCTGTCTCTAAATATTCACGTAATTGACGTGCTGCCATTACTGCACAATTTTCTTCTGATTCAGACGTAGATGCACCAAGGTGAGGCGTCGCTGTTACATTTTTCATCTTTATTACATTTTCATTTGGGAAGTCCGTTACGTAATGTGTAATAATATCTTCTTCTAATGCTTTTTGAAGAACCTTTTCATCTACAAGTTCTCCTCTAGAGAAATTAAATAGACGCATCCCTCTTTTCATCTTCTCTACAGCGTGTTCCCCAATAATCCCCTTCGTTTGATTCGTAAGAGGAATATGCAGTGTAATATAATCACACGTTGCAAAAATTTCATCAAGGCTAAATGCTCTTTGCACATGTGTAGAAAGACGCCAAGCTGTTTCAACTGAAATATAAGGATCATATCCGATAACATCCATCCCTAATGCTAACGCATCGTTCGCAACTAAAGCACCAATTGCGCCAAGTCCGATAACACCTAGACGTTTCCCTGCAATTTCTGATCCAACAAATTGTTTTTTTCCTGATTCAACAAGCTGTGGTACTTCTTCACCCTCTAAGTTTTTCGTCCAACTTACACCATTAATAATGTTACGTGAAGACATAATAAGACTGGCAATAATGAGTTCCTTTACAGCGTTTGCATTTGCCCCCGGCGTGTTAAATACTACAATTCCTTTTTCTGTACATCGCTCGACAGGAATATTATTTACACCAGCGCCAGCTCTTGCAATCGCCTTTAAGTCTTTTGAAAACTCTTCTTGATGTAAAGAGTAGCTACGAAGCAAAATCCCATCTGGGTGATTGATTTTATCCCCTACTTCATAACGTTCTTCAGTAAAAACTTGTAAACCTTTTTCTGCAATTTGATTTAACGTTTGAACACGAAACATATCCCCATCTCCCTATCTATTCTCAAGCTCAAATTCCTTCATATAATCTACTAATTGTTGTACGCCGTGTGCTGGCATCGCATTATAAATACTTGCACGCATACCGCCGACTGAGCGATGTCCTTTTAGCGTAACGAAACCGCGTTCCTTCGCCTTTTGTAAAAACTCATTATTAAGTTCTTCTGACGGTGTTGTAAATGGAATGTTCATAAGTGATCGATACGCAGGGTCAACTGGTGAAGTAAACAATTTAGATTCATCTAAAAAATGATAAATAAGTGAAGATTTCATTTTATTTTGTTCTTCAATCGCAGATACTCCGCCTTGCTCTTTCAACCACTCTAGTACAAGTTTTGTTACGTAAATACTAAAGGATGGCGGTGTATTATATAAGGAGTTATTTTTACTGTAAGTTTCATAATTTAACATTGTCGGACAAGAGCGATCTGCTCCCCCAATTAAATCTCTTTTTATAATAGCAATCGTTAAACCCGCAGGTCCTAAATTCTTTTGCGCCCCCGCATATATAAGACCAAACTTCGAAACATCATATCTCTCTGATAAAATATTTGAGGACATATCCGCAACGAGCGGCACTCTTTCTACATGTGGAATTTCCACATATTTTGTCCCCTCAATTGTATTATTCGTTGTAATATGTACATAATCTAGTTTTTCATCACTTAATAAACCGTCCAGTTTAGGAATCGTAGTAAACTTCTCTTGCTCGGAAGAAGCAATCACTTGTACTTCCCCAACTTTTTCGGCTTCTTGCAATGCCTTTTTAGACCATGAGCCAGTTAGTACGTATCCAGCTTTTTTATACGTATTCATTAAGTTCAACGGTATCATAGAGAATTGTAATGACGCACCGCCTTGTAAAAATAAAATATCATACTCATCAGGGATGCTCATTAATTCACGAAGTAAGTTACTCGCTTCCTCTATAATACTTTGAAAATAAGAAGATCGATGACTCATTTCCATAATAGACATGCCTGTCCCGTTATAATTTAATAGCTCCTTTTGCACTTTCTCTAAAACTGGCAAAGGGAGTATTGATGGTCCTGCTGAAAAATTATAGACTCTCTCCATTACCCTCATAACCTCCCTATTTCTCATCGGATTATTTTTTAAACTTTCTGAATTATAACCCAAGATATAATATGTGGTCAATTTGTTTTCTATTATTACGGCGCAAGACGCGATGGAATCGCTTGCAAGTGCAGACTTTTTTATGAACATATAAAAAAGTGTTAAGTACATAATCGTACTTAACACTCTAATAATGAAAGAATAATAGCTAATCGTTCGTAAAGAACCGATCAAAAATTTGATAAATAGCAGAGAGACCAATGAGCCAATAAATAGTGTCCACAAGCGCCGGCATAGAACCAAACCATTTCTCAACTACATTGTAATCTAACGCTACAAATAACCAATTCAAACCGCCAAGAATCACCAAAATTACTGTAAGGTAAGACAAAAATTTCATTATGATTGCCCCCTAGGTGATAAGATGGTGAAAGGCCTTTCACTAGAAATATATGTAGTAAACTTTAAAACTTACCTATTTTATAAAATTTATTTTCGGTACCACCCGTTAATAACTGCCTCTGCTTCTTTACTATGTATTTGATACGGATGTGTACTATCATTAGAGCCAATAAACCAAATTGAAAAACCTTTAAAATATGGTTTCGGTTCTAATACATCGCGGTAAGCACGCCATCCATTTAATTGTACATCTTTCGAAAACACATTTGAAACATCTGGATTCCATGGATTTTGTAATCCAAGTTCACGTGCTGGAACGTTAAATCCACCGAAGTAAACTGGCTTTCCTGTTGCATTATGTAATTGTTCCAATTGCTGAACAACATTTTGCCCACGATTATATACTTTTGTCGCAAATAAACTTTGTTTCACTTCTTCATATGTTGGATTCCTTTTTCCTGAAACTTCAAACCAACTATCTATGCTAACAATATCCACCTTTTTTAAATACGGGCGATTGATTTTTTCTTTAAACTTCGCTTCATAAGAAGAGTCCCAACTTGCTGTTAACCACCAGTTCATTTGATACAAAACATTTCCTTTATACTGATTACGAACAAAATTAATTGTATCGCTCCAGTATCCTTCTGCATACTCCATATTCACGAAATTAGAAGCAATCTTTAGTCCATACACATTGTATTTACTTGTAATGGAATTAAAAATATCTTGCAGAATAACCGTCTTCCAATTCCAGAAGAAATCATTAATGTTACTTGGGTTCCATTCTGTCTCTCCAACATTCCCCTGCTGAATATACGGGAACGGTTCCACTATAACTTGAATATTACGCTTTAATAATTCTTGAATTAAAATAATAGCTTGTTGCTTTTGCGCTTGATTAATTACCATATTCGTAGAAGTCACATTCGGGATATCCACTTGAATCGGTACATTTACTGTATTTAAATTTAAGCGCTCCACATCCGCTAATACTTTCGCTACATTTCCAACTTCCCATACTGTTACGTTTCCTGATTTGATTTTTCCAGATTGAACAGTATTTACATCTGCCTGTACATTTCCTTGAAAACAAAAAGAAAACAACATAATAAACACTCCTAAAAAACTTATTAAACTCTTATTTTTCTTCACAACTTTCCCCCTATAATTTTTGGCTTTCTTGATTATTTTATACAACGTTTCATATATATTCCACAAAAAATCCAATAAATTTTTATTGATAAAAATGCTATTCATCCTTTATTCACATCTTACTCATACTAAGCTCCTAAAAATAGTAAGATAAATAAAAAAGGAACGGATTTCCGCTCCTTTTTTATCTTTTTACGATTATCAATCCATTTCCCTTTTAGGCTCTACCAACATGATGTGGGATTCCTTTTCAGTGAAAGGTTTATGCTCAACGCCTCTCGGGACAATAAACATCTCGCCCTTAGAAATTTTCACCTGTCCATCACGGAAATCGATGAACATCTCCCCTTCAAGCACAATAAATAGCTTATCCGTATTAGGATGCTCATGCCATATAAAATCTCCATTAGCTTTAAAAAGCTGAATTTGATCATCATTCATTTCACCAATCACTCATGGATACCAATAATCGTTAATTTTAGATAACTCGTCATTTAGTTTAATAGGTTGGTAATGGATAATAATCCCTCCTCATTTTTAACTTCCACTATATTACAATAATCTAAGTAAAAAAGTCGTCATTACGCTTAAAAAGAAAATGCTCCGGCCAGAACTTTTCATTCAGATAGTACAAAGGAGTGATTTCAATGAAAGTTCTTTCAATCCAATGTTTCCTTTAACTCTCCATAAGTATAGAACAGTGATTTTCAAATAAGAATGGACCCCTGTTGACATTAGTATGGATTATTGATGAACTTCTCGCGATATTTAGTAGGCGAAATGCCAACTCGCTTCTTGAAAACTCTACTAAAATAAAAAGGGTCTGCGATTCCAACAGCCTGCGCAATTTGTTGTACAGGCACACCACTTGTACATAACATTTTTTGAGCCATCTTTATACGATAGTTCAATACATATTCTGCTGGCCCCATACCTGCATGCTTTCTAAACACGTAAGAAAGACGATTTCGATTAACATTATTTTGTTCTGTAAGCGTATGTATTGTAATATCTTTATAATAGCATTTACGAACGTAACTAGATATTCGTTCGAATAAAGTATGCGACTCATAGTTGTTTTCTCTATTGACAACACTTAATAAAGCTTCATTCAACGCTTCGCGAAACAGCATTTCGGTCTGAAGCATCGAAATGCCTCCACGCTGATTATACACATCCCAAAGACGCATAAGTAATTCGACAAGACGAGGAGATTGTCCTGTTAATAATTCAAAATGCTGATGAGTAAAGTCAGAGTCTTCTCGTTCTGAATTGCTTATCTGATATAAAACAAGAATATATTCCCAGTTTATTTCACCAAGCATTTTATGGGCTAATGTCATTTTTGCACCCCCATGTATAACTTTTCCTGGGGAAAGGATATACGGCGTACCATTAAATTGAAATTGCGTCTTCCCTGTAAGTGGAAATACAAATCCTGGGAAAGAATCTGTAGACTCAGCACAAGGCACACCTGGATTTTTAGCATAACGATATACTCCTTCTACTCGGAAAGGATTATTGGCAAGATACTCTGCTAACTCATTCACGTCCAACTTCACAATGCACGCCTCATTTCAATAATAGTTTTCTTGTAATTCGCGAGATTAATTGGTGTACATTCTGGGCAACGCTAAACTAAAAATAGTACATACGACTTAACAAGATCTGGTTATTAACCTATAAATATATTGTTTTTCATTTATTGACAAAAGTATCCTCCCTATATTATTGATAATGATTTTCATTGTAGTTTGATAAAAAAACATTTGTCAAGTTGGATGGCGTAGAAAAATGACGAAACAAGGGGTACAGAGGGACCGTTCTGTTGCAAATAATACCTGGTCTTTGTTAACTAATTCCCCTCAAAACTGGAATAATCATGTTAATAGTTGTAATGGCTTTATTTGTTACAGCACTTGCAGCATGTGGAAATAATCGTAATCCTGAAGAAGTTGCTACAGCGTATTTCGAAGATGGAAACAGCCTACTATCAAATTAAATGATAGTAGGCTGGCTGTTAAAATTATTTAAGAACTGGGTTATGTTCTAAATGATAAGCTTTCATTATCAAAAAGATTATTACTAGTCCCTCCACAAACAAAAACACCCTATCACTTCGGTTCTAAATTTAGCACCTTCCCCTCTATTCCCTCCGTATTCAATGTAGTCGTATGATACGTTCCACTTACCCAATCATCTATTTGATCATGATACCAATCGCTTCTAAAATGTCCCGATTGTCCTGGCCCTACGATATGATAACCGTTTGACATATCTTTCGTATCAATAACAAATCGCCAAGAAGCCCCGTGATTTACAATGCCGTTATCGACGTAACTCGCTGCTTGAACGGTAACTTGACTTCCGCCAATTGGAACTGGTTTCTCACGATTAAAAGCGAGTAACGCTAACATACTAGATGATTTCGAAATTGGATGTGTAAAAGCGAGTTGATGATAATCGCCCCACTTCCAGGCCCCAACATCGGGTCCATATTCCTTCTGCAATTTCTTCATTACATTCTCGTACGATGTATGCACAACTTTTGTGAAACCTCCGTACTTAGAAAACCATGCACTATTTTCTCCTGCTACTTGTTTCCGGATTAATTCATCCACAACTTGTGACTTCCCTTTAAATAACTCCATTACATCTTTCGGTATTTCTTTTGAAAATAACGTATTTGAAATCTCTTTCATTAATAAATGGAATATTAATGGTGCCGCTTCATCTTTACTATCGTAAAAATTCCACTTTGTTAATTGGTTTACACCTTCTTTCTCTACCTCATTTAAAGATGCTTTATTTAACTCTTTTAAAAATATAGGAGTAAACTCTTTCCCGTATAAATTCTTTTGATCCATCTGTAACTCTTCTAAATCTTTCACCGTATACTTTTCCTTCTCTTGCAAAAATTCTTGAATACGCATTTGCCTATATGGCTGTGCCCACGTATTGCTAATATGGTACGGATAATCATCATCAACAATTTTATTATTCGCAGTTGAAATAAAACCTTCTTTCGGATTTATAACTTTCGGCAGCTGATCAAATGGAATATATCCTTCCCATTCATATTCATCTGTCCATCCTGGAACAGGCAAGCTACCATCGCCTTTTTTACGCACTGGTATATTTCCATTCGCTTTATAAGCAATCGTGCCATCGTTTGATGCAAACACAAAGTTTTGCGTTGGTGTATGGAAATCTTGAAGAGCGGTTTCAAACTCCGTCCAGTCTTTTGCTTTGTTCATATTTAATACAGCTTTTAACTCAGCTGACGGTTCTAAAGCTGTCCACTTTAAAGAGAATACGGTTTTCGTTTTCTCCTTCCCCTTATTCGCAAACTCTGAAATTACTGGTCCATGCCTCGTAATTGTAACGTTATAAGGAATTGTCTTCCCGCCTTTTACTTTAATAGACTCGTCTACAACGGTAGCTTTCTCCCATTTATCGTTATACAGAAATTCATTTTCATTATTAGGATTTCTCTTCTCAATATATAAATCTTGCACATCAGGCCCTGTATTCGTAACGCCCCACGCTATTTTGTCATTGTGTCCTAATATAACACCTGGTACTCCAGCGAAAATAACGCCACTCACATTTAAACCTTGCATTTCAAGTCTCGTTTGATAACAAATAGAAGGCGTCGCAAGAGATAAATGAGGATCATCTGCTAAAATTGGCTTACCTGATGCACTCTTCTCACCGCTCACAACCCAGTTATTACTACCGTTAAACTCCGGCGGAATTATCGTTTTTGAAAAACTTTGCGCTACGTCCACATTTGTATTTTTCAGTTCAGCTAGCAATCTAGGAGCATCTTTCGGATATTTAGGAAATAGCTCATTTGCTTGCTCTTTCGGAAGGTTTTTCAGCGCCCAATATCGAAACGCCTGTCCATGCCAATGTCCTCCTAAGTCAAACGCCATATACTTCCCGATCGTTAAAGTATCAACAATTGACCACTCAGCAGGTTCATAACCTAATATAGTAAACTCAACTGGTAATTTCTTTTCCTTTTTCGCCTCACGTATAAAAGCGTTCACCCCATCAGCAAATGACTGCAGGGCATATTTTGCTTCTCCATCATATTGACTAACTGAAGCTTCTGCCGCTCGCCGTAAACCGAGTGTTCGAAACAATTTATCTCGGTCAACAGCTGCTTCCCCAACAACTTCACTTAACATACCAGAAGCTTGTCTTCTACTTAAATCCATTTGAAACAACCGATCTTGCGCTTGTACATACCCTTGTGAAAAATATAAATCATGTGCATTTTCCGATTTAATATGCGGGACACCTTTACTATCCCGCTTCACCGTAACAGCGTGTTGTAAATCCTCTAGCTTTATCGTTCCATCTATCTTTGGCATAGATTTCAGCGTATATATATTCAAAAAAATCGCAGCGGAAATAACTAACAAGAGAACGATACTACTAGCCCAAATAAAAATTCTTCTTCCCCTTTTTCGTTTCTTCTTTATAACTACCTCCATATAACCACCCCTTTCTCACACTATTCGCTTCTTTTTGAGAATGAACCTTTTAAAAACATTAAAAAACCCCCTTCATTTTCCTACCAATGAAGGGGGTCTTTCTTATCGTTTGCTACGCCAACTTTCATTATGCCCAAGATTTGCACCTGTCGCTACTTGCACATCATATAACATTTCACTAAAGAAGCGTTTATCTACTTCTTTTGGTACAATGCGTCTTTCATCATCAATTTCATCGTATTCATATGAACCACGATTCACTGTACCTGCTTTATAAAATTGAATGTCAAATACACATACATCTTCTTCATCTTCATAACCAATCGGCGCTCCGCTAAATGACAATTGCACTCCTAATCCGTTACAAGTATCTTCTTTGTAAAATGTATAATACACACCGCCATCTTGAACAGATCCACGGATCCATCCAAGCTTCGTCATCTTACCGAATAACGAACGACCATTTAGTAAAATACCACCAAATCTCTCAATAGCACTCTCATCATTCTCTTCTACTACAAACACTGGACGCTCAATTTGTAGGAACGGCTGAACAATTCCCGCACTTTCTAATTGCTCTTTCCATAATTCCTTCTCCGCCCCAGACAATTCTAACGGATGAACGAAACCAATAACAGTGCCAAATGAAAGTTCATAACTCTTCCCTTCAATTGTACAGAACACGCCACCTTCTGCATAACTGAATGCGTTCAGCAACTTCCCTTCCTTATACTCACCCCAAATGAGTGAAATAGAAAATTGCTTCATAATTGAATTATCCATAAATACAGACTTCCATGCATTATGTGACCAATAACGCTTTAACGAAAGTGCCGCTTCTAATCGTTGTTTTTGCATTGAAAGAGTAGTTCGGAGCTCCTTCTTTAAAGAGGCTAATTCTTTTTTAGCCTCTTCAGCCTTTTCTACATCATCTTTTGCATTCGGCTTTGGAAGTGACTTCATACGTTTTCCTTCCTCTGTCTCTAATTCAATTTTTGACTCTGTAGTTAAAATGGCAGTAAAACTTCGATTCCCGAAATCAATTATCTTTTCACCATGTATAGTAAAGCCAAGGTCCGGCACCAATTGATCTTCCAGCTCTTCCTCTGTTATACCACGTGTTTTCGCAGCAAGACTTAGGGCTTCTTTTGCTGCATTACGTACTTGCTTATGTTTATATTTAAATGCTATTGCATGAATAGACATAAGTGCAAGCTTAGATGAAGACAAACCTAAAGCACGAACGGCATCCGCTGCTATCTTTCCTCTCATTTGAAGCACCCATTCATCAATTTGCTTTATAAGTATGTCGACCATTTTGTCGTCACTATACATTCCGTATAACGAAAGAATTCCACGCTTCTTCACATCTGCGTCTTGAGAAATCCATATTTGATATATTGTTTGCACATATTCTTTTAAGTCCTCTTCATTTAAAGCTCTACCAATTACTTCTGCCGTTTCTTTCTTCTCAATAACAGCATCTGAAATATACTGTTGTAAATAGGCTAACGGAATTGCAGCATCAGCAATTTCATTAGAGTCACGTAAACGGATTTGTGGCTCATCCCCAATCAATTGCAGAAGTGAATTTCTTGTTTGTTCCGTTAAAATACGTGCACATAGTTCTTCGATCTTTTCTTCCTCCGTTTGAAATAAAAACGACAATTTTCCTGCGAAAGATGCATTTTTACTTTCTTGCAAAGCTTCCTGTACAAGTTTCGTATATTTTTCAAGCTTATACTCTATTAGTATTTTCATCACATTTTCACGAACAATCTTCTTTTTATTATGAAGTTCAACTGCTACATCTGCTGCAGCTTCTATATCTTTTGAAAGCAGTTTAACTACAGACTCACGCATTTTTTTAGATGAATCTCCTAAGCTTTTAATTAAAATCGGACGCATTTTAACCATGTTATCCTTTGCTAACTCTTCTAAAATATATGCTTTTGCCATAGCAGAATACTCATCAAACCGTTCAATTATATATGCTTGTTCTTTTACAATTACACAAACAAGCGCTTCCTTCGCCTTATTTCTCTCTTCACTGTAGCATGCAGCTTCTTCAACTGCATAAGCGATAAGTTTTTCCTTACTTAACCCATACGAAAGCAGATCTTCTAATACTTGTTTCGGCTCTACTCCTCTGACAGAACATTCGTAAAGAAGTTCGTATAAATTAACACTATCATCATCTCCAAACTGTAGTGTAAGTACAGCTTCCCTTTTCGCTACATCATCTATATCCCAAAGAAGCGCAACCTCTAACACCGGCATACCCCAATACATACTTCTATATTTCGGATTTTTAAGTATTTGCTCCATATCCTCAAGTGACAACTTCCCTAGTAAATAATCACAATATGTATCCCGCACTGTAGACAATTTAATTTGCAAAGCAGCAACAAAAAATTCTTCTCGCATTTTCCCTCTATTTAGCTCATATCCTTTTTCGGCTAGCGTTCGTACGATGATGAGATAATTCATTTTACTTACATATTGCAAAGTTTGTTGAATAAATTCAGGGTTTTCCTCCAACATAAAGCATAGCAATTCATATTCATACGTCTTACAAAAATCCTCACTATTCAAATCATGTTGCCTTAGACGATGCGCAAAAAATCTTTCCTTAGAAATCCAAAACTGTGTACAAAAACTTTGAATTTCTTCATACGTTTCTCTATTTACACTACCAGTTTTTTTGTGGTTTTGAGACTGAACGAGAGTGTGACACATATAACGTGTTGCATAGTTTATAAAACCCCAAACATTTTTCTTCGCCAATATCTCAATATATCGCCTCGCAACATTCGAATGTTTATGAACACAAAATAATAGCCGCCAAATATGTTCCGGTAAATTCCCACCTATAAATACTTCACTATCATCTTCACCTTTTAAATACCGTTTAACTGCTTCAACCTTTTCCTTTTCCTTTTCCCCTAGCAGTTTCAATATAAATTCTGTATGTTCTTCTAACCTCTCATTCAATAAAGAACTATATGTACGAAACTTTTCATACTCTACATCAAACATTACGAGAAGTAATGTTAATTGCTGCTTAGTTGGTAAAGTATGTAATTGTTCCTCTATATAGTTCGGTTTCTCTTTTGTTAACTCTCTAAGAAAAACATCTGCTTCATTGACGTAACTTGAAATACTAGATAAATACCTACATGCAATTGCTACAAGTTTGTCCAAAGGTAGTGCACTTTTTTCTAAATAAACCTTCATTTTAGAAAAACTGACATGCGCAAAACGGACTACAAGAACATTTAATAATTGCTCCTCGAGTATATGATAAAATAACCGAAAGAAACCCGGATCTTGTTTATGTACTTTCCTAAAATCGTTTATAAATCGCTCCGCAAAATCGCTTCTTTTTTGATCACGAATCGTCGTTAGTTCAATATCTTTTAAAATCTCTTCTTCTTTTGTCTGTAAATATCGTAGTGATAATTGTTCCTGTTCTTCTATCATATTAATATATTGAAACAACTCAGATGTACTAGTAGTCAAACTTTGTACCCCCGCATCTTTTTATCTATTATAAAAATACCCTTATTTAATGGTAGTATAGCATAAAACCCACAAAAACGAACGTACATTCTACATTAAATTAATTTAAATTAAAATACACTACTCAACATACATTTCCTTCTCTCTAAACTTCCCATTACACACTTCTCCCCACTAAAATCCTTTAACTTTTTGCTACACCAATTCCTCAAAATCCCCTTCACATAAGCTAACGTTTTCTTATTATTTTCAAACGCAATTTTAAGTGCCACTAACACTTTCTCTCCAGAAAATCTTTGTATCCAATTCTTCAATTCTTTCACAATATATGGGGATAAACTACTAATATTTTGTTCATAAAACTTATAAACTTCACTATTTGGAACGTTCTCTTCTATACTTTCTACCTCTTCCGCTTCTTCTTTCTCTTCAATAACTACTTGTGAACTACTATTATCCTCTTCTTTTGGCATACCAAAATGCTGCAATAATAATGGAATCGTGTATTCTTCTTCAAGGCATTTACGTAAAAAGATATGTATGAACTCATTACTTTTTACAGTCTTTAACTCACGTAATACGCACTTTTCTACATTCGTATTTGAAATAGGGTTATAGTGTAACCAGTTTATTATCAATACCTCTTTCGTTTCCGTATCATATAAAATCTTTCCATACTCAACAAACCTGTTTAGCAACTTCTCAACAGTCTCCATACTATAACCTGTTTCAAGCTCTGCCACACGCTTCGGTAATATGTAAATACCACATTGCTTCGTTTTCGTACCAGTTAACAAATATATGTAAAAATAACGCTCCTCTGGCGTTAAATCTAATATGAATTCATCTTGCCAAAAGTTCACCTGCACATTACGGTATACCGCCATATGTTTCCCTCCACTCTTTGCTAGTAAATAGGAAGATTTTAATCCTTCATTATAAAAATAGGAATGCGGGAATGGTTTTGGCATTCGAATTACAATTTTTTTTACTACTACAACGCCGGTTTCATTTTTTCGTGCTTGTTTTGTTCTTGTAGTTGTTTTTGTTTTTTCTTAGTGATTTATTACTTGGTAGGGACTTATGAGGGGCTTATGAGGGGCTTATGAGGGGCTTATGAGGGGCTTGGAAGGGCATTCTGCATTACAATCTATGAAATACAATTTGTTCTTCCTACTAAATAGGAGCTATTCCAAATTATTATTTTGGATAGCTCCTTTCAAATTCTTCTTATTTTTTACTTCTACCAATGTCAGCTTCTACATACAATTTATTCTGCTATTTGCAGGCAGTAAAACCCTCATTTCAAAATTCGGTGAATAAACTGCTCGATTGCAACGCGAGTGGCCCCACTGATTAAAGTTTTATTTTTGCATTGAATCTAACATCTTCACAATAAAAGCAGCTGCCTGACCACGAGTCGCTGTACCTCGGGGATCAAACTCATTATTTCCAACACCATTAACTACCTTTAAGCTGTATAATCGTTGAACCGATTCTTTATATGTTATTAAATGCTTATCTGTAAATGGTAATGCTACTAACTCACCTGTAATTCCTTTGTATCGTAATGCTTTGTCAATCATAATAGATACTTCTTCACGAGTAATTGGTGAGTTAGGATCAAAAACCCCTTCACCACGACCATTAATAATTCCTGCACTTGCACAACGTTTAATACCGTCATGAAGTGATGGATGTGCCTCATTAATATCTACAAATGACTTATTTCCCTCTGGTAGTTTAAGAGCATTCGAGATTAATTTCGCAAACTCCGCTCTCGTTACATTTCGATATGGCGCAAATACACCATTGCCTTCGCCTTGCATAATACCTAGACTGTTTAATTTACGAATATGCCCTTCAAACCAGCCACCTGTAATATCATCTTTTGGTTTTTGTACTTCTTCCTTAGGCTTTTGTACCTCTTCCTTTGGTACATTGTAGTTAATTTTAATCCAACTTGGGTCATAGAAAATCCATTCTCCATTACCTACTTTATACCAACCATTTTTAACCGCTAATACTTTGTAACGATCTCCGTTTGAAGCTTTACGTACAACACGATGTTCAATACCCGCATCACTACGTACATTGATGCCACTACCATTTACCACTAGTTCCATGCTAGGTTCAGCTGGATTATTTTCATTTGGATTAAATGAGTCATTTTTATCTTGTAAAGGAGTATCAATCTGCGCATTTATATTTGCATACCACTGAATTCCTTGTACGAAACCAGCCCAATTACCACGTGAAATTAAAATGTCAGGACATTTTTTCCCGCTCCATTGTTGATGCTTGTAAATATGATCTGCACCAATTCCTTCTTTGTTCATTAAATAACCCGCAAGTCGTTTTGCATTTTCTAAAGCTTTATTGTAATCACCGTCTTGGTTAACCGCGATCTCGATACCGATAGACTCCCTGTTTCCTGATCCATCTCCATCTCCTGCATGCCAACCGTTTTCGTTTGTTGGTAAGTGTTGATAAATTTGTTTATCGTCTACTGTAAAATGCCATGAAGCTGTTCGGAACGTCCCCTCTGTTGCTTGTTTATACAAATATTTCGCATGATTTTCAGCATTAGCACCAGCGGCCGTATTTGCCGTCTCATGGATTGTAATGTAACGTGCTTTCATCGGATTTGCAGGACGAATATCAGAGTTTCCTGCTGGAACAATCCACTCTACAAATGGAACTCCTGCAAGTGTTCCATATTTCTTCGTACTCGGTGCACTATATTGAATACCTCTTGGCTTTGCAACAGGTTTCATTTGACGATCAGATCCATCATTTCGACCATCTACAGATTCAAATGCCTTTTCAATATTTAAAATAGCTTCCTTTTCTGCTACTTGCCCCTTCTTTGCATCTTTCATTTTGTTTAATTCTTCTGTTTCATCATGTTTATGCTTATATTCTTCTAAAAGCATTTTTTCATTTTCAGATACTTCTGCTTCGTTAACTTGTACATAATCAGGAACTTCCAACTTGAAATTAGAATAATTTAATCCGCTCGTTCCATGTTCTCCTTGGGCAATATTTAGTTGATCAGTTTGAGCTTTGTTTATCTCTTCTGCTGATGCTGATAAAGGTACACTCCCTAAAATCACTAGACTTGTTGATAGTGCGATTACTTGTTGTTTGATTGTCTTATTCATTATTATAAATAGATATACACACATTTTCGCCGTGTATATATCTCAACCTCCTTTTGTTGTCACATTAATTTTAAAAATACGAATCTATTATGTACTTCTAATATATTTTCTTTTTATTTATATATTTAAATTATATTATTTTATGCCCGTTAAGAAAATATTTATATGTCATACCTACAAATGAATTTCATCTAACATACTTTTTACAAAATCCGTCAACAAAAATTATTTTACAACTAATTACCAATACCGTCAAAAGCATTTTCAACAATCCACACTTTAATAGCTATAGTAAATGCTATTTCTTTCACATTATATACTATTACAAATTATCTTTAACTTGTCCGACAATTTCGTTTATCGTATTTCGATCAAACTTATCACTAATTTCGTATGGCTCACGATCTCCTACGAATTGCACGCCTACAATATCATTGCGATCCTTACCGTATTGCACTTCAATAATAGATCCACGCTCTATTTGTTTCCAAATGAGACCTACTTCATCTTTATTATCTAAAATAATGCAGTCTTCAATATTTTCATCAATCCCAATTAACTTGTTATCATCTATATATCCAATCTCGTATTGTTGCCGTTCTTTCGCTTTTCCGCTTACTAGTATACCTTTGCTACCATATGAGTAATCCGTATAGTCCTTTTTCTCCTTTTGTACCCCTTTCGGCTTTTGTGCTTCAGTTTTTTCAGCAGCTCCACAACCTGTAATAAGACTGATTGGCATAACCATAGTTAATACTACTCTAGTAAATTTCTTTATCATTTATAACTAACCTCACATACTTAATTTAAAATGCTATTTATTTCCTTATTATAAAATAACATGATAATACAGAGAAAGAGCCAAAGATAAAATATTATTTACATCCGTATTGTCCCTCCCTTTACATTAATATAGTACCCTCATAAGTATGAATAGCTAGGCTTTCAAAATTAATACGGGAATATTATAGAAAGTAGACATCCTACTCACATACGATTAGTATTAGAATTGAAAATATATAAACTAGATGATTACTTATATTAAGGAAGGAAGTGCACAGCTATGGATTTTAAAACAGTCATGCAAGAGCTTGAAGCCCTTGGTAAGGAAAGAACAAAAAAAACATACATCTCTAACGGTGCACACGAGCCGGTTTTTGGCGTAGCTACAGGTGCTATGAAACCAATCGCTAAGAAAATAAAAGTAAATCAAGAGTTAGCTGAGGAACTTTATGCTACAGGTAACTACGATGCTATGTACTTTGCAGGCATTATTGCAGATCCAAAAGCTATGAATGAGTCTGATTTTGATCGCTGGATGGACGGGGCATATTTTTATATGCTATCTGATTATGTGGTAGCAGTAACTTTATCGGAGTCAACTATCGCCCAAGACGTTGCGGATAAATGGATTGCAAGTGGGGATGAGCTACGAATGTCAGCGGGCTGGAGTTGCTACTGCTGGCTTTTAGGAAATCGCAAAGACAATGAATTTGCCGAAAGCAAAATTTCCGATATGCTTGAAATTATAAAAAATACAATTCATGCTGCGCCAGAACGAACAAAATCTGCTATGAATAATTTTATAAATACTGTAGCAATTTCATATGTGCCACTACACGAAAAAGCAGTCGAGACTGCAAAAGAAGTTGGTATAGTTGAAGTAAAACGTGATAATAAAAAAAGCAGTTTGTTAAATGCTTCCGAAAGTATTCAGAAAGAAGTCGATAGAGGAAGAGTTGGTTTCAAACGTAAATACGTTAGATGTTAGATTATTAAAAAAGGTGTCAATCAAGAAAGATTGGCACCTTTTTTTAATGTAGAAGTAGAAAATGAACTACCTCCCTAAAAATCATTCATTTCCCTCTTTACAACTTATATGTTAGAAATTTCTTCTTTCACTTTATACACCCTATCTCTTTTCTCATCTTTTTTAACAAAAGTAAGCTTTCCTTCTGTAACAAAGCCTTCCAACGCTAAGCATACTTGTCCATATGCTTTTGGCTTATTCGTTGTAAATCTTTCGTCTGATATTTTACCAGATCGTATTAACTGTTCGCATAGCTCCAATGCACTTATTTCTTCAGAATCCATTAATTCCAATATATCTTTTTGCAATGCTGATAAAGGTGCAGGTATTTCGGCTACCTCTACCTTTTCTTTTTTATCTTCTTTTTCGTCTTCAAATAAATCTTCAAATGAAATTTGATTCATTACATCTTTTCCTTTCTCATAACGAATTTGCTTAACATGAACTGAACCCTATATGTACTAGAACTTTTACATTTAGTTATTGTTATGTAGTCCTTACCTCTTTACATAGATTTTATAACTCATGTACATTATTTTAAGTAGTATATTTCCATTATACCAAATATACGTTCTGTCATCTATTGTAGAATTCGTTATTACTGAACTGAAATCAATAGTGAATATCCGGTGCACAAATCATGCAAACAAAAAAATGCTAATCGCATTGTTTGAACTACTTCCACATGTCTATCAAGCTAAGAAAAACGAACATCCAAAATAAAAAAGCGAGGTTACTATTGTAGTACCTGAAAAGCAGGCAGTCTTTAAGGCTTAGTTAAGTAAGTATTCTATGTTGTGAATGAAAAAGGATCTGATATGAATATCAGATCCTTTTTCATTGCTTCTTTTATAAATGTAACTTTTTTATACATACATCGTTTCACACGATAACTGGTTCATACGTGCTTACATTATCATACACTGTTTTCGCAATTCTAGGAGGAAGATTAACACACCCTCCAAATCTGACTTTTTAATAGAATCAAAGTGTATTTTTACTTACCAGACTTAATTTTTTCGTTATATTCTTCTAAAGTTAACCCTTTTTCTTTTAGATAAACAGCAACTTCTTTTCCTACATAACGATAGTGCCATGGCTCATACTTAATGCCAGTAATATTCTCTTTATCTTTTGGATAGCGGAGAGTAAATCCATACTCTGCAGCATTCTTATCTAACCATTTGAATGCATCGGTAGTTTCAAATTTTGCATTTAAATCTTCTACAGTATTCTGCCATTCAACTGAAATAATGTCTAACGCTAATCCAGTATGATGTTCACTTGCACCAGGATACTGAAGATATTCCAATGCTTTAGCACTAGCTTCTTTGTCCGACAAACCTTGAGATTTATAGCTTTTAACTGAAGCATCATAATACGTTTGTTGTAATTTTATAGCTCGATAACCTGATCTTAAATAAAGATTGATTCCCTCTTTTTTTGCAGCTGCTACCATATCCTGATAGGAAGTTGCAATTCTACTATCTATTTTCATATTCGGCTTAGCATTTTGGGTAATACTTGTTAATTCAATTCCTAATTCCTTTGATAACATATGCTCTCTATTTACAAGAATAATTCTCCAATCATTAGGATCAGAGATAGGTAAAACATCTTTTTTATTCGCATGTATCTCTTTTTTATTTTTATCGTTATTATTAGTAGTTTCCTGAGATGTTTGCTTTCCACTACAAGCAGCAAGACTCCATCCCATTGCCAATACCAATGCTAAAATTATAAATTTTTTAATTGTATCTCATTCCCTTTTTGTTTATTAGTCTTTATACCAATTTCCCAACACGTCTCTAGGAATCTCCTTGAAATCCTTCAAAGAAACGGGGCCGACAAATTTTTTAATTCCATGTTTTTTAGAATCTTCATCCGAATAATCTTTTAAAAATTGAATTTTAAATTGTTTCTTACCATCAGCGTAGTCGGTTACTGTCGGTACGATTGCCGCTTGTCGTATACCAAAAGTTTTATCTTCATACTTAACAAATTGTACATAAGATAATCCTCCAACCAATGTTTCTAATTTTTCTTGCGCAGAGATAAGATTTCCAAGAGAATAATAGATTAGCGTTTCATGTCCATCTTTATTTTGTTTCCACTCAATTGGTTGAATTACATGTGGATGATTTCCAATTACTACATCTACACCTAAATCTGTTAAATATTGAGCAACTTCTTTTTGTTGCTTTGAAGGTGTAGATGTATATTCTACTCCCCAATGCACCATAACAATCACCATATCAGAGCTATTCTTTGCCTTTTCCACATCATTTTGTATCGCTTTTTTATCAATTAAATTTAAAGCCCAAGACTTATCAGCCGGAATTTTAATTCCATTCGTACCATATGTATAATTTAGTAACGCAAAGCGAATACCATTTTTTGTAATCGTTTTTATTTCATTACGCTCGTTTTGACTCTCATTAATGCCTACTGGGATAACAGCCGGATATTTCTTCCAGTATTCTCTTGTATTCGCAACACCTTTAATACCCATATCCATAGCATGATTTGTCGCTTGAGTCACTATATTGAATCCAGTGTCCACTAAAGATTGGCCTACTTCTTCAGGTGTATTGAAAGTCGGATATCCCTGTACTTTTAGATTATTTCCTGCAATTGGAGTCTCCTGGTTCACGATAGCAAGATCACTTGATTTAACAGCTTTTTTGATATTTTCATAAATATAGTTATAATCATATGAACCGTCTTTTTGTTTGCCATCTTTAATTACTGCGTCATGATATAAATTATCACCCGTTGCTATTAAATTCACAACCGATTTTACTTTTTTATCTTCCGTAAAATTAGGAGACTGTTGGATAGGACTCTTCTCTACCCAATTTGGTGCTTTTAATGATGTATCTATATTAGATTCAGCCGGTGGTAATGAAGCTTTAGATGTCTTAACATCTGTATTACCACAAGCAGTTAAAAGCACTAAAAAAATAAGGCATAATAAAAAAAACTTTTTACTTCTCTGTAAAGTATCTAACATGTGATCCTCTTTTCTGTTTTATTACTTATAACCAGTTCTAACAAATCATTCTTTAAAACAACGTATTTTGGTTTTACCCTTAATTATGGAAGGACACTCTGTTACATCTGCTTCGGAATATACAGATAATCATTTTCCATTCTCTAGCAATCTATCAATTCCATCAGGATGTCGACTAGTTTCATATACCTGTTCCAATTGCAGTAACTCGTTTAATCTAAACAAGATAGAAGAATAGTTCATATAGCCTCTTCTCTTGCTTTACGTTTGTGAGTGGCTCCAAAAAGAGGGGATCGTTGCTGTACCCCCTTTAAATATTATGGAATCTTTGTAACTAATTTCTTTACGTTAAGCGACAAACATTATACCGATAACAATAAGTAAGACCCAAGAACTTATTTTACCAATATACGAAAAAAGTAGCAATCTTTTGACCCATATAATGAAGCCAATTAGGAGAAATGAAAGGGAGATTCATTTTAATTAATTCCTTCCTTCATTGATTAATAAAAAAACAAGCCACCCAGCTATTGGATGGCTCTATACGATAAAGAGAATTTGTTATTGGATTACTTCAATTTCCCTTCAAAAACAATCTTCCTACCGCACGGCTCAACTACTGTTTTGCCGTCTTTCTTTACTTCATGAAAGATCGGCTCTTCCATACGACGAGACGGAGCGTAGCCTTCTTGTTCCATACGTGCTAAGCAGTCTGTAATTGTTTCATTTTCAAGTACTTCAAATTTCTTTTTATTAGGTTGTTTTGTCATGCCCTAACCTACTTTCTATTTTTCTTGATGCGAATTGATTCTTCATGTAGACCATGTATAACATTGCTAGAATTCCCATTATAATCATAACCGCAATAAAAAAGCTTGTATACTGTATTTTTTCTATAAATACGCCGCCTAATACAGGCCCCATAATACTTCCTAAACTAAAAGCGATTCCGGATAATATATTACCTGCCGGTAGTAAGTGTCTCGGTAATAAATCAGTCATAAATCCAAGCCCTAAAGAGAAACACGATCCAATAACCATACCCGCTAAAAGCATGCAGGCAAAGACGATCCAGTAATATTGATCAAATACGGCGGCAAGTAGAAAAATGCCCGTACTTATGCTAAACGTCCAGGTTAATATACGATCCCTTCCGTATTTATCACTCAATATACCGAGCGGAATCTGTGTAATAATACCCCCAACTGCAAATGCTGGTAATAAGAAGGATACATCTGAAACAGACCACCCTTTACGAAGTGCGTATACTGGTAAGTTACTATTTAACATCGCCTCAAGTACACCGTATGCAAGTGGTCCTAGTAACGCAATCCATCCTAATCCAACAACTTGTTTATAACGAGAAAATGATGATTCACTCTTCACTTCTCTTTCATCTTGCGCTGGGAATGCATTTTTTGTTGGTAATAGTAACAGCCAACCTATTAGACAAAGTATAGTAGATATAATAAATGGCGTTGCAAGACCGTACTGTACAGTGCTTGCTAAATACGGACCAACGGCAAAACCAATTCCGAAGAATACACCGTATATCGATACTTGTCTCCCTATTTTACTTGGGTCCGATGTTGTCGTAATCCATGTTTGTGTTCCGACATGAAGCATATGATCTCCGACTCCAACTAGAAATCTAAGGATAAACCATACCCAAAATGAAAATGTTTGTGTAAAAAAGAATAATGAAATAATAACGAGAAACCCACCTATAACAATAATTGGCTTCATTCCAAACCTTTGCATCGGTTTTTCAAGAAACGGCGAAATAACTAATATCCCGATGTACAATGCCGTCGCATGAATACCGTTAATACTTGAACTAACCCCTTCTTGTTCAAAAATCATTGCAATGGCAGGTAAGAGCATTCCTTGTGATAAACCAGAAATTGCTACAATCCCAACCATAATCCAAAATGTAAAACGCATTGACATCCTTTGTCCCTCTCCTTCTCACGCTTCCACTTTTCATTATAAACTGTTTTTTCAAATGCGTGTACGAATATTCACAATAAAAAAGAAGCTAAAAGAATGAACCTTTTAGCTTCCTACCCTTCCCAAACTTGCGCTTTCACATTGTAATGAAAGTGTTTAAAATATGGATTTTCATAAAATGAAGATCCATATAAGTAATGTTGCATATGAGCTGTTAGTGGCTGCTGCATTTGTAAAGGGACTACAGCTGGTGAAACTTGCATATACATCGGATCTATCATTATTTTTGTATAGATATGATGATCATATGGCGAATAAGCGATTAAGGATGGTTTATGCATTGATAATCTCCCCTTATACATACAAATGTTATAGTATATGCAAAACTTTTCATTTTGGGGATTCTTTCTATTCTAGCCAATCTTCTACATGTTTTATAAATACATCTAAACAATCAATAAACGGTGAGTGTCCGCAATCTTCTAACACCTTCAACTCTGCATTTGGCAAATGTTTCGCTAATTCCTCACCGACTACTTGCGGTACGACATAATCTCTATCACCTTGTATGACAAGCGTTGGAGCTTTAATATGATGAATTTGCTTACTTCCCTCTACAACCCCATTATGTTCATCTGAAATATTAAATGTAATGAGCGCATAATTCACATCTACGAAATTACGTTGCGTTAACATATCATCTAAATACTTTTCATAACGGTCCGGTTCAGGTTGATTATGTGTATATATTAATAGATTCCATACTGTACGGTAATATAGTTTGTTCATATTTTTTATCGCGTCTAATACTGGAGCGATTTGTACTGGATCTTGCGCAATTTCTTCTTTCGTCTTTACTAAACTTGATACGATTGGCTGCCCATTCGTATCTTTTTTAAAGATTGGGTATCCTTTCATTCCTACTGATTCTACTAAAATTAACTTTTCTACAAAAGTTGGGTGATTCGCTGTAAATTGCATCGCAACACCACCGCCCATTGACCAGCCCATTAATGAGAATTTCTCTAGCTTTAACTCGTCGATAAATAATTTTACATCTTCTGCAAAATCTTGTAATGAATCTATCGACTTATTATATGTTGATTGTCCAAATCCTCTTAAATCAAGAGCGTAAATATGATATTGATCTTGCAACTTTTCAATGACTAAATCCCAGTGTTGTGACGATGTCATGTTCCCGTGAATGAGTACAAGAATATCTGTATTTCGCCTTCCAACTTCCTGATATGCAATCGTTTCTCCGTTCGATAGTGAAACAAACTCCATTGTTGCAGGCTTAATCATCACAAGTTCCCCCATTCTATTTAATAGAAAGAAAATTCTTTACTTAATTAAAGAATAGCACGTAGAATATACGTTCGCAACATAAAACCTATAAGAATTTTTTACATAAATCAACATGTCTATTACTAGACAATTATTATAAAAAAGTATATAGTTAGCTAGGTAACTAATTTGAAAGGATCAAAATACATGGACGAAAAACAACATTTTTTTCATATGGTCAGCCAGACTTCTCGAAAGTTTACGAAGAAATTTAATGAACGTGTATCTCCAACTGGGTTATTTAGTGCGCAGTGGGCTGTTATTTTCCGCATTAATCAAACTGGTTCTTGTACGCAAACAGAATTATGCCAATATTTAAATGTTGAATCACCAACGATGACTCGTACGTTAACACGTATGGAAACGATGGGATGGATTATTCGTACAGAAGGTAAAGATCGCCGCGAGAAGCTCATTTCTTTATCCGAAACAGCGATAAAGATGATTCCAGTATGGCAAGAAGAAGTTGATACTTTCGAAGAAAAAACGCTAGAAGGTATTAATGAAGATGATTTACATCAAGCATTTCAAGTGTTACAACAAATTATTAAAAATTTAGATTAAATTGGAGGGATGACGATGCAAAGTGAGAAACTTTGGACGAAGGATTTCCTCGGAACTTGTTTTAGTAGTCTATTTCTCTTCTTAACATTTTACATGCTTATGACTACTCTGCCTGTCTATGTAATAGACGGCCTAAAAGGAAAACCTGAGGAAATTGGTTTAGTTGCAACTGTGTTTCTTATTTCTTCTGTTTTATGTAGACCATTCACAGGAAAATGGCTCGATGATTTAGGAAGAAAGAAAATATTATTTATTTCACTTTCATTATTTTTAGCCGCTACTGTTATGTATTTCGGTGCGCAAAGTTTATTCTTATTACTTGCCCTTCGCTTCTTGCACGGTATTGGGTTCGGGATGGCAACGACAGCTACCGGTACGATTGTAACTGATGTTGCGCCAGCTCATCGACGAGGCGAAGCACTTGCATATTTCGGCGTATTTATGAGTCTGCCGATGGTAATTGGTCCTTTTTTAGGTTTAACAATTATTTCTCATTTTTCGTTTACTGTTTTATTTATCGTTTGTTCCGTATTTTCATTACTTGCATTTTTATTAGGACTACTTGTAGATATTCCGCATGAAGCACCTGTGAGCAAACAAAAACGTGAAAAAATGAAATGGAAAGACTTAATCGAACCATCTTCTATTCCGATTGCACTTACAGGATTTGTTTTAGCCTTTTCTTATAGTGGTATTTTATCCTTTATTCCTATTTATGCGAAAGAACTCGGTTTAAGTGAAATTGCAAGTTATTTCTTTATTGTATACGCACTTGTTGTTGTCATTTCTCGTCCATTTACAGGAAAGATTTTTGATCGCTTCGGTGAAAATGTACTCGTTTACCCCGCTATCATTATTTTCACAATCGGAATGTTCATATTAAGCCAAGCACAAACTTCATTTTGGTTCCTTGGCGCAGGTATGCTAATCGGTTTAGGTTACGGAACATTAATTCCGAGTTTCCAAACGATTGCGATTTCTGCTGCTCCAAACCATAGACGTGGTTCTGCGACAGCTACGTATTTCTCATTCTTTGATAGTGGTATTGGCTTTGGTTCTTTCATTTTAGGTATTGTCGCAGCGAAATCTAGTTATCATAATATGTATTTTATCGCAGCTATTATCGTTGCTTTCACTTTACTTTTATATTATGGATTACACGGACGAAAACAAAAATTCAAGAAACAATCTACAGACGGAAAAATTTCCGCTTAACGTTAATAAGGAAAGTAAACTTCCCCGTTTACTTTCCTTATTTTGTATTTCTTTCAAGACGAGCGTATACTTATAGTAGAAATAAAAAGGAGGGCCATATATGAAACTAAAAAAATCTCCCCTACTCTTACTTATACTAACATTCATATTTGTAATTACAGGACTTGGGTTTACTTACTTCAAACAAAATAAAACGACCCCATCAAAACATAATGTGACAAAAGAAAACTGGTTAAATGACCCTTACTTACGTTGGTCGTATACACATATGAAAGAATTCACTTTAGTTAATGACGTAAAAATCAATCCTGACCAAACTGCTCACTTCCCTTCCGCATTGCAAAACTTAGACGATTTTGCTGTGGAGCGTAGATTCGGAAATACAACTCCTCTAAAAAAACTTTTAGACGATAACAAAACAGATGCTTTTGTCGTTGTACATAATGGACAACTTGTTTATGAACGATATTTCAATGGGTATAAACAGAATGAACCTCATGGTATGGCATCATTAGCAAAAGTCTTTACCGGGGCAATTATACAATCTCTCGCTGAAGAAAATCGTATTGATTTAGAGAAAACAGCTGACACTTACATAAAAGAATTAAAAAATACACCGTTCGGAAAAGCGACACTTCAGCAATTAATGGACATGCAAGTTTCAGCAGAATACCCGACCCACGGATATGAGCAGCCTGGGCTAGAAAATCAAGATGCACAATTATATTTAGCTAGCAATATTTTACCCCGCGGCAAAAATTACGACGGTCCGATGAAAATTTATGATATGTTACGAGAAGCCGAAGAAACTGCACCGCCTGGTTCTTCCTTTTCTTACAATAACGGATCAACAGAAACGCTCGCTTGGATTACTAGAACTATTACTGGTAAATCACTAGCTGAAAATGTAAGCGAACGAATTTGGTCTCAAATTGGTATGGAAGAAAACGCGTATTACGTTACAGATGAAACAAAAATAGAACAAGCAAGCGCTGGCTTAAATGCAACTGCTAGAGATATGGCGAGATTCGGGCAATTACTATTAAACAACGGGGAATATAACGGAAAACAAATTCTCCCTTCTTCTATTACTGAAGATATAAAAAATGTCCAAGAAGGTGAACTTGCAATTGGCCCTGGAGCTTCCATTTCTTATCATAATCAATGGTGGATTCCCCACAATGAACAGGGTGCTTTTGAAGTGTTAGGTAGTTACGGACAAACACTTTACATTGATCCGAAAGCAAATATGGTAATTGTCCACTTCTCTTCTAACGCTACGCCAAGTAATGAAATACATTCAGTTTACTCAAATATGTATATTGATATTGCACATCATTTGGAGAAGCTTCCACGGTAGTGGAAGCTTCTTCTTATTGCGTTGTTTTATTTGAAACCACTACCCTCATCACGGTTATTCATAATGAAACTTTTTATTAGCAATCCAATAATACGTTACGAAGAGTGTCAATAAAATCCACACTATAGTTAGTAATCCAGTAATTATTGCGTTTGAATTTACTACCCCCGTGACTAACGTTTCCATTGCATACTTACTCATACCGGCTGGATTAAGCTGATCCATTATTGGATTCAAACCGACGATTACTCTGCAGGCTAAAAGGAATACAATTGAAATTAATGCAATAATACCTTGACTGTGAAAAATAGCACTTATCATTGTTGTGAAAGATACGATAAAAAGAACCCAAATTAGATAAAATAGTAATCCAGTAATTAGGTGTGCAAATGGAACGGCAGTAAAAAGAAAATTTACATATAGATAAGAAGCTACGTATCCAATTGTTACACTAAACGCTACCATTAAATAGTTTGACACTATTTTCCCACCTACATATGAAGTAACAGTAACGGGCCTTGTTAAAATAAAGGCCAACATACCATTAGCTTTATCTGTTTGAATTGCACCCATCATAGAAATCACTAGAATCATAAGTCCAAGCTGATCAAACTGGGATCCCAAAGTACTCGCTAATACTTCGCCCCCTTTTTGCGTTGCCATACTCGGATCAATGGTAATTCCCTGTCCTCCACCTAACGCTTCTAAAATTGATGGCAAATAATGAATTACTATCGGTTGTGTTGCGCCTAAAAATATAAAAACAATTGGTAGCCAAATAATCTTGAAATCACGTAACATTTGAACACATTCTTTTTTTATCAATACAATTGAGTTATTCATTTTTGCACCACCAAATTCAAGAAGATTTCTTCTAAAGTATCGTTGCTCATTTCAAATTTAACGATGTTCACTTTCTGTTCGAGTGCATTTTGCAATAACATATTTTTATTTATTTCAATACTTTCAACCTTCACTTTGATTTTAAGCCCAACCACTTCAACGTCCTTCACATACGGTAATTTTTTTACAATTTCAATCCACTTTTGATCTTTTGCTGTTATTTCAATCATTAATTTATTTTCACTATTACGATGTAAAAGTTCCGTAATCGTTGTATCTTCTATTTTTGTTCCATCTTTTATAATGACAAATCGTTCACAGATTTCTTCTGCATCGCTTAAGATGTGGGTTGATAATAAAATGGTTGTATCTTTTTTTATTTCTTTAATCAGATTCAATACTTCCCGCCGGCCGATCGGATCTAATGCGGATACTGGTTCATCCATGACAATAAGCGAAGGTTTATGCAATAATGCTTGTGCAATACCAAGTCGTTGTTTCATTCCACCAGAAAATGTACTAACCTTTGCATTTTCTTCTTCCTTTAGTCCAACTTTCTCCAACATTTTTGGAATCGACTTTGACAATTCTTCTTTTTTCAACCCCGAAAGTTGGCCCATAAAGGTAAGTGTTTCTCTCGCTGTCATCCAATGAAAAAAATTAGGATATTGCGGTAAATAACCAATTTCACTTTTCATTTTTGATATTTTTATCCCATTCAATAAAACTTCACCAGCAGTTGGATGAATAATATCCGAAATTACTTTTATTAATGTGGATTTCCCTGCTCCGTTCGGTCCAATTAATCCGACGCATTCCCCCGCTTGCAGTTCCATCGAGAAATTATTCACAGCAATTTTTCCTTTAAATGATTTTATTACATTTTTAATCTCTAATTTCATAATTTCTCACTGTCCTTTCTCCCTATAACAAAGTACAAGATAGGTCCCAATATATTAACGAAAAGAATAATTAACGTCCATACAAGTACATTTTTTCTTGTTTTCCTATGTCGATATAAATCAATGAATGCAATTAAAACTAAAAGTGCTCCCACTGCAATAACTGGTAATATAATGGGTAGAAAAGCCATAATATCAATGTCTTTAAGATCATTCAATCCATAATGTATTTTCATTGTCATCACTCCTTTTAAATCTCATTATCATTATTGATAATGATAAAATAAAAACGGATGGATTGCAATCATTATTCTCATTATTTATAATGAGAATAAAAAACAATACATAAGGTGATATAATGAGTAATAAAGTTGAAATTTTAATGCATCCGGTAAGAATGAAAATTTGCCAAGTGTTAATGAGAAATAAAGAAGATGGGTTAACACCATTAGAAATGGTAAAAATCATTAAAAATGTACCACAAGCAACACTATATAGACAGCTACAAACTATGGTTGATTCAGGTATCGTTCATGTAATTAAAGAAAAAAAGGTAAAATCTGTTTCTGAAAAATATTACGCAATCAATGAAGAAGATGCAAAAATTGAAGGAAGTGAATGGAAAGGATTATCTGATGATGAAAAGTTAAACTACATTTCCTATTATCAGTTATCACTTATGACACAATATCAAAGTTACCTTAAGAAATTAGAGGAACAAAACAGTCAAGAAGATAAGGCTACTTTTTCTGTAGTAGAATTAAAGCTAGATGAGGAACACTTTGAAAAATTTCAAAACGAACTTAACGAATTAATGATTAAATACTACAATAACCAAAGTAAAGATGACGAAATAGAGGCTCCGATTCGGACCGTTGCTATTACAATTATTCCAGAAACTTAAATTTAATCGATATAAAAATGCAAATCAATAATCTTAACTAAATCCTGAAAACAGGATACTTCTCAAAACATCTAAACCATCTGCTTCCTATATTCTCTTTAGGAGCTAGGTGGTTTAATTTTTCTTGAATTCGCACACAAATGTAGTAATGAATGTATTATTTTTGTTATCTTTTATAAGTAGAAAGCTTCATCTTTTTAATGAAGCTTTCTATCACTTTATTAAAAAGATAATAAATTAATCGTTTCCTTTAAAACACTTCCCTTACAAAGATTGTCTGTTCATATTGGTCGAAAATTTCTTCTATAGATGAAAATAAAGTTTCTTCCGGGATGATGAACTTTATTTTTTGACCATTTTGCAACAGTTGCTTTGAAGCAAGCTAGTAACCTTTCTCTATACTATCCCTATAAGTGCTACCCCATTTCCAACCGTTTTCTTCTAGTATATTAAAAGCAGAATCTGATACAAGGCTCTATATCAACCTATCAATAAATTACCACTCTATAAATATCTGAATTTTCTTTGCATTAAAGGTTATCTCCCAAACAACCTCGAATAATTTTAATACATATACATAAGGAGGTTGATCTATTTTGTTTCGTTCCTTTACAAATGGTTGCGTCGCCTTAGTGCAACGCTTCTTGCCAGAACCGTTTATTTTATCATGTTTACTAACTGTTTTCGTTATCTTCTTTGGTATGTTTGCGACTCACCAAACACCTGTAGAAATGATTAATCACTGGGGTAATGGAATTTGGGGACTCCTTGCCTTTTCTATGCAAATGGCACTTGTACTCGTGACTGGATCTGCTTTAGCAAATGCTCCTCTTATTAAAAAAGGATTAACGAAAGCTGCCAGACTACCAAAAACGAATGGCCAAGGCATTATTGCCATTTCAATTGTAAGTTTACTTGGTGCATACATAAACTGGGGCTTTGGAATTATTGTATCTGTTTTATACGCAAAAGAAGTGGCAAGGCAACTGGACGGATTAGATTATAGACTAGCAATTGCCTCTTCTTACTCTGGATTTCTCATTTGGCATGCCGGTCTTTCTGCCTCTATCCCTCTTACGTTAGCAACAGGCGGTGAAACGTTAATTAAAACGACTGCTGGAAGTATTAAAGAGGCGATTCCGATAACAGAAACGTTATTCTCACCATACGCTCTCGTTCCAGTTATTATTTTTCTCGTTACGATGCCTCTCATTAATAAAGCGATGCATCCAGATGAAAAACATACGATAACTGTAGATCCTAGCGTGTTCCATGAAGAAGCTGCTGCTCAAGAAGTAGAAAATAATACGTTCGCTGAAAAGATGGAAAATAGCATTATTATTACACTTTGCGTTGGATTGTTAGGTCTCATTTATATTTTCAATTACTTTTATACGAAAGGTTTTAACCTTACTCTCGATATCGTGATTTTTATGTTATTAATTGCAGGTCTTATTTTCCACCGTACTCCGATTCAGTATATTCGCGCTTTTTCAGACTCTACGAAAAGTGCTTCTGGCATTTTACTTCAATTTCCGTTTTACGCAGGAATTATGGGCATGATGATTGGAGTAAATAGTGAAGGACTTTCACTTGGAGGAGCTATTTCTAATTTCTTTATTAGCATTTCAAATGAAACGACTTTTCCGCTCTTTACATTTTTAAGTGCTGGCATCGTTAATATTTTCGTTCCATCTGGTGGCGGTCAATGGGCCGTGCAAGCACCAATTATGATTCCAGCTGGCGCTGAACTTGGTGTACCTGCTGCAAAAACTGCAATGGCCATTGCGTGGGGCGATGCTTGGACGAATTTAATTCAACCTTTCTGGGCATTACCAGCATTAGCGATAGCTGGTTTAGGTGCTCGTGATATTATGGGATTTTGCGTTGTGAACTTACTATATGCAGGTTTTATCATTAGTCTATGCTTCTTATTTATTTAAACGAAAAGCTAGTTTTATACTAGCTTTTTTACATAATAAATCATTTATTTCCCATGCAATTTATAACTGTATTCCACTCTATGTCCTTAAGATGTAATGACTCAAATGCAAAAAAATCTTCGCAAATTTTTCCAATCAGGTGTGGATGTTCCCTCAAAAAATTCCACTGTAATACTTTAGGAAGAAAATGCATTTCATATTCTTTACTTCCCCGTACTACCTCATCAACTTCTCTTTCACAAATTCCCCTTATTAAATAATCATTTCTTAACTCTATTTGAATTTGTTGAAATGTATCGCTGCATTTTTTCAATTGAAGTAAACACGTAATATACTTCCGAAAAAGTTCGTTATCATACTGACAACAGTTTATAATACGATCGACTTCATTCATAATGTACGAGCCTTTTCTTCTATTTGTAATAACCATTTTTCGCGCTTTGATACTTTACTCGTTTTCACAGATTGAAAAACTGACCGTTTTATATCACGAATGCCACAAAAACGTAAAACACCTCTCTTCATCATAATCCAATCTGCTGATCGATATAACAATGCGACGTACCATAGAGGCGAGTCTAACGTATTAATAACCCACGTTTTTTTCCTTTGCAATAATCCTTTCGGCAGAGCCCCTTCATATTTATAAGCAAATCCAGCTACGAAAATACGGTCAATAAAACCTTTTAAAATAGCTGGCATCCCCCACCACCATATCGGATATATAAAGAGAAGTGTATCTGCTTCTTCCACTAATTTTCTATACCGCGCTGTCTCTTCTTCATTTATTAAATCACGTCTTTTCTTCTCTTCATTGAATACAAGTACCGGATCAAATTGTTCCTTGTATAAATCAAGCAACGTAACCGAATGATTTGTTTCCTGTAGCCCTTTTTGCACATGCTCTAAAATTGCCCCGTTAAAACTTGAAGGATTAGGATGAGCGTATATAATCAGTACGTTCACTACAAAACAACTCCCTCTATCGTTAAAGTTACCCCTTCTTTAATAACTTCTCTACAATTTGTACGTTTTTCGAACTTTGCAACAGTCGATTTAATACAGTAAGTAACTCTTCTTTTTCTAAATCTTTCAGTTTCTCTTTAACTGCACTCTCACCAGCACCTTGAATATCATAAACAACTGCCGCCATATGTTTACAATAATTTTCATACGGACATTCGCAACTACTTTTTGAAAAATCTTCGAGATCGATAACTACTTCATAATTCCCTGCATTTCCAGTAACGAAAGCAAACACTTTTTTATCTTGTATTTCAACATCTTCTACATGTCCATCTTCATAATATTCATATCCCTTATCTACAATGTACTTTGGGATCCATTTCGTTATATCTTTTAATAAGTAAGCGTACATAATTGTACCCCTTCCTTTAATTCCCTTTTGACTTCAAAAATCCTGCATGTTATTCTAATTACTGTTAAGTAGCAAGTCTACGTGACAAAACGACTGACACCTATTCGGCGAAGGTGTCTCTTTTCATTTGCAGCCGATACGAATTGCCTCTTTCAGGCACATTCAATTTTTGACACTACACACTCAACACCATTCCCTGTATCAGGCTGCTTAAGCAGTCTTTTACTCTACATACTCCGTTATTAAAAAAAAAAGAGAGCTTAGCTCCCTTTTCTCGCCTTATAAAATACCCCTTTTTCAGTATAGAGATATTCATCAGCTAATGTAATTTTCCCATCCAGTTTCAGTTCATCTAATAGTCTTGATAAATAAAATTGATGTAACATCTTTTTCGTGAATTTTCCTTCATGATGCGAAACGATATGTTCTTGAATATCTAACAATGATATTGGCTTATCTTGCTCTATCATATATTCATAAACTGTACTACGCAGTTTTACGTATTTTTCGAGTGTCACAGCAATGCGCAACCCCTTTCTTCTTAATATAAATTTTCGTAATCGGTTTTTTTGCAACAAAAAAACCTCTCCGATAAGAAGAAGTTACGTATATATCTTCGTCTTATCTCCCAGAACAAATATGTTCTGCTGGAATTAGCACCTGCATCGCGGTTGCTGGGTTTCATCGGGCCAGTCCCTCCACCTCTCTGGATAAGAAAATATTCACTTAATTCTTACTATACGTAATTTCATTTTAATTGTCAAACAAATATAACAAATAATATTTTCTTCTTTACTGTTCATACTATACATATATGAATATGCAAGGAGGATTATGAAATGCATCAAAATGCTCGCGGATATGTACAAGATTCTTTTCAATCATTACAAGAAGCAAAACATTGTTTAGAAGAAGCACTACAGACTGTTGAAAAAGATTTTAATCGCGCTCGTATTGAGCAATCCCTTTATGCGATCGAACAAGCTATTCAACGCTGCGATTACACCGTTCACATTTTAGAACAAGATTGAAAAAACTTCCCATCATAAGGTGGGAAGTTTTTTCAAATGGCATACTTCATAATTATTGCCGTTATGATTAAAAAATATACAGAATTCACAATTTCTAAAATCCCTACTTTTATAATAGAAATTTTTTTGCCATACAATATAATGGCTCGAATGACACTTGGTATAAAAATAAGGGAGCACCACGGATTAATTGCAAATACAATGATTGTTAATAGAATATGATAACCCCAAGATATAAAACGATACTTCGGATTATTTTTCTCACGTATCATCGTTTTCACATAAAACGTACTACCTAAAAAGTATAAGAATGAAATAAGTGCAATGAATAATGCTGTATGATCGATTTGTTTCATTGAAAAATAATAACTAATTAACCCACCAACACAAAACACAATGATCGCACAAATATCATTTAATAGTGCTCTTTCATTTTTTTGACGAGCGTAATACATATTCACTATAAATAATGGAATCATTACTATTACGAATAAAAGAATTCGCCACTCATATAATAAAGAAATCATCCCAAATAGGAACGCGATAGTAAAGTAAACAATAGCAGCATGTAAAAATTCTTTTTTTCTTCTTTGCTTTATGTACGTAAGAAATGGATACGTGGCTAAATAGATAAAGAACCATGCTATAAACAATGGAATATGATAAATAGTAGGTTTCCCAAGTATGATACTTAATAGAAAAGGTATAACAAGCATAGCCCATGCACCATGTTGCTTCGGAATAACTAACTTCATTAACTATACACCTCCCTTTTGAAAAGAGTTCTCACGTACTATTATACAAATAATTTTATATAATAGCGGATGCATATTGAATCTATTTTTTGACAAAAAAATGCTCCTTACAATATGTAAGAAGCATGAAAGAGGCAAACGAATATGTAAGTCGCGACCCTACCTTATATGAGTATGCTTTTCTATGCTATGTTATGCTTATCTAATATACCGTATTTCTTTTTAAATCTTGTGAGAATCGTAATCCAAGACGTACTAAATAGTAGTAAGAAAATAACATTCGAAATCGCATGACTTAAATCAAAGTAAAAACTTGCGATGTAATACGAAATGACAGTTTCCCACGTTGCTTCTCGTATAAAACCGAGAAGGCCCCAGAAATTCATAATCCAACCAAATAAAAAACCAACAATTACTCCGTAAAGAAGTCTCCCCCATAGCTTTTTCATTAAAAATGTATTACGCAATAATCCAGCTATAAAACCAATCATACCCCATGAAAACATTTGCCACGGCGTCCACGGACCTTGCCCTAAAAAGATGTTAGACACAATCGCTGCTGTTGCACCGATCATAAAACCCGCTTCACTTCCAAACACAATTGCAGAAACGATAATAACAAAAGAAGTTGGTTGTACACTCGGTAAAATAGAAAATGGTACGCGGCTAACTGCTGCAATTGCCGCTAATACAGCGACGAGAACAATTTCACGTGAAACAAACGCCTTCCTTTCAAAACGAATATAGAAAGGTAACATAATAACAACTAATAAAAACAAACTACTTAACATGTAATAACCGTCCATAATAAGTGTAGTAAAGAGTAATGTGCCTATTATTACTGCAAAAATACCTATTATGAATGCAACATATCGTTTGGACACGCTTCGTACACATCCTCCCACGTTAATGCATATGGCAATTCTTTTCGAATGAATCGATTAATAGATGTTGTATAAAAGAAGTTACCACTAAAAAATTCTTTCGGTGCATCATTCATAATAACTGCTCCATCAAATAACATCATACATTGATCCACGTATTTCGCTGCAAACTCAATGTCATGCGTTGCCATTACAATTGTTGTACCTTCTTTTTGCAGCTCCCTAAATAGTTCTCCTACTCTTTCTTTCTTCCATGGATCTAACCCCTTTGTCGGTTCATCAAGTAATAATAAAGTTGGCTTTGATAATAATGTCGTACATAACGCAAGTAATTGTTGCTCTCCTCCGCTACAATCGTGCGGATGGCGTTCTTTAAGCGAGTACAACCAAAACTGTTTTAGCGTATCTTCTGCTATTTCTTTCCCTTGTTCTCCGTATAATTCACGTGCACGTTCATACACCTCATCCCACACTGTATCAAATGTAAAATGATAATATGGATGCTGCGATACATACCCAATACTTTTAAACCGTTCTTTCGAATCAATTTTATGTATCACTTTCCCATTCCACTTTACTTTCCCTCTTCTCACTTTTTGCAAACCAGCTAAAAGCGTTAACAGTGTAGACTTCCCTGTCCCATTCTTTCCAACGAGCGCTACCCATTTTCCTTTTTCAATCGAAACTGATAAATCACGTAAAATAAGCGGACTATTTTTTTCGTACTGGAACGAAATATGCTCTGCGCTTAAAATTACCTCTTGCTTTTCACTTTGTGCTATTAGCTCATTTACATATGATATCGCTGAAAAATTATTCATTTTCATTTGCGCCTCTCGCACCGTAAACGGAATATCTCTCACATTCCACTCTAAAAATAGCCTTGGAATTTGCGGAATAAATGGACGGAATGTTTCTACTCCCCACATATTCGTAATAACAGTTTTAGGACTACCATCATACATAATACAGCCATTATCCATACAAACAACGCGTGTTGCAAGCGGGATAACTTCATCTAAACGATGTTCACTTAAAATAATCGTAATTCCAAGTTCTTCATTAATCCGTTTTAATAATCCTAAAAACTCTTTTGCAGCAATTGGATCTAACTGCGCTGTCGGTTCATCTAATAATAGCAATTTCGGCTGCATAACTAATACCGCAGCTAAATTAACAAGTTGCTTTTGCCCACCAGATAACGTGTGAACAGATTGATGCAATAAATCTTGAAATCCTAAAAAGCTAATAAGCTCTGCTATTCGTTTTTGAATAATATGTGATGGTAACCCAATATTTTCTAAAGAAAATGCTAATTCTTGAATAACTGTATCCATTACGAGTTGATTTTCTGGATTTTGAAATACCATACCAATTTCTTGAGCAGATAACAAATCAGGTACATTTTCTAATAAAGTACCATCATAATATGTATCCCCAGTACGCTTACCAATTGGAAGTAATTCTTTTTTAAAATGTTTTAATAAAGTCGTCTTCCCGGATCCTGATCCGCCGGCAAGTGCAATAAACTCTCCTTTTTGAACAGAAAGAGAAATATGCTGTAACGCTTTTTCGTTTTCATCAGCATATACAAATGATAAATTGTTTATTTCTGCATGCGCCACCATAACCATTCCCTTCCTTCCATTATAATTGGTAAACTAATAAACATCGTAAATACGATAAACATCATCCCATCGTATTGCTGAAATAAAATAGATTCGACTTTCGGATAAATGATTAACTTTCCTCCGCCATACGTACTACATATGATAGCAATTATAAATAGAATACTTAAATAACTGAGCGTATACCAATCTCGTTTTTCCATTCTATAGCGAATATATGTCGTACGTTTCGTTACACCAAATCCACGAGCTTGCATAGAATCTGCCGTTTGCAGTGCATCTTCCAATGAACAAATTAATAATACTTGCAGCAATTGCATACCATTTTTGACGCGTTCAATTATCGAACCTGAATCTACCTGCACACCTTTCGTCTTTTGAACGAGTGTGATTTTCTTTAATCGCCTTATAAACAAAGGAACAAATCTCACTGTAATCATCGTTAACAATGCAACTTTCGGTGAAATTCTTGAAAACAAATATAAAAATTTATGACTGGAAATAATATCATTGTATGACGCAAACGTAAACATAACTGCAACTAGTAATAACCCCATTACTATTCCAAACATAATCGCCTCAAGCTTAATACGGCTATCACCTAACCAAAACAACGTAGTTCGACCTCTATGCGTTAATAACGAATTAAATAAAATTACCATAAAAAAGAAAACAATTGTGCTCGGTAGCATCTTTCTTATCTTTTCGCTATTTCCTTGCATCACATTTAAAATAACAATTAATAGTATTGCTCCAATTAAAAAAAGAGGATGAAGACACATCATACATAGTATCATCACCCCGATATAATAGAAAAAATTCACAAAAGGATGTAAAGAAGAAAAACTTATTTTCATAGCCCTTTACCGAATGCCTTTCTTATTGTAATACGTATACCCACTCAATTGTATCTCCTGGTTTTACCGTAGCTACACCAGCACTATGGTTTGGAAAAGCACCGTTCACACGATATTTCCATCCACTAGTATCCGCAATATCTTTTTCATATAAATCATTAATACCTTTTACATAAATACTATCTCTAGATCCGCTTGCATCAACATCTAATCCTGTACGTTGTAATACTTTATACACAGTATCGCCATCTTGTACATCCATCTTTTTCGCACCCATTATATATCCGTTATTTCCTTTTACCGAGATTGTTACTTGTTTTGCTTGCGGTTTCGGTACTGGTACTGGATCTGGTTTTGGTGGTTCAGGTTTTGGTACTGCCGGAGTCGGTATCGTTTTCTCCGCTTTATTCGGATCAACTTTTTGCTCCTGCTTCGGTGTTTCTTTCGGCTGATTCACAACCTTTGCTTCTTCTTTTACTTCTGGTGCTTTCGGTTGTTGTTTCTCTTCTTGTGCTTGCTGCTGCTCTGGTTGCTTATTTACAGCCGGCTGTTCTTTCGGTTGTTCCTGTTGTTTCTCTTCTTTCTTTACCTCTGGTTGTGCCTGCGGCTTTTCCTCTTTCGGCTTCTCTTCTACTTTTTGTTCTTGTTTCTCTTTCTGCTCTTCTTGCTGCTTTTGCTCTGATTCAGCTTGCTTTTCTTCTGTTTTTTCTTCCGGCTTCGCTTCATCTTTTTGTTCTTCTTGTTTCGCTACCTCTTCTTGCTTCGGTTCTACCTTCTTCTCAGGCTTTACAGCTGCCTCTTCACATCCGGCAAGTAGCCCAAGCGAAAGCAGTAAAGAAATGAACCATTTCACCTTACTCATCCTATCTCTCACCTTTCATACGAAAATTAGGAGCAAATAATTGCTCCTAATTTTTTGTTAAGCTGCTTTACGTCTCCATAATACATATGCAGAAGCAATACATAATACACCCATACCTACTTCTGTTGCTGCACTATGAGAAGATGCTCCTGTTTTTGGTAGACTGTTACCGTTTCCGATTTTTTTATTCTTAACCGGTTCGTTATCTACAACTACTTTTAGATTTTCATCTTTTGTTTCTTGTTGTACTTGGTTTTGTTCTTTCGGTTCTTCAATAACTTCTTTTTCTACTACATTATTTTCTGGTTCAACGACCTTTTCTGGCTCTTCAATCGGTTTTGGCTTAATTACATCACCAGCGTCTACATTAGACCAATCATAAATAGATTTTCCCATTTCCTTAAATTGAAGTAATGCTAAAAGAGCCTGTTCTGTAGCCATTCCGTTACCATTTTGATCACTTGGTAACCATTTAAATTCACCATTTGAAAGTTGATATGATAATAGGTTTTGCATTGCCTTATGAAGACGATTTTGATCTACATCTTTAACAAGTGATAATCCAATAATTGCTTGCGCAGTACTATTTGAATTTTCTTGTCCATCAGCTGAAAAACCGCCATTTTGCAGCTGTTCGTTATATAAATACGCAACAGCTTTTTGTATAGCTGGTTTCACATCTGATCGCTCCTGATAAGGAGCTAATGCTGATAAAACCATACCTGTTACATCAACGCTACTAGCACTATCTTTACTACCTGAACTATTATAAGTCCATCCACCGTCTGTATGCTGATTATTTAACAGTGCTTCCACTAGAGCAACTCTGTTCCATTTTGATTCAACTGGAATCTCATACTTCTTCGTATCAAATGCAAGTAAAGCAAATGCATAACCTGTAACAGAATTCACTTTATCTGACTCATACAATTTTTGAACTAAATTATGTCCACCTACATTTTTAGGGTCTGCACTAATTGCATTCATCATAATAATTGTTCTAGCTAAATCTGTCGCTGAAAAACGATTAATGCGCTTTTCTACTTTTTCAGTTACTGACTTAACATAATTTAATTTTGCCTCAATTGGCACATTCTTTCCAGAACGAGAAAGCGCTACAGCTACCCAATCACTTTCGATTCCATCTTGTAACATCTTGTCAGATGTTTTTGAGATTGCTTCCTCTAATTGCTTCGCTGGAATTTGAACATTCTCTTGCTTTGGTTGTTCTGGTTTTTTACCATTTTCACCTTCTGGTTTTGGCTCGACTGTCGGTTTACCATTTTCACTTTCTGGTTTTGGCTCGACTGTCGGTTTACCATTTTCACCTTCCGGTTTTGGCTCGACTGTCGGTTTGCCATTTTCACCTTCCGGTTTTGGCTCGACTGTCGGCTTACCATTTTCACCTTCTGGTTTTGGCTCGACTGTCGGTTTGCCATTTTCGCCTTCTGGTTTTGGTTCTTCTGTTTTACACGTTCCGAACTTATCTAACGTTTCTTTCAATGTTTCCTGGCTTATATTGCTCCAGTTTGAAACAAAACGAAAGACAACAACGTCTCCAGATTTTAATTTATAACTATCTGCTCCGACTTCTGCAGACTGATCATTTACATCATACAGCCAAGCACTTGTAGCCCCGGCCATTAAACCATCGATGCCTTTTACATATGTTCCAAACGACATAGTTTCAGATTCTACCTTGTCACCCATGACCTTTTGCAGCAAACTTAAAGCTGTTTCCCCATCTTTAATTTGCTCTTCTTTCGGACATAACATAATGCCTTTTTGTGATTCCCCAATAATTGCAAGTTTTGCTGTATTTTCTTCAGCAAACGTAATATGTACTGTATTCGCAAAAGAAACAAATACAAGTGTCACTGCCATTAACGACGTAAGCAGCCACTTTTTCAACATTGCCATCCCAAAATTTCCTCCCTTACTACCATTTACACAAAAAAAGGCCCTTCAAGGGCGTGCGATTGACACTCTCTTTTTGTAAGTGTCGAACAAAAATGTACAACACCTCCTACCCGCATCATTCGCGGCTATATTTGTATAGGAAAAATAATTTTGTTTATGAACGTATCATTGTGATAACATTCACTTTTCTTGGCACAACTTACTCCCATTTAAGTTATCGTAAAACGATAAACCTATACATTCTGTAAATTTTAAATTTCTGTATTATTTTACTATTGACAAAGAATTTTGTCCATGCTTTATCGGATTTATTTTCTAAGAATAATAACTTATTAACTCTTAACTATGTAAACTCTTTTCACTAATAATGACGCCATCTTCATCCGCATAGACATATTCATTTGGATTCCATTCTACTTGTCCAAAGTGCAATGAAATATTTCGTTCTCCTTTTCCTTCTTTCACACTTCTATTTGGCATCGTTCCTAACGCTAAAATACCAATATTAATATTCTTTAGTTCACTAGAATCACGAACATACCCATTCACAATAATTCCTGCTAGCTTTCTTTCTTCCGCAATAGCTGCCAAATTATCACCAAGTAAAGCACAATTCGTAGACGCTCCGCCATCAACAACTAATACTGTTCCTTCTGGTAATGTTTGCAATCCTTCCTTCACTAGTACATTATCATCTTTCACTTTTACAGTTGCGATTTTCCCGTGGAATTGTTCTTTCTTCCCAAAAGACCGAAAAGACTGGCGACATATTTGTAATTCCTTTTCAAATTCATCACATAGATCAGTAGTTTTCCACATCTTGTTCCCTCTTTTCCTTTTTCTTTCTACATAACATATTCTTGGCTTATTATCGTTTCCCTGTCTAATATTGCAATAATTTGTATGTACGGGAAAGGATACAAAAACTATTGCCTTAAGAAGCTACCTTTATTATAATCTATTTCACGGATTAAATTCAGAATATTAAAAATTAACAAAGTGAAGAAGGAGGGATTTTATGCAAATACAAACTGAGGCAAAAAAACAACCTAGTAAACCAACGTTTAAAATGCCTGATGCGTACGTACTACTATTTTTCATTGCCTTACTTTGCGCCATTGCTACGTACTTCGTTCCTGCTGGAGAATTTAAAAGGGTTACAAACGGGACCGTTACAACGACAATACCAGGTAGCTACCATTCTGTTCCGCAATCACCCGTAGGATTTGTTTCTTTTTTTACCGCTATTGAAAAAGGAATGACACTTGCTGCTCCTATTATCTTTCTAATTTTATTTACAGGTGGAGCCATTGCAATTCTTGAAAAAACAGGTGCTCTTGACGGTTTAATCTATCATGTTATTAACAAATTTCGTAATCAGCAATTACTTTTCATTTGTATAGTTGCTGCGCTTTTTTCTATTCTTGGAACGACTGGTATTATCGTTAACTCAGTTATCGGCTTTATCCCCATCGGCATCATCGTTGCACGCACGTTAAAATGGGACGCTATCGTCGGTGTAGCAATTATTTATTTAGGTACTTATGCTGGTTTTAATGCTACTATTTTATCTCCCTCACCTTTAGGCATTTCACAAAAGATCGCAGAACTTCCGATGTTTTCCGGGATTGGTTTACGCACCGCAATCTATATATCTTTTTTACTTGCCACTATCCTTTATATAAATTGGTATGTAAAACGCTTGAAAAAATCAAATAAAGGAAGCATCCTTGGCGACAACTGGTTTCCCAGTAACGCTCTTTCAAGCGAAAAAGAAACAGAGAAAAAAGAAGTCCCTTGGACGATACGTCATAAATTAATTTTACTCGTTTCAGCTTTATCATTAATTGCATTTTTAATAGGCGCTTTTCGTCTACATTGGACGGACGCAGAAATGACCGCTACTTTTATTTTCATTGCAATTACAGCAGGAATAATAGGTGGCATGAAAGCAAACGATATCGCATCCACTTTTCTAACTGGCTGCCAAAATCTTATCTACGGTGCTTTAATCGTCGGAATGGCTCGCTGTATTTCAGTCATTTTAGAACAAGGCAAATTACTTGATACAATCGTTAACCAACTCGCACAAGCTCTCGAAGGACAAAGCCCTGTATTTGGTGTTATCGGCATGTATGTGAGTAGTGCCGCATTACATTTCCTCATTTCATCCGGGACAGGAGAATCGGTTATTTTCATTCCGATATTAGCTCCATTAGCTGATTTCATGCACATTACACGCCAAGTTACAGTACAAGCTGTTATGCTTGGAGAAGGTGTAGTAAACTGCTTAAATCCAACTTCTGGTGTTTTAATGGGCGTTCTCGCAGCGAGCGGGATTTCTTATGGAAAATGGATTCGTTTCATGGCTCCACTTGCACTCATTTGGTTTATCATTGGACTTGTTTTTCTTATTGTTGGGGTGAATATTGAGTGGGGACCTTACTAAATACTTAACTAGATAAATAAGTACTATCGTTCCATATAAATATCTATTCTATTTCCCTCACTAGTCCTATTAAAATCATTTATTCTAGTAAAAATATAAGAAGGGATTGATCATAATGATCAATCCCTTTTATCAAACTATAATACCTTTTAAAAATCTTAGTTCCAGATTTTATTTACCCATTCAGGATGATCAATAAAAGGATTGCGGTTATGTTGATATTTTGTAAAAATCACTTCATTACGCTTTCGCTCTAAATCATCGACCGGGTCTTGTTCATTCCATTTTAATAAGACAGATAGTTTCCCCATGTATGGATCTTTATTGTTATTCACTTTTTCATTTAGTTCTAAATCTATTTCGCCGTTGTCTCCCTCGTAACGAACAGCCATATAAAACAGCATTCTAGCGATATCTCCTTTTACACTATCACGAGGTTCCCAAGAATCACTATCATATTTACATTCTGTCGCTTCAGAATGATTCACACCACCATTATCAAAATCTAGATTTCCACGTGAACTATTTACAGATACATCCGTCGCTCTTAAATGATGTAGATCTGTTCCAGGTCCTGCAGTCGTTCCAAAGTCACCGTGAGATTTTGCCCAAACATGCTCTCGGTTCCAGTTATTTACTCCTGATCCATTCGTAAGCTTCCCTTGCGAACGACCAGTATATAAGAGTATCACATTATTTTTATTATTTGGATCTTCATCAGTATCTCTTAGTGCTTCCCAAACCGCACTGTATGATAACTTTGTATGATTATCAATAATATTATGCAGTTCCTTCTTTAATTCTAACCCCGTTTTTCCTATTGCATTATTATAATATGTATCGTCATAACTTTTTACAATAATCTCTTGTGCTGATGCAGGAGCTACTTCACCGTGTATAGTATCTGTGAATGATAGAGATGCAGAACCTAAAATAAAAAATGAAGATAGTGTAACCATAGCAATCTTTGTATTTCGAAACTTCATATACCCATTCCCCTTTAAAATATAATTTGAAGCTATTCACTAAAAAATGCTTTCTAACCCCCGAAACCTTTTAGAAACCCATACCCCTTTTCTGTTTATTTAATACAAGACTCTATCCAGTCTGTATCACTTCTAAACTTTTTGTTTATTCACATTCCAAACAATTTCACTTTTTACAAGGAATATCCTTCTCTTATAAAGATTATTAACATATTCTTTACAACTAAAAAGTAGTTTAATATTAACTTATAAATTTAAATTTATTTATGCAATAATGCATATTTGATAAATACTTTAAAAAACAGTTTGAATAAAAAGCATTCAAAGAAAACCGTGCCACAAAACAGATAAAGTGAAACTTTAATCAGTGGGATTTCGTTCCTCCCTCACCTAACTTCTTTGCTTCCGCTGAATTTTGAGGTGGTGGTCTTACTGCCCGGCAAATAGCGGGATAAAAATCAAGATGATAGCTCGACTTTTCCTTTTTCCATAACTGTCTTTATTTTTGTGTAAAACCTTTCTTTCTCTGAATAATACGTACAAAAATAGATTGGATACCATGTAGGCACCAATCTATTTTAATTAAAGAAACTGTGTCAATTCTGAGTTCACAATACGTTGTGCAGTAATGATAACACTGTCAGCTGTTAGTCCATAAACACTATATAGTCCACCAGGTTGATTAGGAACAATTTGAACTTCATATTCAAATGCTTGTCCAAGAGCAGGATGAACTAAACTTAGAGTTGCAAAAGTAGAAGCATTAGAATTCACATTGAAGTTTACCTGTTCAATTAATACTAATGAACCGTCAAGTCTAAAAACTCTAGCTACTCCAGTAAGCGGGCCCGCAGTACGGTTAAGGATCTTCACCCTAACTCTATTTGCATTAGCAGGTTGATTTCCTACGTTTTCAATTGGTCCTGTAGTAAGAGCCATATAACATCACCTCCATTATATTATTATGATATTAAACGTTATATATTGATGTTATAGTTTAATTACCCAATTTATTTTAAATAAAAAAGCTTGTTTCTTATATTTTCTATAAGAAACAAGCTTTTCTTTTTCAACTACCATTCCTAAGACAAGTTTATCCGTCTCGAAAACATTTACAGTTACAGTTACTTGACGTTTATGCTGGAACAGAACTACTACTATTTACTTTGCATTGAATCTATATATTTTTTAACTACTTCATATACATATTCTTGATTTGCCGCTGCTGTATTTGGGTTATATTTCCCACCGTTTGTTTTATTATTAGATAATACTCGAATCCCTAAAAACGGGACGTCATAAGCTTTTGCGATTTGAGCTGCAGCAGCTCCTTCCATTTCTTCTACAGATGTACCGTATTTTGTATGGAACCACTTAATTCTATCAACTTCGTTATTCCAAACGTCTGCTGAACCAATCGTACCTTCAACTACTTTACCTTTTGTATATTTATCTTTCACTGCATGAGCCGCTGCAAGTAATTCCTTATCTCCTTCGTAGTATCGGATTTTCTCAGCATTTGGATCTTCTCCTGCACTTCCTTCAGAAGCCATTAAGTCCATAGATATCCATTTTGTCGGCTCAATTCCTTGGTTCTCATCCATATTTGTTGTTTTTAATGAACCTATATTTGCAACTTGTTTTCCTAACACAATATCAAATACATTTAAATTTGGATCATGTCCACCTGATGTTCCTTGGTTAATAATTGCTGTAGGTTTATATTTTTCAATAGCCACCGCTGTAGCAGCTGCTGTATTCTCCATTCCTTTACCTGTTTTCGCAACGATTACAGGATAATTGTCGACAGTTCCTTTATAAAATACAAAAGTTCCAGACTTTTCTTCTTTCACATTTTTTAGCCTTTTGGCAAACTTTTCTGCTTCTATCGGCATTGGCCCTTGAATTAAGATTGGTTTTTGATTGCTTTTTGCCTCAACTTGTTTCGGACTCGCATCACATCCCGCAAGTATCGAGAATGACAATGCAACAGTAGTTACTAGGGTAGCACATTTTTTCAACGTATTCTTCTTCATAAATAATCTCCTCTTTCTCTTGTTGTTTTCTATACTCGATGCTTTTGGTCCAAACAAAAAAGTTCTAGAAATTGTAGAAGATTCTCTACTTTCTAGAACTACGGTAGTCAAAGTTAATTAAGCACATGCAAAATTATAAATCGGTAGCGCACATTACATAGAGCGCCCGAATACTTTAACCCGTAGTCCAGTTCTTTCATTGGGAACTAGGTAGAAACGCTCGGACCATATTACCGAGTATATACGAGTGATGTTATTCAAAATTATTATATGGATAATATAACAAACTACTAGTATATGCGCAAGAAAAAGTGAACATTTTCGATTAAACAACTTAAAATGTTCGTTTTTAAATGAAAATTAGATAAAAAAACCTATCTCTTAACAGATTTTTTTATTAAAAACTTTTATATACTAAACTAGATTCCCACTCAACAACCAATCTTTTACAAGCAGTTTCTTTCTTTCCCAACTTCCTCACCTAATTTTGATGTAAAAGCTTTACTGCCCGGGATAAAATGTGCTTCCATCCAATTCACAATTATTTCTTCCAACTCTGGATGAAGTGGCTTTCCTGCCCCTTCTTCATAATTCTTTTTAAACTCTAATGCTTTAAGTTCACCTTCAAAACTTTTTAAACTATGATCCATATTTTTTACTACACGTACTTCAGAATCACCCTTCACATACTCACCGATCCGCTTCGCTCTTTCAGGGTCAGCCTGAATATCTTTATCACCAGCAATAGCTAGTACTGGACATGTTACTTGTTGTAAGTCTTTATAGATGTCATGCTGAAAATGCTCTCTAAACCACTTTGCATTCATCGGTTTAAAACCAACTTTAATCGTATCTTTTTCTGTGTTCATCATTTTCTCTTTTATTTTTTCCATCTGTTTTTCTCCGCGTTTCTCTACATTAAGAAGACGCATTAGTTTTCCTTTTATTCCTTTCTGCTCTTTTAGTTCTTTATAAGCAATTTCTCTTTGTCTTTTTGTAGCTTCTTCTAATGATTCTGCAGCTCCTGTAATAAGTATGAGTCCATTAACTGGTGTTCTTGCGTTTACTACAGTGGCTAACATACACCCTTCACTATGACCAGCTAAAATGATATTTTCTGGATCAACAAATGGTTGTTCTTTTAAATACGTTATCATGGCCTCTATATCACTAACTAAATCCCACATTCCAGTCTTCAGAATTTCTCCGTTACTCTTTCCTACTCCGCGCTTATCGAAACGGAGCGTCACTACTCCAAGTTGCGCCATTACATGTGCTAAATCTTTATATATGTTCGACTCAAGCTTTAGCGGTACTATCGTTCCATCACGATCAACTTCTCCAGATCCAGCGATAATTACAACAGCAGCATACTTCCCACCAGCTTTTGGCTTTGTAATCGTACCTTGCAAAGTTAATTCACTTTTTACCGCTACTTCATATTCATCAAAGATCATTATATTAATCCTCCTTCTATTCCGTTATATCTAATTTGAATTTCAAACTCGCTATTATATTTTTGTACTCTCTTACATCTTTCATCGGAACGAAAACCGGGTTCTCTGCAATGCTTTGTAGCATGCTTCGCTTTATAATCTCTTCATTTCTAACTGTTTTAGCACCAAGTGGAAATTCTGCAAACCATCCATCAATCGCATCAAAATAGGAATCGCCGTGTAAATGCAGGCTATTTACTGTGAAGCTATTCGTACAAACCGCTGCATATTTCCGTAGCATTTCTAATGAACCTTCAAAATTCCCTTGCATGCAATATACTTGTGCAGCAGCATAGTATACTTTTAAAGTCATATTGGGATGTAACGTTTCTAATTCATATATATCTATTAATATAAAAGCTCTATTTAAAATTACCTCTACTTTTTCAGCGCTTGAAGCATTTACTACTACATAATTCGGTATTGTCCCAACGAGTTGTATTAAATGTTGATACATACTAATTTGCATCACTTCATTTGCCTTCTCAGCATTTCCAAGCATTTGATACGCCTGTGCGATTAGATCTCCCTCTGGAAAGTTAGGACGTATCGTTTCGCCAAGTAATTGAAGCACCTCATTTGGTCTATTAAGTATAAGATAGCAAGTTGCTTGAAACGATGCCGCCTCTTTCACAAGAGAAACATCGTCACTTTCTTCCTGCACTCTGCTAAAGAGATTCATTGCCTCTTCTAAAATTTCAATTCCTCTATCCGTGTCCTCTGTTAACATGTGATGATTAATAAAAAGTATTCCTATTTGAATTAATAATGGAAAACAAGAATAATATTTTTTGATTATTCCCCTGCACTCCATTATTACTTCATCAAACGGTTCTTCACTAAAAGCTTCGGCTAGTCGATGATATAAATTTTTAATATCTTCCTGCTCCATTTGTGGTGTATAACTAATTAGTTCATCAATACTTATGTTAAAGTACGATGCTAATAGTGGTAAAAATGTAATATCCGGATAACTCTGCCCCGTCTCCCATTTGGAAACAGATGCCTTCGTAATACCGATATACGCCGCTAACTCTTCCTGCGTAATTCCCTTTTCTTTTCTCTTATTCGCAATGATTTTATGAATATGAATCTCTCTCACTGTATCACCTCATACTTTTATTATATGTTTTATATTTCACACAAAATATGGATTTAAATTCGACTTTCATTTACAAAATCAACTGTTAGGAAACATCTGTCTAAAATCAAAGGCAGGAACATATTTGATATGTTCCTGCCTTTTTAATGTCGGTACCGCTACATAGCCATCTAGCTAAGATTTTGAAGTGCTTCAAAATCAAACATTTCATCTCATCACAGTTTTCTATGGGAATCCAGTGAACAGCTTATTTACATAATTTTCGATATTGGAAGTAAATTTAAGTTGTTTTTAAAGTAGGTATACCTAGTAAAAATTGTTGAATTGTGCCCGTTTGTTAAAGTTTAATTTTCATTATACTTTTTGTACTGAGTCCAGTGCTTTTTTTAATTCATCTGATTTTTGAGTGCCGATTACTACTGTGTTATATTGCAACTTTAACTCTATACCTTTATTTCCATTCATGTTATAGGCTTTTTCATTCTTAAGGTTAAAACGAATTCCCCATCCTCCAAATCGTTTTATTGGACTGTAAGTAATGCATTCATAATGATGTATATCTTTGAAAAGGTACTGCTTATATTGAAAATGAAAAGGAACAAAGCGGACATAAAGACCTTTTTCACGGACCTCAATGATCAGTTTCAATACTCCAAGCATTAATACAGGAAAGGCAATCCCGAACAACCACATAACAATTAAGACACCATTAGAAGCTGGTTTATCTCCAAACGGGATATCAAGAATAATTTGTTGAATAAATCCATACCACATCAGCATGGAGATCCCTAATATGAGTATCCATACCCAAATTGGGGATCGCTGAACCTCACGAAAGATAACTTGTTCTTGTTGTTTCATTAATGATTATAACCTCCTAAAAGGTTTATTTTTTCTCACTCATTTTAAGCCGTTTTGCACTTCCAAAAAATGCGCTCCCAATTATGAATATAACGGAAGAAAGATACATTGTTATCCCTGAGTATTTATTATCAAAAATTGTGAAATTAAGTAAATTAATGAACATCATCAATATAAGTGCTATGTACAATCCATTAATATATTTCATTTATCCCCCCCCTTTACTTTTTTGAAAACCCCTATGTGATAAATAGTGGTTTCTAAAGGTATTATTCAGAATGCCCTTTTCCCTATTTTACCATTTTATAGAGTTGATATGTTGTTTGTTTTCGGTTGAATATTGTATAAACACTCGGTTAACATAACGTCTCATGATCAGTAGCAAGAAAAAAGGATAATCCGTCCTCATAATGGACTAATTATCCTATAAATCTTTATCTAAATTTAATAAAACAAGAACTTCTTTTCCTATGTATCATTACTTCGTTACCTCACCAAACTGCGCTCTCGTCACTTTCGCCAAGTCATCTACTTTAAGCTCAATTTGTATACCGATTTTCCCTCCACTTACAATCATCGTTTCAAGTGATTGGGCACTTTCATCAATACATGTAGAAAATAGCTTTTTCATTCCAACTGGTGAACAACCGCCGCGAATGTATCCTGACACTTTCGTAATATCTTTAACAGGAATCATTTCAATTTTCTTTTCACTTACTGCTTTTGCGGCAGCTTTTAAATTTAGTTCCTCATCTACCGGAATAATAAACACATGATAATTTTTACTATTCCCTTGAGCGATTAACGTTTTATATACTTCTCTCACTTCTCGTCCAATTTTCTCGGCTACTGATACGCCATCAATTTTCCCATCGTCTGGATCATATGACATCATCGAATATTCAATTTTTTCTTTATCTAATATTCGCATCGCATTTGTTTTATCTTTTTTCATAACGTTCTCCTTAAAACTTTATTTCATATCATTAAGTTTTCCTTTATTATACACCCTTTTCCATTTCTCCTACATAACTTCACGTATTTTTCAAAACTAAAAATATTGATAATTCAAAAATCATCTGATATAATTTGGAAAAACTTACGTTAAGGAGAGATTTGCAATGCGAAATGTTAATACTTCTTTCCAACTTCATCATCAAACGTAACGCCGTGTATCCGAAGAAAAATTTTTCTTCGTGGGTACAGGGCTTTTCCTGTTGACCCACGAAGCGTTCATAAAGCTATGTGGGTATTTTTATACCTGCATAGCTTTTTTTAATTTGAAAAAGGAGTGATTATGATGGAAATGAGAAATGTAAAAGGAACGAAAGACTATTTACCAGAGGAGCAAGTGCTGCGAAATAAAATTAAAAGGGCTTGTGAAGATACGTTTGAACGATACGGATGCAAACCGTTAGAGACACCGACGTTAAATATGTATGAGCTTATGTCTTACAAGTACGGCGGTGGCGATGAAATTTTAAAAGAAATATATACACTTGAGGATCAGGGAAAACGTGAGCTTGCCTTACGATACGATTTAACTATTCCATTCGCAAAAGTTGTGGCAATGAATCCGAATATTCGCCTCCCTTTTAAACGTTATGAAATTGGGAAAGTATTTCGAGATGGGCCAATTAAACAAGGAAGATTTCGTGAATTTATACAATGCGACGTTGATATAGTCGGTGTAGAATCAGTCATGGCAGAAGCAGAACTCATGAGCATGGCGTTTGAGCTGTTCCAAACATTAAACTTAGAGATAACGATCCAATATAATAACCGAAAATTGTTAAATGGTATTCTTCAGGCCATTAACATCCCTACTGAATTAACAAGTGACGTCATTTTATCATTAGACAAAATCGAAAAGATTGGGATTGATGGTGTACGAAAAGATGTATTAGAGCGCGGCATTTCTGAAGAAATGGCTGATACAATATGTAATACTGTATTATCTTGTCTAAAGCTTACAATTGCTGACTTTAAAGAAGCTTTCAATAACCAACTCGTTGCCGATGGAGTAAACGAATTGCAACAATTACAGCAATATTTAATCGCTCTCGGAATAAATGAAAATACGATATTCAATCCGTTTTTAGCAAGAGGACTCACAATGTATACAGGGACTGTATATGAAATCTTCCTAAAAGATGGCTCAATTACATCTAGCATAGGTAGTGGCGGCCGTTACGATAACATTATCGGAGCATTCCGTGGTGATAATATGAACTATCCAACAGTCGGCATTTCATTCGGTTTAGACGTTATTTATACAGCACTTTCGCAGAAAGAAACGATATCATCTACCGCGGATCTATTTATCATCCCACTCGGGACAGAATTACACTGCTTACAACTTGCCCAGCAATTACGTTCTACCACTTCCTTAAAAGTCGAACTAGAACTAGCAGGACGCAAATTAAAACGTGCCCTTAATTATGCCAATAAAGAGAATATCCCTTATGTGCTTATTATTGGTGAAGAAGAACTTAGTACAGAAACCGTTATGCTAAGAAATATGAAAGAAGGTAGTGAAGTAAAGGTCTCCCTTTCTTCTTTAAGTAGTTATTTATAATACGAACCACCCTCGTTTGGGTGGCTTTTCTATTTTATAGATAATCAACAATTAGTTTACATAAAATAATTACAAGCTACCTAAAACTAAAAATATATAATATCCAATTACCTGTTATTTTTAGTAATATATAGATATATATTGTTTTAGGAGGATTCACTTTGAAAACCTACATACAAGCACTAAAGTGGACTACAGGGATCTATCATCTTTTATTACTTCCTTGTTATTATGTATTTCCAAGTCTTGTTAACCTATATGGGATACCTTTACTTCTATTGATTGTGTTACATATCACTACTATTTTATTAGCTAAAAAAGTAGACATGAATACGTCCCCTCATTATATCGGCATTATCGTTACTCTAGTTGCCTTCTTTCCTTATATAGTAATCGTTCTACATATGATAGCAGCCATTTTCCTTATATTAGATGCTGCTTCTACGAATGCAAAAGAAGTTTATGATTCATAGATGGATAAAATGAAACTTTAATCCATTGAGTTTTGAAATAGGTCAGCAAAAAGGATTTACTTTTTAAGTAAACCTTTTTTCATTTTTAATTACTTTCCTTACTCCAGGATAATAAAAGAATATTCTGTTTAATTTTTATAAATTTCTAAATATTTATAAAACATTCAAATTAACATACATTTTAGTTATGTAAAAAATCTAAGTTTTAAGGAGATGAATCCATGCTTAAAAAGTTGATAGCAGGTGCATTATTAACTGTTTCGTCGTTAACTGGAGGAGTGGGATTAGTATCAGCTAGTACCGAAAAGGATTATTCGATTTCCTCTTTCGAATATGTAACTGTAGATGAAAAGACTGTTGATTCGTTTAACAAATTGAGTGCTCCATCAAAGGAAGACGTAAAAATAACATTAGTTCTACCGAAACAAAATCAAAATGGAGACTGGTTATCTTATGGATTTTCGAGCAAAGAAAGTTTAGAGTCTTTTATTGAAAAAGATAAACAAAGGTTGAATAATTCAATCACTCCCCTTGGTGTTGGTGGAAGCGGACCTGGTAGTACAGACTTCTATAAACACACAAATCAAGGTAGCGAGTATTTTTCTTTAAGTAGCGGTTATAAAAACTTGTCTGCTAGTTGGCAAAATCAAATTGTTTCTGTACGTACAGCATCCCCCACTGCTAGCTATTCAACAACGCTATGGGAACGTACTTCAACGGACGGATATGGAAAAGGTGTTGTTTTTAAACACGCTGATTGGTATGGTCAAATTGCAAACTTAAATAATTTTCCAACTTCAGCAGTTGAAGTTAAAAAGTAAAAAAATTTAAAAATAAAAGGTGTTTTCACGTATGAAAACACCTTTTTTTTCTACAATTATTTCTTCTATAAACAATTTCAACTCTTAATTATTATTTTTCGTATCCCTACTCTCCAAAACTTTCTCCATATTATGAGTTGCCCATTCCATCATTAATAGAATCACTGGACGTAGTGATTCACCAAGGTCGGTTAACGAATATTCTACTTTAGGTGGCACTTCACGGTATACTTCACGATGTATGATGCCATCTGCTTCAAGTTCTCTAAGCTGAAGTGTTAACATTCTTTGTGTGATATTAGGTTTTAATCTTTTTAATTCATTAAACCTCTTTTTCCCATCTAATAAATGATACAAAATAACACCTTTCCATTTTCCACCAATCACCTCTACCATCGCTTCAACTGGACAAGAATATTTATTTAAAAATGGGTAATTTATATTTTTTTCATTTGAACAATCCATAATAAATCCCTTCCCTTAACAATAGTATCTTTTTTGATACTATAACACATAAATGTGCGTACTTGTATCTATGTTACTTTAAAAATATAATTTACTTACAAAATAAATTAACGAAAAGAGGAACTTTTATGACAAATACAAACGAAATTACAAAAGAGAAAATTATGGAGGCTTTTCATTTCAGACATGCATGTAAAGAGTTCGATCCTATGCACAAAATTTCAGAAGAGGATTTTAAATTCATTTTAGAAACAGGCAGATTATCTCCTTCTTCTTTTGGATATGAACCTTGGAAATTTATTGTCGTACAAAATAAAGAATTAAGAGAAAAACTACAACCGTATTCATGGGGCGCTGGTGGGCAACTTGCAACAGCAAGCCATTTCGTCATTGTTCTTTCAAGAAACATTAAAGATATGCATTATGATGCAGAGTATATTAAATATATGATGAACGATATTATTGGATTGCCTGAAGACACTCAAAAAATTAGATATGAATTCTTCAAAAAGTTCCAGGAAACAGATTTTAACTTATTACAATCCGATCGTACTGTATTTGATTGGGCATCTAAACAAACTTATATTGCTTTAGGTAATATGATGACGAGCGCAGCTCAAATCGGCATTGATTCTTGTCCGATAGAAGGATTCGATAAAGAGAAAGTAGACTCCTTACTTCGTCAAGAAGGCATTATACAAGGCGATAATCTTGAAGTATCAGTTATGGTTGCCTTTGGTTACCGTAAAGAAGATCCAAAACGTGATAAAACAAGACAGACTATGGATACAATTGTTGAATGGATTAAGTAATATAGCACAGACAAATAATGCTCCTAATAGCTGTATACTCATACTAAAGAAGAATGAATTGTTTTCTTACGTATGAATTTGGTTTTTCATGGAAAGATATGTTAGTATGTATACAGTTTGAGTGCTCTATTTTTAGAGTCGAACAGGAGGAGAATGAATATGTCTGATATTGAAGTTGGCGAAGTGTTTGCTCTTAGTGATGAGAATAACGAAGAGCAAGAAGTAGAAGTACTTGGAGCGATGGATGTCGAAGGTGCAGAATATATTGCAGTTGCCTTTGTTGAAGATATCCAAACAGAAACTGAGGAAGACATTGATATTTTCTTTTTAAAAGTAGAAGAAGATAATGAGTTTTCATACATTGAAAATGATGAAGAGTTTGATAAAGTATCTGCTGCGTTTGAAAAGATTTTGGATGAGCAAGAGCAAGAATAGTATGAATGAAAAACACGAGGGCGGATGCATATCCGCCCTCTTTTTATTACTCATCCAGAGACTCACGCAGTAATTGCAGTACATCTTTCATCGCAAAAGGTCCATCTTTTTTAACATGCTCCGCAAATTCTGAAACGAGACGTAATGTTCTCACACTTTCGATTGGATGTTCTCCTGATGCACTTTCAGCTGAAAGCATAACTGCATTCGTCCCGTCCAGTACAGCTTGAAACACATCAGTCACCTCTGCTCTTGTTGGAATAGAATGATCTACCATAGATTGAAGCATTTGTGTTGCTGTAATGACATATGTATTCGTTCGATTACATTCCTGAATCATCATTTTCTGTAAAAGCGGAATGCATTGATACGGTAACTCTACTCCTAAATCGCCCCTTGCAATCATAATTCCATCTGCTTCTTTACATATATCTTGAAAATTCTCGATTGCTTCCATCGTTTCTATTTTTGCAATTAAATTAGGTGACGTTTCTTTATACTGTTGTATAAAATCTCGTATTTCTTTTATATGACTAGGTTTTCTTACGAAAGAACATGCGATAAAATCAACATTCTCCTCTAAAAGAAACTGAATATCTTTTTTATCTTTCTCTGTAATAGCTGGTAAACGAACAGCCGCATCTGGTAAATTAACTCCTTTATGAGATGAGATATTGCCACCTGTTTTTACCTTCGTTTCTATTTTGTCCGTACTTATCTTTTCAACAATTAATTCAACTTCTCCATCATTAATTAAAATTCTACTGCCTACTTTCACATCATTCGCAATTCCTTCATAATCAACACTCGCTTCTGTATTACTCCCTGTAACTGGTTGTGTATGTAAAATAAAAGAATCTCCTGCCTGAAGTTTAATTTGCCCTCCTTTCACTTCACCTAATCTTATTTTAGGTCCTTGTACATCACCCAAAAATTTAATAGAGTCATCTAATGATTTCACTAAACGAATGATGTCTTTATGACTTTCATGCGTGCCATGCGATAAATTCAGTCGAACAATTTTCATACCATTCTTTATTAACTGCGCTAATGTTTCTTTATTATTACTTGCGGGTCCAATTGTACAAATTCGATCGATTGTCATTTTTGTCACCATCCTTTTTTTAATAAGTTTCCCATATGAACTTAAAAATAACAGAGATTCTGACATGAATAGATTTAAATTTACATGAATTTCATAAAATTAAACCTGTATCCCTTGCTGGCTAAGCATTAGAAGATATATTCGCTTTTTTGCAAATGAAGACATGTTGAATCGAAAGTAAAAGAAAAGTTAAGTATGGGATAAACCATTGAGAGTTTCGAAATTTTCATATATTGTATGAATTGAGTTCGAACTCAAAAATTTAAAAAGGTGGGAAAATTAGTGAATATGAAAAAATCTTTATCGGTGACAACTTTAGGGTTAGCGGTTTTAGGTTTTGGTTTTACTAATAACGCAAGTGCTTCAGAGGTCGATACTGTAGACAGGCAGCCCGTTTTAGTTGACTTTGATACAATTCAATCAACAAAAACATCTAGTGTTCCTAGTTTGACTGTTGCAGCTGCACCTAAGAATGACTCTAACATTAGCGTATATACTCCCTTTTTTGGTAACCCATATGCAGTTGCGAAATCGAAATCAACTACGACCGAAGACTATGTTTATGCAAAAGCAAGAACTTTCAATGGCGATGGCTCATTAGTAAATACGAAAAGTAATAGTGCAAAAAAATCATCCTTTGTAAGTGCTACAGCGACCAACACAAGCATTTATTATGGAGATGATTACGCTATCGGTAATCATACCTATAAATTAAGTGGTTATAATGATGTGAATCACGAAACAAAAGCCTTCTGGTAAGAAAGAGAAAAAAGATATGCATCTTGCATATCTTTTTTCTCTAATACTTTACATATATTGAGGTGCTATTTATGAAACAAATATATATTATTATCGGTGTTTTACTCATTTCATTACTTACAATTTATATTTTGTTCAATACTTCAATCATACAACCTCATCCACCTTCTAAAGAAAATAAGAGAGAGCAACAAACCAATACTATTTCTTACGGATTGAAGGATAATCAAGGCCAACATATTAACAACGGTAGTACAATTACTAGTGAGGATAATAAAATTAATGTATCATTATCATTCGTACATACTATTAACGAAAACCGAAAATATGGATTAATTGTTCTAGAAGATTACGAACAAAAACCTTTTAAAATAGAAGATACTACTAATGAAATATCACACTATTTTTTTGATATGAAGCCAAACAGTTCAATGACTACGAAAATCTCTTTACACACTTCTCCTAATGCAAGTGAATTAACCTTTTTAATAATTAAAAAACCTGAATACAAATTAAAAGATAATAACTTAAATAAAGCAGCTATTTTAGAAGACATTCTAAGTATGCGATACTCAATGCATCCTCCTCAGAAAGAAAGCGAAAAAATAAAACTCTCCCTTATAGATCCAGATGCTATTTTAAAAGATGGTCTTTACGAACCATTATTTGTTACGAACCGTGAAGAGAACTTACAAACTGTCTTCTTTGAAAAGGAAGGCAAGCAATTAACCCTATCAAACGGTAATGAAACGAATGATGAAATGACTTACGCAATCGTGGCTTTTAAAGATTGGAAACAAGTTGAAATATTTAACAATAGAAAAGTCGTTTATACTAAAGTTGCACCTGAAACGAGGCAAATCTTTAATTTCATATTGCCTTCAGTGGATCAGGAAAGTAATTTTCAACTCGTCGCTTTTCCATTTCCTTTTAAAGTTAGCGAAGAAGATTATGTCAGTCAACAAGCATTCAGTTCTTTTCGCATCGTAATTGAAAATGAAAATAAATAAGTTATACTATGCACAGTATAACAACCAAAAAAGCCTACTGACACGAGTAGGCTTTTGAAACTACGAAAGTTTCGTCAATAACTGATTTAAATCTTTTTTCGTTTTCGTCGTTAAAGATTTCATTTTATTAATATCGATTTTTTCTTTCTCCGCTCCTACAATTAACGGATACATACTTTGACCGATTGTTTTAGAATCCGTCGGATGTGATGCCTCTAGCTCTTTTTCAATCACATCCCACTTTTCATTAATTTGTTTGCCAAGCTTATTCACTGTTTCCAATTTCGGATTAGCAGCTAACTGCTTGTCCAAGCTATCAATTAATGCTACAACTTCTTTAACATTCGTTTTCACAGCAACACTTTTCTTCGGATCTTTCGTTGTCTTTCCGTTATTGTTTGTGCTTGTACTTGTACTTGTACTTGTGCTTTGATCTGTTGTTTTCCCGCTAGTCGTTTGATCATTCGTTTTTCCTGTCGTCTCTTTTTCTTTTGTTTTTACATTTTCGTTTTGAGTTGACGTTTTGCCGTTACTTTCTGTCCCTGATGATTCTTTCGTATTTTTTGCATCCTTATCTGTTTTTTCATTTGAAGAAGTATTTGTTTCTTTTTCAGTATCTTTCGTTGTTTTTGACGCTTCATCTGCACTTGTCGTTTTTGCTTCTCCATCATTTTGCGCAGTTACTTGCTCTTTCTTTTCCGTTTCTTTATCTGCTGAAGGACTACAAGCTGCCATAGTAAGCATTGTACCAATTGTTATCGATGCGATAGCGACCTTTTTCATTTTCATATAAATCCCCCTATGTTTTACATAATTTATCCTCCCCTTTACGATTCGATTCCCCCTTAAAAAATCCCTTTTCATACGAATTATCATCTTTCCGACAGTAATCTTCATAATAATACGTACAAAAACTGATAAACTCATTTTAATATTCGAGTTTCTTCTACTTCATTTTTCTACTTGCAAGTAAAAGAAAAAGAGTATATTGTCACATTAAGAATTACTATCTTCATATGACGATATACTCTTCTATCAAATTTTTATCTTTCTTGACATTTTATTTATACAAAAAAATAAAATTTTCTTTCGTTTTTTGTTTCTCAACATTTGTTAACATAATATTTTTATGAATAACCACCATTCGAGTGAATGACTTGCCCAGTAACCCATTTCGCTTCTTCACTTACTAAGAAAGAAATTAAGCGCGCAGCATCCACCGGTTCTCCTACTTTACCTTGCGGGAACTTCCATACTAAATGATGCTTCAGCTCCTCTGTAATCCATCCTGTATTCGTCGGTCCTGGATCTACAGCATTCACTGTAATCCCCTTCTCCATCGCAACTGGTGCTACTGACTTTGTAAATGCTTCAATTGCCCCTTTCGTTGCTGCATATGCTAGTTCATCTGGCATTGGACCTACTGACTGTCCTGAAGTAAGATTAATAATACTCCCGCCCGTTTTAAGTGAATAATGTTTTATAAACAATGAACTTAATAGCATAGTAGCCCGAATATTAACTGTATAATGTTTATCCAACTGCTCTACATCTAATTCCTCAATTCTCGTATGAGTAGAATATACTGCATTATTAACTAGAATAGATGGATCACCTAACCGTTCTGATACCATATAAAACAAACGATTTGGCGAATAAGACTGCGATAAATTGATTTCTGCCATTTCACATCGAACATCGTAACTTTCAATTTCCTTTTTCAGCAAAAAAGGTTCTTGATCACTCATTCCCCATGGCATCGCTTTATCATACTTTGGCCAGTACGTGAAAAAAATGTCTATCCCCTTTTGAGCAAGCACCTTGCATACAGCTGCACCAATTCCATTCAGACGAGTTGCCCCTGTTACAATTGCTATTTTCTTCACCTTTTTCTCCTCCATCTATACACAGATCCCCTGCATGAATACAGAGGATCTATCTTCTTATTGAATATTTGACAGTATACGTTCAGCACCTAATTTTAACATTTTAATAAAGATATAATTTACAATCGTAAACATTACAAATAAAACGATAAACATAACCCACAGTCCGACATGAAGGAAGAAGTATAATACACTTACTCCCCCCACAATAATTAAAGCTATTAAAATATTAGCTAAAAAATTCCACAAAGTTGTATATCGACTTTTAAATAATTTCTGCTCTGTATCCCAATGAATATCTGCAGTTTGCGCGTCCCAGCGTGTTCCGATTAAATTAATTAATAACAACCCGTTCGCACTTAGTAAAAACCACAGTATCATAAAGACTGGAGAAATCCCAGCTACAACTGCCATCGTAATACCGAATACTGCTAAAATGATCACATTAATTAACCAAGCAGTGATTGCTTTCGCAAAAAAGATATCCGAAGCCTTTACTGGTAAATAACGATTCACAAACCAAGAGCTTCCATCTCGCGAAAATGACGTTGTTGCAATGACGTTACTACCCATTAAAAATAACGATGCACAAAGGCCAACACCAATTGCAAATCCTGTTGTCTTTGGATTGTTAATATACTCTGTAATAAACTTTAAATTTCCATCTTGCACAAATAAAATAAAGAACAACATAATTGGCATAACGAAAGTTTGTACAATGCAATTTAAGAAAAATTGTGGTGTACGGAATAACGTTTTAAATTCTTTTTTCACATACGCTTTTAAATGCGAACTTTGTACTGTTGATTTCTGTAAACCTTCCGCCGAAATAACTTGTTTCTTTGCTGTACTCGTTGAAAGTCCAATAACCCCTTTTAAATATGTACGCTCTGCTATGTAATAAAACAACACAAAGAAGACAAATGAAATAACTGCAAAGATTATTACATATAAAGGTCCCTTCCAATTTGCATTTTCTACTAATGCCACTGCTCCAAAATATGTAGTTGGAAAATAATTTGTCATTTGTACTAAAAGAGAAGATTGATTATTTACAAGGTATTCCGCAGCCCCATCTCCAGAAAACGCACTTTTATTTCTCCACTGCATAAATACGTTAATTCCTACAATAAATAATATACTTACGATTCCAATAAATATATTTCCTCGATCTTTATTTTTCGCTATATTTGTATACCTCATAATAATTGTCATCAGTAACGAAGCTAATACTAACGGCACGATTGGGAAGAGTAAGTAAATAAAAATCATATATATGTAATATGTAATAAATGCGCCACTTTTTAAACCGTACGTAATGAAGATTGGTAATAAAATAAATGAACTCATTACGTATTGTGTAATTAATACCGTTAAAAATTTTGCCGAAATAATTTGCGCTGGTTTTAATGGTAACGGCAGTAACATTTCAATATCATTGCTGTAGTAAAATACAGTTAAAATGTTCGTTATACTCATTAAAAATACCCATATACTCGCAATCGCAAGTCCCATTGCAATAATCATTCCCGGCCCTTGCCCTAATTGTTTCAGACCTTCATACATTCCGTGCGTCATCGAACCAAATATTAAAAATCCAACAAATAAAATAGCTGCAAATGAAAATAAATACGCCCATCGCTTCTTCTTATCTGCTATAAAATCTGCGTAATTTAACTTTAATAGTACCTTCGTTAACGTCCAAATTTTACTCATTGCCCGTCATCTCCAAGAACATTTTTTCAAGTGATTCATTGGATTTAAAATGATCTCTCATTTCATCTAAATTTCCTTTAAACTGCAAATTCCCCTTATTAATAATAGCAACCCGGTCACATATTTTTTCCGCTACTTCTAATACGTGTGTAGAGAAAAATACAATCTTTCCTTTATCCGCATGTTCTCTCATCATTTCTTTTAAAATATATGCAGATTTCGGATCAAGCCCTGTTAACGGTTCATCTAAAATCCATACATCTGGTTCATGCACGAGCACACCAATAATAACGATTTTTTGTCTCATACCGTGCGAATAACTTTGAATTTGATCAGATAATGCATTATAAAGATCAAACTTCTTCGCTAAAGACTCTATTCGTTCTTGTCTTACTTCTTTCGGCACTTCATACATATCAGCCATAAAGTTTAAATATTCAATTCCTTTTAAACGTAAAAACATATCTGGGCTATCCGGCACATAACCAAACGTCTTCTTTGCTTCCATCGGCTCTTCCATAATATTTTTTCCGTTAATCGTAATAGTCCCTTTGTCCACCCCGTGAATGCCAGTAATCATCTTAATTGTCGTGGATTTACCCGCACCATTCGGTCCTAAAAATCCAAAGATTTCGCCGCTAGGTACAGATAAACTTAAATCTTTTACTGCATAGGTAGACCCATTATAACTTTTTGACACATTCGTAATTTCAATCATTCCATCCAATCCTTTCCTTAATTACCAAATAACTATATTGATATTATAGCATACTTCTATTTTAAGATTTTTACATTTTTCAGTTTATTTAACCTTTAAAATAAATATATACCCCTAATCCAACAACTAAAACGACAGCTAGTATAATATAAATCATTGTTAATCGTTTAATATTCCCCTTTGTCGCTTTGCTATAATTTGCATCACCATTCCGCCCAATTAACACCGTCGCAATGACAGTAATCACTACAAGTAATACAACGATCATGATCCAAGTTAGCATTTCTTCCTCCCCCTCCTTACAACCATTTTACAATATTATCCTCTTTATTTCGCAGCATATTTCCTCTTTTTACTATTATTATGAAGCAAACTGGAAAACTATTATTACCATTCCTATCCAATTGTGATATATTTGTAACATAACGTGACTTATTTCTAACAACGTAAGGAGGACCTATCATGAAAACAACTTGGATAAAATATTTAGGATTTCTCGGTTTCTTCGGTTTCCTCGGATTTTTTTATGAAAAAGGATTGTTTACTATGTTCTGTTTCTTCTCCTTTTTCACATCGTATAGAACAGTTCAACACGATGAACTGTTTGAACAAATTGTCAATAAATCGTGTCGCAATGCATTTATCGTTACATTACTAACTACCGCTATCATTATATTTATTGAAATGTTATTTCCAAACCCGGCGCTACAAGAAATTGATATCGCTCTTATTTTCGGCACACTCATTCTTACGTTCGGTTTTTCTATGTTCTTTTATGATAAACCTGTTGATGAAATGGAAGATGCACCATGGCGTTCGTAACGAAGATAAAAGAATACCGCGCAAAATTGAACATGACACAAGAAGATTTAGCGAAGCAAGTTGGTGTACGGCGTGAAACAATTAGCCACCTTGAAAAAGGTAAGTATAATCCTTCATTGCAACTCGCTCACGATATAGCGAAGGCACTTCATAGTACGATTGATGAGATTTTTATTTTTGAGGATAAATAAAAAATACCGTCATTCTTTCCAAGAAGAATGACGGTATTTCTCATAGATTATCCATATAAAACCGCATGAAATACGCCTAATAGTAAGTATTGATCCTCCATGTAATCTCCATCATATGCATTCATCTCGATGTAATACATATCTTCCTCAAGACGAATGTTCCAATCTGCGATTAAATAGCCTTTTCGTAATAATTTTCCCATTCCAAATGAAGTTTTATGAACAACATATTCTTCTGCCTTATATGTAAAGGTAAATATAAAATTTGCATCCAATAACTTTCCGTCACATACAAGTATTTCATGCTCTGCATCATTATTATCGATGTACGTTACTAAAATCTTTCTTTGGCGCTGCCTACTTACATCCTTTGCAATGACGCGAATATTGCCCTTACTATCCTTTATTTCATAAATGATATTACTACCAATTTTCGGAATGAAGTCCAGCACCCTCATCAACGTATTTTTATAATAACCCCGTACTACGCCTACTTGCTCACTTCCATTATAAAACTCTATCGGCGTCGTATCTGCTTTGCTATCACACGGTCGTTTGTAAGAGAGCTGCATCATTCGCTCTCCTCTTAAGTACTGATCAAACGTCACAGGATATTCTATCATGCGCAGTTCTTTATTTAGCTCATACAAATAGTGTTGAACACTCTCTATTAATGTTGTAGTAGATATAAGCTCTTGAAGTTCAAATTCTTGCCAGCTGGAAGAAACATTCCATTGATTATGATCCTCTTCATAGAAGAAACCAAGAATTACCTCTTCACGGTCAGCCGTTTCATATTTCATAGGTACGTTCTGCCCGTGTTGAACTTGTTCCATCCACTGACCTAAATAAATGCCCAGCTCCGCAACCTTCATACATGATTTTTGAAAAAATACGCTGTCACTCGCGCAAATCGTTACATCTCCTTCGATAAAGCCCTTTGAATAAGCATCATACCGTGGCTCATCCTTCTGCGGGAGATTCTTGTCTAACTCAAATAAAAACTTTAACATTCTTTATTCACCTCTAGTTGTTACACTAATCATACATGACATCGCATCACGCTAGGAAACTATTTATATACGCATATTTAATTCACGCATTATAACACGTGAATGACCTTGTATAGTAGCTCTATTTTTTTATTCTATATCTTAGTATATGAATTTATATGAGCGATTTTTCAAATATATCTATCGCAACTTACAATATATCAACGATTTTTCAAATATATCTATCACAACTTACAATATATCAACGATTTTTTCAATATATCTATCACAACTTACAATATATCAACGATTTTTTCAATATATCGATTTTTCGACAAATATCAGCATGATTAAAATGAAGCTACCTTTTCTTCCGCCACTTCTACAATTTCTAAAATTTGTAGAAGACTCTCCACTTCATAAGTCGGGTTAACATCTGTCCCGTTTTCTTTCAAACTCGGATTATACCAACACGTATCAATGCCGTAATCTTCTCCGCCTTTCATATCAGAAGTTAACGAATCTCCAACCATTAGTACGCTTGATTTATCAGTAATCCCAAACTTCTCAAACGCATAATCAAAAATCTCACGTGCTGGTTTTTGATGACCAACTTCTTCAGAAATAATAATGTGATCAAAGAAATTACATAAAGGCGAATTTCCGATTCTTGATTGTTGCACCTTCGTATATCCATTCGTAATAATACCTAACTTGCAATCTTGTAGATTTTCACATAATTGTACTGCGCCTTCTATAAGATGTACTTCCTTCCCTAAATTTTCAAGGTATACATCACTAAATTGCTGCGCATCTACGTCTATATTATGAATTGCAAATAATTGTCTAAATCGCTCTACGGCTAATTCACTTAGCGTAATCATTTTATTTTCTAAATCTCTCCATAATCCATTACTAATCTCTTTATAACTTGCAAGATAATCATTATACCCTGTAGACATACCAAACTGTACAAACGCATTATGTAATGCGTGTCTTTCCGTTTTTGGGAAATCTAATAATGTATCATCTACGTCGAATAATATAACTTTGTATTTCATGATGTTTTTCTCAACTCCTATATTCTCATAGCTTAATTATAACAACAATAAGAAAGGGAGGCTAATTAAAACCAGCCTCCCTTCTTTTTACTTTTCTTCCAGCAGTAACTCTTTCATTTCCTCTAACGACTCTTTCGTAAAGCCAAGAGCCCTTTCAGCGTATGCTTCAACTGATCCGTATTGCTTTTGAATTTCACCAATCGCAGCTTGTAAATATTCGGCGCGCGCTTCAAACATTGCACCTAATATCGCTCTGCTCTCATCGTTTTGTAATTTCGCACCTAAAAAGGCCATCATTTTTTCATTTAACTTTTCACGGAATCCGTTACTTAATAAGTAATCTTCCATTACCGTTTTTTCCGGTACGCCTAGTAAAAGTAATAATAATGCTGAACCAAATCCAGTACGATCTTTTCCAGCTGTACAGTGGTTTACTAACGGTAAGTTTTCCGGGTTTTGCGCTAAGTTTAAGAAGCTCACGAATGCCTCGTTGCCACTTACGAAATCTTGATTCATTTTCACAAGATACTCACCTGGTTTTCCTAACATAGAAAGGTCACCAACTTGGAAAAACTCATTTATATTTAAGTCTTTCGCTAAGTCTTGCATAACTGGTAAGCACACTTGACGAGCACCTGTAATTTCTGGATTCGGCTTATGCTTCACTTCAAAGTCTGTACGGTAATCACAAATTAACTTTAAGCCAGACTTTTGTAAATACGCAATATCCCATTCTGTTAGTCCTGCTAATTCTTCAGAACGGTATAATTTGCCCCATTTCACTTTACGGCCTTCAGTCGTTTCATATCCACCCATATCACGGAAGTTAAACGCACCTTGTAATGGCAATCTACGCTCAGCTACTGTCACTGCTTGTCCATTACTTCCTACTAGTCTAAAATATGGACGTTCATTTTCACTCGGGTTTTCAATTGTATATGATAATTCTCCATTTACAGTTGCAAGTAGTTCTCCATTTTCTTCAATACGATCTGGTGAAGTACTCCAATAAATACGAACTTCTTCTATATTATTTTCCCATTTTATTTGTAACGTATTATCTTCATTTCTCTCTACAGTTGCTTGTAGCCAATTTCTTTGCTGCTCCATTCTTTCACCAACGCTTTCTCTTATAGTCAAATCTTACTCTATTTTATTATACAAATATCTACTTTGTCGTTCTCATTTTTCTTTTTATCTTACAAACAGGCGAAAAGTTCTTTTACTTGTTCAAAATTTGTACACGGGTTCCCACTAGATGTGTCCCAGGGTATATCTTAAAACTCCCTCACATACCGCTCAGTACAACTCAGCAACTGACATCCGTTCTTTTCAAAAACATCCTTCATCCACTCATTTTGTATATTTGTCTCACCAATATAATAAGATGCACCTATTTCCTTTAAGACAAACATCGCACCTGCAAATAGTGCAGCTTCATATCCCTTGTTACGTATATTTGGAGTAACTGCGAAGTACATAAGTTTCCCTTCTTCTAACGTACCTCTTTCAATATGCGGGATTACAATTCCTATCGGCTCTTCATCGACACTCGCTGTTAAGCAATGTTCTTTCCATTGCTCACCAATTTCTTGTAGCATCATATGCACAAATTGATCATGAGCGACTGGTTCTCCCGTCGCTTCATTCCACAGTGAATAAAAAGCCTCTTCCCCTACTTCTTCAATAAGCTTAAAATCAATTTCACTTTCTGCATCTTCTACTTCATATATATCTTTAAATACAATCATGTTTTCCGTAACATATTCAAATGAATACGTTTCAAAACATTTTTTATACACATCATAATTTGGACTTTTTGAAGAGATTTCAAAATGTAGTTTTTCTAATCCACCTTTTTTAGCTTCGGCAACGCAATACTGCATCATTTCCTCTAATTGCTCTTCTGTAAAAATCTCTGCATTATTTTCTTTTATCATAATAGAAGAAGCACTTCTTCTTATTTTAAAATGTTTTTCTAACTGTTCTATCGTCGTCATATTCTTCCCTCATCTATATCATACTCGAATTTCTAATCGTTCTCCTTGCATGAGCAGGATTGTCCTTGAATATATAGAATACTAGAAAAGATCCCATCTTTAAAGTGCGGAGGAGGTTCTCCAGTGGATATTACAGCATTGCAACAACAGTTAGAGCTTATACAACAAAATGACTATACGCAACTGCAACATATAGACGTAAATGAGTTAACTTTGAACATGCTTCAGTATATCGGAACGACTGATAGCTACGTTCGTTACCAACTTATATATAAATGTTTTGCGCATTTCATTCATCATGAATTCCTTATGGACGATCAGCTGAAATTACTTCTGCAAACTTGTTTAAGTGATGAGTATTTATATTGTGACATTTACTCCCCACATACAGATGGGGTTTTCACACGTTCTTACACTGTTTCGTTAATTGCGTTAATACTCCAATTCGCTAATTCGCACTACTTTTGTACAGAGGAGGATATCAAAGAAATAAAAAATAAACTCATTACTTACACAAACTTAGAAACAGATTTTCGGGGCTATATCGAAAATAAAGGATGGGCTCATTGTCTTGCTCACGTATCTGATGCCTTTACTGAAATTGTTCATAATACGTATACCACTTTTGAATGGTACGAAGAATTAATTCATTGTTTATTAAATAAAATCTTTATTCCATCTGACCTTTTTCATAATAACGAAGATGAGCGCATCGTTACTCCATTACTAGCAATGCTGTATCATGATTTCCCTCAAAACGAGTTAATTTCTATTATTCAAAAAAAAATAAAAAGGCTTCCTCAAATTAGAAAACGCCTTTCGCTTACTGAGTATTGTATTTTATGTGCCAATATTAAAACCTTTTTACGCACATTATTTTTCAGAACGAAAGATGACCATAACTTAGCCTTTACAGCACGTAAAACAGAAAGAATGTTAAAAGAACTTCCTAACTATTATTAAATACAAGGAGCAATGACATGGGTTATATTGAAGATATGAGAAATCTAGTAGGAAATCATCCACTTATTTTAATAGGATCACACGCCATTATATTAAATGAAAAAGATGAAGTATTGCTGCAGCTCCGTACAGATTTTAAACGCTGGGGCATTATTGGCGGTGCCCTAGAATATAACGAAACGTTAGAAGATGCTTTAAAACGAGAAGTGTTTGAAGAAACTGGACTTATTATTAAAGAGCCAGAATTATTCCGTACATACTCAGGACCAGACTTCTTTCAAATCTATCCAAATGGTGATCAAGTACATGGTGTACTCGTTGTTTATATTTGCCGAGAATTCCACGGTGAGCTTGTATGCGATCAAAGGGAATCGAAAGAATTACGCTTCTTTCCGCTTGATGAGTTACCTAGTAATCTTCATCCAGTCATTGAGAAGATTCTTCGCGATTTTCATCAATCCAATAAAAAATAGAAATCAAACAACCTCATTTCCCGTCATTACAACGTGAAATGAGGTTGTTATCGTTCACCGTAAATCCCTATTTCCCCAAAATGATATTAACGCTCTCTTTTTACAACTTTATATCCCTTTATAAAAAGGATAGTTATATAAGAAACAATAAATGAAAGAATAGTATACATGCCCACCCAAAAGAAAAATGCTGGATCGTGCACTGTAACATTTAACATAAGAAAAATAAGAAATGTTACTATTGGCATCACATAAAATCTACCTACTTTATATGCTCCAGCTATTGAAACAATACAAACAAGCAATGGATATATACAGAAAATAAAAATGATTTCACTCAACATTATGTCCCCCTTTCTGCAGAAATAATAGGTTTCTCGTACACATTTTGGGGAACAACAAAATTTTATTTTTTATCAATTATTAGTTAATATAATGTTAGATTGTTATCTCAATCTGATTTCCTTCAGGATCACTTACTACACTTTCATAATAACCATCCCCTGTAGTACGCGGCCCGTTTAACACTGAGTATCCTGCTTCTCTTAATGTATTAGTTAATTCGTTCACTTTTTCTTTACTATCTACTGAAAAAGCAATATGCGCATATCCTATTGTTTGTGTTTGTACTTTCTCGTCTATCCCTACCTGCTTCATAAGTTCTAGACGCGCACCGCCTTCAAAAGTTATGAAATAAGATTCAAACTGCTTTTTCGGATTGTGATATAAGCTATTTTCTTCACCACCGAAGTACTGTTTATAAAAATCACGCATTCTTTCTAAATCATTCACCCAAATTGCTACATGTTCAATTTTCATAATCGACACCTTTTCTTTTATGTTATTGAACTGGCAATTGGATGCTTCATTGCCAGTACATTTAATTTTCTTTATTTGTTCTCGTAATCATAAGATCAAGTCCAAGGCTTTTTAACCCATATAAATAATCTTCTTTCCAGTTGCTCACTGTTATTTTCGGAATATGTTCTGCCGGAATGTACTGCGGACAACTTTTTACAATCTGATCTATTACAATTTGGTTCACTTCATCATCACAGAAGATGAATCCATGAGGGTTAATAATAGCTATACATGTAGCTATTAAACGAGTAATAGCATCTATATTATATTCCTCTGGATTATTCGAATCTTCACTTCTCAAAGCTTGCAAGAAATTTTTATTATCGTACTGCGGGACGAAAGATATCTCTCCTGAGAAAAATGTGCTTCCGCGTACGACATCTCCATTTACCATAATCCCCGCACCTGAGCCATTTTGACCTGAATACAAATATACAAGAGAGGAATTTTCATTGTTTCCAGTATTTTTATGATAGCCGAGCACTGCAGCATTCATATCGTTTTCTATTACTACTGGTATAGAAAACAGTTCCTCCAAGTGACTTTTCAAATTAAAATTTTGGAACTTTTCATATCCAGGAATATAGAAAATACGCCCATTATCGACAGCACCAGGAACACCAATTGAGATTGAACTTATCTTTGGAAACGTAGCTATAAGACTTTCTATATGTTCTGTCAATACACTTAGACCCGTATCAATTAATGCACTTGAAGTACTGCCTTGTTCTTTTACTTCCCCTAAACAGTTAAAAATTGTATAGTTCGTCTCATTTTTTTCTAAAAATATCGCTAAACCTAACATATATTCTGGATTATATTCATATCGTTTTGCTCTTCTTCCACCACTTGAATCATCTAAACCGGCTAAAGTGACTTCACCGTCTTGTTTCATTTTTTCTATAAATTTACTTATCGTTGGAAAACTGATTTCTAATGTATTACTAAGTTCAACTTTCGTTGCACTACCTCGCTCTAGAAGAGCTGTACGAATGCCGCGAAGGATCGTCTCTTTAATCGATTTTTGAGTAACAAATTGTTCACTCAAATCGCTCACCACCTTAATCAACATACTTATTAAACACTTTTAATAAGTTGCGTTGACAATATATCATACATCATTTTCTAAAGCAATAGAGATGATATATTTCTACTAGCGGCACTCCGTATTTAACTCAATGCATTCTCTCTCATAACAGACGATACAATTCCAGACAAGATAACAAATAATAAAACAGCTAGCAAAGCATTACGTATTCCGAATGCTTCTCCAAGTATTCCTAAAAATGGTGGTCCGACTAAAAACGCTGTAAAACCGATGATAGAAACTGCAGCAACATTAGAAGTCGCATTTTCACTGTCATCTCCAGCAGCAGAAAGCCCAATCGGGAAACCTAACGCGGCACCAATCCCCCACAGTACTACACCAAGTGCTAGAAAATATGAGTTACTCCCAAATATGACGATTGTCATTCCTATAATCGCCATCATAATAGTAGCACGCATAACCGCGACACGACCGAATCGATCAAGAAAATAACTACTGCACATTCGAGCTAATGTCATTGCCAATACAAAAATAGTGTACATAATAGAACCTGTTACTACACTTTGCTCATGTCCATCTACCATCACAATAGGTAGCCAATCATTTGCACTCCCTTCTGCAAATGCCATTCCAAGCACGAAAAGACCAAGTAAAAGCACCCTTCTTTCCATACGTAAGGAAGTATGCTTCGCTCGCTTTTTGTTCCGCGATTTCTCCTTCTTTCCTGTTCCATGCGGAAGAAAACGATACAACATACATACAAGTAATACAAACATGACCGAAATCGCAAGAAATTGATACAGAATCGGGATGTGAAGCGAGATGGCGGCAGAACCACTAAGCGCGCCTACTAAAGTTCCTATACTAAAAAAACCATGGAATTTCGGAAGAAGAGTTGTTCCTAATTTCTGCTCAATGGCAGAACCTTCTATATTCAATGCGACTTCTGCTAATCCATATCCTACTCCAAATACTAGTAAGCTACCAAAAGCCCCCATACTAGAAACAAAATAAATAGTAATACCTAAACAAAGCAATCCAACAATCATAAAAAACATACTGCCTATAATAACGTCTCTAGCTCCCTTACCGTCAATAAAATGACTTGCACTTAGTAAACCAATTATTGAACCGACAGATAATCCGAACAAAATCCAGCCCATTTCTGCATTTGACACTGCTAAAATATCTCGAGTAGCTGCTGTTCTAGAAATCCATGTAGCAAATGCCACACCTGGCAAAGCAAATAAGAGGAATAGAGCATTTCGAGAGACAAGTAGCGTCTTTGTATCATTTTCCGCAAAATCTTTCTTCATATGAAACACCTTTTACTCTTCTATCGTTTTAATAACTTTAGCTGGGTTACCACCAACAACTACATTATTAGGTACATCTTTTGTCACAACTGCCCCTGAAGCAATTACAACATTATCTCCAATTGAAATACCAGGGTTAATAATAGCGCCTCCGCCAACCCAAACATTGTTACCTATCTTTACCGGTTTTCCATATTCTTTGCCAGAGTTTCGTTCCACCGGATGTAATGGATGAGTAGCAGTATAAATGTGAACACCAGGTGCAAACATACAATTATCACCAATTCGAACTTCACAAACGTCCAAAATCACACAATTGAAATTTGCGAAAAAGCTCTTTCCGACATGAATATTGTAGCCGTAATCACAACGAAAATCAGGATTAATTTGGGATTTCCCATCAGCTGAAGAACCTAAAAGCTGATTTAACAACGTAAAACGCCTCTCATCTCCTGTCTCCATCGCCTCGTTATAAAGGCGTGTTAAACGTTTTGCCTCCACCCTATCAGCCACCAATTCTTCGTCATCAGCAATATACATTTCTCCTGCCACCATCTTTTCTTTCTCCGTTTTCATACAATCCTCTCCTTTTTTATTATATGGGATGCACTTATTAAATACCTTTAATAAGTGCCTTTAATTAAACTTATTAAACACGTTTAATAAGCAACCCTATATTAGCATACTTTTTCATATATGCAACTAATAAGTTCGGAAAAGAAGTGCGAACTCCTTGCTCTACGTATCGATATAAAGAATAATTTATATCGAAAAACGAGGGAACGCTCAGCGCCCCCTCTCAAATCCAATCCGTTTTTTAATTTCCGCTAAATTTACCTTCGCGATTTTTCTTGCTCGCTCAGCACCTTTTTCTAAAGCTTCGTATAATAAATTCGGCTCATTCATATACATAGTATATTTCTCACGAGGTCCAGCTAACTCACGATCTACAACGCGAAATAACTCTTTTTTCACATCGCCCCATCCGATTCCAGCCTCATACTTTTCACTCATCGACTGTATTTCATCTTCCGTCGCAAATTCTTTATAAATCGTAAATAACGTTTCTAGTTCTTTCGGTTCATTTGGAAGTGAAGAATCTGTTTTGATTTTAAATATTAACTTTCGTAGTTTTTCTTTCTCTTCAAATAATGGGATCACATTCCCGTAACTTTTACTCATCTTTCTTCCATCAAGTCCTGGTAATATTGCTCCTTCTTCTTGCACTACATACTCCGGAAGTGTAAATGTCGTGCCGAATGTATGATTAAAATACGTCGCAATATCACGTGCAATTTCAATATGCTGAATTTGATCTTTCCCAACTGGTACATGAGTAGCTTGAAATAGTAATATATCCGCCGCCATTAAAATCGGATACGTATATAATCCCATATTCACTCCTGCATCTACCTCTAAACCCGCTTCTTTATTTTGCTCCACCTTCGCTTTATACGCATGAGCACGGTTCATAAGACCTTTCGGAGTTAGGCAAGCTAAAATCCAAGCTAATTCTAGAATCTCCGGCACTTCTGTTTGCCGATAAAAAATAACATCTTCTCCAAGTCCAAGCGATAACCAAGTAGCTGCTACCTCTTTCGTATAACTGCTGAACTTCTCTGGATCATGAACAGCATTTAATGCATGATAATCAGCTATAAAGTACAATGCTTTTCCTTCATTATTCTTTGACATTTGTAATGCAGGTTTAATCGCACCAATATAATTTCCTAAATGCGGATAACCTGTCGGCTTAATTCCTGTTAACATTATTTTCTCACTCACACTAACTCCTCCTTTCTCAAAATAAAAAGAGCCTCTCATCCTTAAAAAAGGACGAGAGACTCCCGCGGTACCACCTTAATTAGCTATCATTATAGCTCACTTCAACTTCTTAACGTGAAGTAACCGTCTTTACCTACTCATTTCAGTTAGAAGCTCCAGAGCCCATTCCATATTCATCCCTTACTGATTTCCACCACACATCAGCTCTCTAAAAAGTTTCGAATATGTACTCTTCTCTTTCATTGCTTTTTCGTTATTTTTTACAGTTTATCACATTTCACTTCCAAACAAACCCTAATTTTCTATTTTATATAGCAGGAATTTCCACTTCAATTGTCTAATGTTATATAGGTTTGTAGAAATATTCGAAACAACTTTGGAGGTTTTTTCATGGTGAAATATATATCAATTTTAGGTTCAACAGGATCCATCGGCACATCTTCATTAGATGTCGTTTCAGCTCATCCTGAACATTTTAAAATCGTTGGTTTAACCGCAAATTATAATATCGATCTTCTTGAGCAACAAATCAAAACGTTTCAACCTCGTATTGTAAGCGTTGCGACAAAAGACTTAGCAGACAAGCTTCGTACGCGTATTTCAGCAAATACAAAAATTACACACGGGACTGATGGCTTAATTGCAGTAGCTACTCACCCTGATTCAAATCTTGTATTAAGCTCTGTTGTAGGTGTTTCAGGATTACTCCCAACAATTGAAGCATTAAAAGCGAAGAAAGATATCGCTATTGCTAATAAAGAAACTTTGGTTGCAGCTGGACATATCGTAACTGAACTAGCGAAACAAAACGGATGTCGCTTAATTCCAGTAGATAGTGAGCATTCAGCTATTTTCCAATGTTTAAACGGAGAAAATAATAAAGAGATTGAGAAGTTAATTGTAACAGCTTCCGGTGGTGCTTTTCGTGATAAAACACGTGAAGAAATGCAAACATTACAAGCTAAGGACGCTTTAAAACATCCAAACTGGTTAATGGGTGCAAAACTAACGATTGATTCTGCCACATTAATGAATAAAGGCTTTGAAGTAATGGAAGCGAGATGGCTATTTGATATTCCGTATGAAAAAATTGATGTAATGATTCATAAAGAAAGTATCATTCATTCTTTAGTAGAATTTATTGATGGATCAGTTATGGCACAGCTCGGTGCTCCTGATATGAGAATGCCGATTCAATATGCGTTTCACTATCCTGCTCGGCTACCTTCTTCCTATGAAAAATTAAATTTATTAGAAATCGGTAGTTTACATTTTGAAAAACCAGATTTAGAGAAGTTCCCTTGTCTACAATACGCATATGAATGTGGCAAAATCGGTGGTACTACTCCCGCTGTATTAAATGCAGCAAATGAAATTGCGAATGCACTATACTTAAAAAATGAAATTGCCTTTTTCGATATTGAAAAAACAATTTACAAAACAGTTGAAGCTCATCATAATGTAAAAGATCCTTCACTTGATGCTATATTGGAAGCGGATCAATGGGCGCGCCAATATGCAAATGAATTGTTAATAAAAAAGAGCTAAAACAGTTCCCACTGTTTTAGCTCTTTTTTTCATGTATTCAACTTAACAAATCTATAACCGTGTGTAACTAACACTTTTAATATCGCATATCCTGGAATGGCTAAAATAATGCCCATAATCCCGAATAAGTTTCCGGCAGTTAAAATAATAAATATGATTGTAATTGGGTGGATATCTAACTTCTTACCCATAACTTGCGGAGAAATAAATTTACCTTCTGCTAATTGTACAACCATCATTACAATAATTACCTTTAAAACCATCCCTGGCGAATCAATAAACGCAATAATTAACGCTGGTGTAATGGCGATAATTGGTCCTACGTACGGAACGATATTTACAATCATCGCTAAAATAGCGAGTAGTACTGCATATTTAATACCGATAATAAGGTAACCAATTAATAGCATAATACCGATAAACAAGCTAACTATAATTTGCCCCCTAATGTACGAACTAATCGCATAATGCATATCATCTAGTATTCTCATTGCTGCTGGTTGTCTTTGCTCTGAAATGAACTTTAAAAAGTGATTCGGTAATTGCTCACCATCTTTTAAAAGATAGAACAATATAAATGGAACCATTACAAATGTTAAAACAACCTCTGTAATAGTACTCAAAAATCCAGTTACATTACCAGTTACTGATGATAATGACTTTGTAAAATCAACTGTGTAGTCTTTTACAATATTCGCAACATCAATATTTAAATTCTCCTGAATTTTACCGAGTAAGTTACTTTCCCCAAATCTACGTGCTGCCCTTTCGATTTCATGACCAAAATATGGTAGATTATCTATCAATGCGTCAATTTGATCTTTGATAATAGGAATAACCGTTAAAACTAAAAACACAAATAATCCAATTACTATTAAGTATATTGAGGCTATCGATACGATTCTTGAAACACCTTTCTTTTCTAAAAGCGAAACGAATGGATGTAAAATATAGAATAGCACGCCCGCTAATAGTACTGGGAAGAAAATTGTTTTTAAAAATACGATAAACGGTGTAAAAACAAATGATATTTTTGTTAGCAATAAAATATTAATGAACAATAACGCAAATCCAAGTAATACCGCCAAATAATTTTGTTCTCTAAAAAACTTTCTTAACTTATCTCTTTTTCTTATATTTATTTTCTCCAATGAAACCACCTCTTCGAATGATGAAAAGCCCTTATTCAGGGCTCTTCATCATAATCTATATCTCTATTTCCTTACAGCTTTCACTACAAATGATACAATAAGAATTAACACGATTGCACCTAATAATGCTGGCACGACATGAATCCCACCAAATGATGGCCCAAAGGATCCAAATAATCTACCACCTAACGAAGCACCTAATAAACCTGCGATAATATTTCCGAACATACCACCTGGGAAATTTTTACCCGTTATAGAACTAGCAATTGCACCTATAATAGCACCAACTATTAATGTGATAATCCATCCCATTTTTAGTCCTCCATTTCTATTATGGTGTATTTCTTTTTCATACTAAATTGTTATGTAACTATTATAATTATTATATCCAATAAAGAAAAATCTTGTCAAATCTATGAAAATACAGCCAACAAGGAGGTTCTTTCTCTATGATTCAAAAATTAATAACAACTTCTCACAAAAATGCTACTTCTATTTTAAGCATTCAAATACCAGCTTATGAAATTGAGGCAAAATATATAAATAGTACAGCTATCCCTCGCCTTTATGATACTGTAGCTGATATTCAATCCTGTGATGAAATTTTCTACGGCTATTTTTATGAAGATACACTTGCTGGGTTTATTTCTTTTAAAGTAGACGAAGAGGAAGTGGATATTCATCGTTTAGTAGTATCCCCTAATCATTTTCATAAAGGGATTGCAACAAAACTACTACTGTTTGTACAATATATGTTTTCCCCTTCCAAAACATATATTGTACAAACAGGGAAAGAAAACACCCCTGCTCTGTCTTTATATAAAAAACATGGCTTTATTGAAGTAAAGGATATCATATTACCCGATGGAGTGGTTTTAACCTCACTTAAAAAATCAGAAAACAATAAATAGTTTGACTCGTCAATTTATTTATGTTATCTTTTACTTTATAAAACCTTTTGCTGAGTCCAAATTTTGGAGCGGGGGAACCATTTTTGTAGCTATGCTACTTGGGGCGAATCTTTTTTAAGTAGGGAAACTCTCACTTCCCGAGTCCGACAGCTAACCTCGTAAGCGTAATGGGAGAGGAAGGTGCTTTTTGCCTATGTTACACATTTTGCCTCCTTAATTATAAATATGGGATCGATATCAAATAGTCACCTATATTTATAGAAAAGGAGAATGTATTATGTTACGTTTATCTGATCACGCAATAAAAATGATGGAGCAAAGACTACGAATTGAAAAACAACGCACATATCAAGCAAATAAAGTTGTAGATAACTTACATCACAAATACTTCTTTCAGCATATTTTTCAACCGAAAAGATAAAGAAAATGTTTATTTAATATTAAAAAACACAAGGTGTGTCTTACAAAGACATTCCTTGTGTTTTTTATATTCTTTATAAAATTCTCACTACATTTAAACTTGCTGTAATCGCACCTGCTATAGTAGTCACATGCCCTACACCTAACGGGCCATTTTGTAATATTAATGTTGAATTGGCACTCGTCACATTCACAAGAAGTGTATTTGAAATAGCTGGTTCGATTACTACAGTTGATGTCGTTACGTTTTGTATAAAACTCCCTGTTAGTTGCGTTCCATTTAATAGTAATCTAACAGATACTGTCTCATTTCCACCATTTGCATCCCCTTGGAAATAGTAGCTTACTAAATATATTCCTGGCGTCGCTACTGTGACTGTCGTAGCACTAGTTAAAGATACACCCGTTCCATATACAGTGGATCCAGAATTAATTGGAATGTTAGTATTTGCTGCAACTGTACTTGTTGATGTAGAGAAGAAATAGCCACCACCTGTAGATATAGCAGATGATCCTGTTGCTCCAGTTAAGCCCGTTGGGCCAGTAGCACCTGTTGGGCCTGTTACTCCCGTTCCCCCTGTTGCTCCAGTTATTCCTTGTATGCCTTGGATTCCGGTTGGTCCAGTTGCACCAGTCACTCCCGTCTGGCCGGTTGCTCCAGCCTGCCCTGTTATTCCTTGTGGACCTTGGATTCCTTGTGGACCTTGAGGACCCGTTGCTCCCGTCTGGCCGGTTGCTCCAGTTGGACCTGTTGCTCCTTGTGGTCCTTGGATTCCTTGTGGACCTTGAGGACCCGTTGCTCCCGCCTCGCCGGTTGCCCCTGTTGGGCCGGTTACTCCTTGTGGACCTTGGATTCCTTGTGGACCTTGGGGACCCGTTGCTCCAGTCGGACCTGTTACTCCGGTTGGACCGGTTGGGCCCGACTGACCGGTTATTCCTTGTAGACCTTGAGGGCCGGTTGGACCAGTTGGGCCTTGGGAACCTTGCACGCCTTGTATCCCCTGTATTCCTTGGGGACCGGTTGGACCAATTGGACCTTGTATTCCCTGTATTCCTTGAGGACCCGTTGCCCCCGCCTGGCCGGTTGGGCCTTGTGGACCTTGCACACCTTGTATTCCTTGAGGACCGGTTGGGCCTATACTTCCTTGTGGTCCCTGAATACCTTGTATTCCTTGAGGACCAGTTGGACCTGTTATGCCACTCGGACCTTGTACGCCTTGCACTCCTTGAGGACCGGTTGGACCACTCGGACCTTGGATTCCTTGTAGCCCCTGTAAACCAGTTGGACCGGTCGCTCCCCTTACTCCTTGCTCACCTTGTATTCCTTGTATTCCTTGCGGGCCTGTTGGACCAATTGGACCTTGTGCCCCTTGCACTCCTTGTTGACCGGTTGGGCCTGTTGCTCCTATCGGTCCCTGTACTCCTTGTAGACCTTGTAAACCCGTTGGACCGGTTGATCCCATTACTCCTTGTGGACCTTGAATTCCTTGATCACCCGTTGGACCGGTTACCCCCATCGGTCCCTGTACTCCTTGCAAACCTGTTAAACCGGTTGCACCTGTCGGTCCCTGTATTCCTTGCACTCCTTGAATTCCAGTCGTTCCTGTTGCTCCGGTCGCCCCGGTTGCTCCGGTTGCTCCAGTTGGACCTGTTGGCCCCCCTGGTGATCCCGCTGGACCGGTTGGACCTCCTGGCGGACCTGTTGGGCCCGTTGCTCCGGTTGGACCCGTTGCAGATCCAGTTGGTCCAGTTACCCCTGTTGGACCGGTCGAGCCGGTCGGACCCGGATCCCCTTGCAAGCCAGTTGCACCTATTGGCCCTATTACACCTTGCACTCCTTGAATTCCTTGAGAGCCTGTTGGACCAGTTACCCCCATCTCACCTTGTGGACCTTGTAAACCTTGAACACCAGTTGCGCCTGTTGGTCCCATTGGCCCTTGTTCTCCTTGTATTCCTTGTGAACCTGTTGGACCGGTCGGACCCATCGGACCTTGAATACCTTGTATACCTGTTACACCTTGTAAACCACTACCTCCTAAATTACCTTGCACACCTTGTATACCAGTATTTCCAGTTGGACCCGTTGGACCATTTTCTCCTTGTACTCCTTGTATACCTTGTATTCCTGTTGGACCTGTTAACCCGATTTCACCTTGCATTCCTTGTATACCTTGTATTCCTGTTGGGCCTGTTGGACCTATTGGGCCAGGAATTCCTTGTATCCCTTGAATACCAGTTGGACCAGTCGGACCTCTTTCACCTTGAATTCCTTGAACACCTTGTATTCCCTGTGGCCCTCGTTCTCCCACAGGTCCTTGATTACCTTGAGAACCTTGTGGTCCAGTTAAACCCGTTGGGCCGGTTGGACCATTTTCTCCTTGCACCCCTTGCACTCCTTGTATTCCTTGTGGGCCGGTTGGACCGATTGGACCTTGTACGCCTTGTATTCCTTGCGGTCCAGTTGGTCCACCTAAAGCACCAGTTGGACCGGTTGGACCAGTGGGCCCCGTAATACCTGGCGGTGGAAAAGGAATAGGTGCTTGAAACTTGCTACACTTATCTTGATTCTTCACAAGCATCTCCCCCGTTATAACTAACGTATCAAACTATTTTTAATACATTTAAACTAGCTGTTATCACACCAGATAATGTCGTTACATGCCCGATAGCTAACGGACCATTTTGTAAAGACAAAGTTGCATTTGAAGAAGTAACTTCAATGACCATCGTATTCGAAACTGCTGGTTCTAATATAAAAGTACCTCCTGTAACATAAAAAATAAAACTCCCTGCGACTTGTGTTCCATTTAAAGTAAGCCTCACTGAAATTGTTTCATTTCCGGCAGTTGGATCGCCTTGAAAATAATAACTTACTAAATAAATTCCCGGCGTACTTAACGTTACAGTTGTTGCATTTGTTAAACTGACATCAGAACCAAAAACTGTAGATCCAGAATTAATTGGTATTAACGCATTCGCTGCAATTGTACTCGTTGAAGTAGAAAAGAAATAACCGCCCCCGCTAGGTAAGCCAGTCGCTCCTGTCGCTCCCGCTATTCCCAAGAAACCTATTGACCCTGCACTACCAGTTGCTCCTGTCGGTCCCACCACGCCATTTGGGCCCTGACTACCTTGTGCTCCAACTGGGCCTATACTACCACTAGCACCTGTCACCACTTGCTCCAATTGGGCCTTGCAACCCTTGAACTCCTTGTATACCTTGTATTCCTTGCGGACCCGTTGCACCTGTATTGCCTGTCGTTCCCGTTATTCCTTGTATTCCCGTAATCCCTTGAACACCTTGCACACCTTGCAGTCCAGTTGCCCCAGTTGCTCCTGTGGCTCCAGTTTCACCCGTTGCACCTGTAATTCCAACATTTCCTTGTGGGCCTTGTGGGCCTTGACTACCTTGCGCCCCTTGGACTCCTTGTGGGCCTGTTATACCGACTTCCCCTGTATTTCCTTGGGGACCTCTAATTCCTTGTGCACCTGTTGGACCGATAATTCCTTGCACACCTTGTATTCCTTGCACTCCTTGCGCTCCTGTTGGACCCGTTATTCCTTGGAATCCTTGAGGACCTTGCAAACCAATAGCTCCAGTCGGTCCTATTATTCCTTGCACTCCTTGAGGACCTTGTGCACCTTGTGTGCCTGTCAATCCGGTAGTCCCTTGTATCCCTTGAACACCTTGAGGACCTTGTGTTCCAGCTGCTCCTGTTTCTCCTTGTATCCCTTGAACTCCTTGTATACCTTGTGATCCCGCAGGACCGGTTGCTCCTCGGATTCCTTGTGCACCTTGAGCTCCTTCCGCTCCTGTAACACCAGCTGGACCAGCTACGCCTTGTATTCCCACCATTCCTTGTGCACCTGTTGGACCTATTACACCTTGAATACCTTGAATACCTTTAGGACCTTCTGCACCTGTTGGACCCATTACTCCCAGCGGACCTTGTATTCCTTGAGAACCTTCTGCACCCGTTGGACCTGCTATACCTTGGTTACCTTGAGGACCTTGTGCCCCTTGTACTCCAACTGCTCCAACTACACCTTGGGAACCTTGTGCTCCTCTTACACCTTGAGGACCTGTTGGACCTGTTATACCTTGCTCTCCTTGCTCTCCAATTGGTCCTATCCCTCCGCTTACACCTGTTGAACCAGTCGCACCCGTCGGACCTGTTGGACCTCCTGGTGGACCGGGTGGGCCAGCTGGTCCAGTCACCCCACTAGATGGACCAATTGGACCTGTTGTTCCCGTCGGACCGCCCGGTGGTCCTTCTGAGCCTTGAATACCAATGCTACCCGTCGCTCCCGTTATACCTCTTATTCCTTTTATCCCTTGAAAACCTGTTGTTCCCGTTATACCTTGTATTCCTTGCACACCTTGTGGTCCTTGTAAACCTATTGCACCTGTTATCCCCTTTATTCCACTTATCCCTTGAGCACCTTGTATTCCAGTAGAACCAGTTGGACCCACTTCACCTTGTATTCCTTGAGCTCCTTGTGGCCCTTCCTCTCCAGTAATTCCTTGTATCCCTTGGAGGCCGTCTTCTCCTTGTATACCAATAGCCCCTTGCTCTCCTTGTATTCCTTGAACACCTTGAGAACCTTGTGGACCAGTTACACCCGAGACTCCAGTTATGCCTCTCTCTCCCTGCATTCCTTGTGCTCCCGTTTGTCCTCGCTCACCTATTTCCCCTTGTATTCCTTGTGTGCCTTGTATACCTTGACTACCAGCAGGACCCGTAGCTCCTTGTATTCCTTCTAATCCTTGTACTCCAATATCACCAATTGGACCTTGGTTTCCGATTAATCCTTGAGCACCTTGAAAACCAGTTGGGCCAGTTATACCTTGCTCTCCTGTATCACCAATAGCTCCTTGTATTCCTTGTGCTCCTGTTGTCCCTCGGGGACCTTGTATCCCCCTGATACCTTGAGGACCTTGGGGCCCAGTTGCTCCCGTCGGTCCAGTCACCCCTGTAGGACCAACAGGACCTTCATGCCCTCCAGTTGGACCGATTGGACCACTATTACCTGTCGGACCCGTTGCTCCTATAAGCAGAAGAGGCAGTGCCACTCCAAATTTTTTGCACTTTCTATGATGACGCACAACAATCCCCCTTCCCCAAAATAATTACACCTTTTATATGAAATGCATTTTTATAAGAAAAGTACACCTTTGACCTCATTTTTTTAAAATAAAGAAGCCTATCATTTCATCTATTTGAAATGATAGGCTTCTTTTTATAAAACAATTTACTTCCTCGCCTTAATAATAAAAGTAGTTGGCACCATTCTAGCTTTATATAAAGAATAATATTTCGTAGACGGCTCAGCTAGTTCTCCATCAAGCGAGCTCGATGGTTCAGGCTCTTCTATTCTCTCAATTTTAAATCCCGATCTATTTAACTCATTTATGTATGTACTTATTTTTCTCTTATATAATGTCGCTTGTACATTTTCTCCTTTAAATGTTTCAAACGTAATGGGCGTTTCCTCATAATAAGAAGACTTTATAGCAACTTCTTCCGTACCATACTGTAAGCTTGAATATACTGGGTGCTCCCAACTAAAAATAAAACTTCCCCCTGGCTTTACATATGAATAAATCAGTTCCAACGTTTTTCTTAAATCTGAAGTCCAACCTAATGCATAAATGGAATATACAATATCAAAATACCCTTTCGGAATATCTCCTTCTTCTTCCATTGCTCCGCATACTAACTTTGGATTCCAATCCTTTAACGTCTTATTCGCTATTGCAATTTGTGCACTTGAAAGATCAAGTCCCCACAATTCCTTTGCCCCTTGTTCCGCCATATACTGCAACGAATGTCCACTTCCACACCCAATATCAAGTACCTTTTTATCTTTAATTGAATCGAACAAATGGATCTCATCTTCAGATGCCGTATACGGTCCGTATTTCGGTAAACAATCCACTTGAAAGAAATAAGGTGCAACTGTATCCCAACACTTTTTATTTGTAGCTAGCATTTGTGTGCCTTTCATATTATTCATTCCCCCCATCCATTTTTCTTTCTCTAATATTAATTACATATCATAACCAGATCGCCCTTTTCTCTTCGCCCGGTAGTTTTTCACTTTTGCAATCGTACCGCATGCTCTTCCTCCTTCTTCTCCAGCATACATACCGCACCATCTTTTACTTCCATTTCGCGAATAATCATAAAATACCCAGCGACAATCTGGACATGCTTTTAACCTTCCCCACACATTTTCTTGAATTGACATTAACACAATGCTTAACATTTTTGTATACACATTCTCTTCATATACTGGTTCATATGTAATACCTTTCATATCATCCTTTATATGTACATGAAATGGGTATTTCTCTAACCATTTTTGCAATGATCCTTCGCCTTCAATTGTCATCCGAATATCTTCTCGAAAACCTCTTAATTCCTCTATCGTATGAAATGGAAACTCTTCATCAAAATATTCTTTCATAAAGAGCTTTATATCTTCTTTTGTTTGCAGCAAATCAATTGGCTCTCTCGTATCGTTTGGTATTCTCCATGTATTTAAAAATTCCCGAATATATTCTAGTTCATTTGGAGCGTTTTGATTCAATTCGATCCACCTTCTTCTTAAAATTTACTTTTTTCTGACTTTATGTATAATTATAGTATAAAATAGTTAACCATCAAATGATTTTACTGGTTACATAATTAGGGGGATTTCTATGAAAAGTTTCTCAACACCGATACGTTTCATGCTTATTTCTTCATTTTTTATGTCTTTTGGATATTTTGCAGTATACGCATTTTTAGCTATTTATCTATTAACCTTTCTTCATTTTTCTGCTGTCCAAGTAGGAACAGTGTTGACGGTTATGACAATTACATCACGAGTTATCCCATTATTCTCAGGGTTAATTGCTGACAAAATAGGCTATATCATTATGATGATAGCTGGTTTATTTTTGAGAGGAATCGGATTTATCGCTTTAGGAATATGCTCTGATTTCTATACAATTTCTATTTCTTCTGCACTTATTGGCTTCGGAACTGCATTTTACGAACCTGCCGCTCGCGCTATATTTGGCTCACAGCCAGCTCATTTGAGAAAAAATTTATTTACATATTTAAACCTTAGCTTTAATTGCGGTGCAATAATCGGACCAATTGCAGGAGGGTTCTTACTCTTACTCGATCCACTCTACGCTTTCTCTCTAACAGGATCTCTTATGCTGTTATTTGCTTTTATCTTTTACTTACTTAAAAATCACTTCCAAGTCACTACTGAAAACACGTCTATTACATTAGGAATACAGGCCATCTTACAAAACAAGTCTTTCCTTCTGTTTTCCTTTATCATGATTTTCTTCTATATTATGTTTACTCAGCTTACTGTCGCACTTCCACTTCATATGAAAAACATTAGTAATAGCAATCAACTTGCTACACTCGTTATTACGATAAATGCGATAACAGGCGTCATATTTATGGTATTATTCCAAAAATTATTCCACAAATACAACACACTTTCGATTATTAAATACGGTGTTTTATTAATGAGTATTTCCTTTTTACTCATTCCTTTATTTCAACACCCATATTGGCTCTTTATTTGTGTAATTTTATTTACAATCGGTGAAACACTCGTATTACCTAACGCTGATATCGCTATTGCAAATTACAGTAATGAATCATATACAGCCACTTTCTTCGGATTTTATCAACTATCACTCGCATTTGGTTTTATCATTGGTAATTATACCGGTACATCTTTTACATCCAACTTAAGCGGAATGTATACACCATGGCTTATTTTTGGCGGAATAGGACTTATTGGTTTTATTTCACTACATATTTTGAATATAAAAAAAGTGGCCTCTAAAGAGGATATACACCTATGTAATACAAGCGACCTATAACGAAAAAGATTCGACCATCATATGTGACAGTCGAATCTTTTTATTGTTCATATTCAAGATGATTATGCCTTTTACAACCAAACAAATAGCACCCACCTATATGATAAGTTTCAAATTCTAACCCTGGAACATATCCAGATTTGATACGTTCTACCATTGTTTTATAACAATTATTCTCTTCTGTATATTCCTCAATTAACTCTTTCTTATCATTTTCTGTCCAGTTTTCTTCTACTTCTTCATTCTGAACATCTTCTATTTCTGCTGTTTTCGCTTCGATAGATTCCCGTATAACTTCATTTATACGGGAGAAATTATTCGTTTTATATAGGGCATACACAAATCTATCAATCCAATTAGGACTTTTCCAGCATTCTTTATATCCCTTTTCGAACCATTCAATTGCTTCTTTATAGCAATTCAACTCAACATATAAATCTGCTACATTAATTTCCCCTAAAAAATTATCAGATTCCCTGTTAAAAGTATCTAACTTCTCTTTTGCTTCTGTCGTTCGTTCTAAATCAATTAAACATTTTACATAGCTATACATGATATAGTCCGAATCCCCTGCAACTCGCAAGAAAAAGTCTGAAGCTTTTTCCAGCTCTCCAAGGTTATAATGCGCTACAGCTACATTATGATATGCTTCATCTGATGGTTGAATCGAAATAGACTTTTGTAATGCTTCTTTCGCTTCTGTCCATTTTTCTTGTTTCATGTAAATGTCCCCTAAGATGTTATAAGGAAAGTATGAAGAAGGATTCAACTTAACAACTTCTCTTATTAATTCAAGAGCTTTATCATCATTCTCTTCCTCATAAAAGTACATCCAAGCCAGATTATTGAGAGATTGTACGTCTCTAGATTCATGTACTGCTTGTTGAAACAGTTCCATTGCTTCCTCATATTTATTTTGTTCAAACATTTCAATTGCCTTCTCATTAATGTTCAAATAACTACCTCCGAAGTAAATGAATTCATCTATTCCCTATCATTATTGTAAAATGTAAAAATTATAATTTCTATAAAAAAATTTCTTTCTCTCGTCTACATTTCGATTGAAATAGAAGCTAAAACATACGAATTTACAAAAATCAGTAAATTTTTCATTCTCCCTCAAATTGGATATACATCCTGTTTCATTTTACATATTATGGTACAATTAAGAGGGTACTAACTAAACATTTACGCTCCACACTAGTAATCTAGCAATACCAAAATCAAAAATCACATGGAATTGAGGGATGTTATGAAACAGAAATTAGCTGTTCTTCTATTCACTGGAATCATATTATCAGGATGTTCAACTATAGCAGAGAATTCTTTAGAAAGCGGGAAAGGCAGTATGGAATTATTAACACCAACGATTACAGCAAAAGACAATGAATTAGAAATTAAAACTAAAGGCATTGATGAAAATAAAGTAACTTTTATTTATGTTGCTAATAAAAAAGTGTTGGAACAAAAACTAAAAAATGGTGAATCCTACAAACTTAACATTAAAGATATCGAACACGCTCATAGGACGGACTACAAACCAAAAGTTCAACTTTTACAAACGAAAGACGATGATGATGATGGAGAAATAGTAACCTTCAAACAAGTTAGATATACAGTTAAAAACTGATTTTAAAGTTGTTTCATTATAAATGTAACAAAAGAAAATATACTTTTAACAGTAGATAAATTTAGGGGGTGCTAACATGAAAAAACGATGGATTTCTTGGTGGATTGGTAACATATTTTGGATTATCGTTTTTGGAATATGGGCAGCTATTATTTGGCTACGAGATGTTGATGGGGCCGGTGTTACTCAAACACCCGAAATTAAATCAATATCACTTATCGTTTTATTAATCACGTTTATCATACCGGTATTTTTTCAAATTATATGGCTAATCATTAATTTGAGAATGAGTAAAAAAAATAATTATACGATTTAGCTTTTTGAATTAATAGATGAATATTTTTCATAAAAAAAGAGAGGAATCTACATCAAAATAGATTCCTCCCTTTTACATTTGGACTTATACTGCGCTTTTAATGCAGCACTACTCCTCTTTTTTACGATGCATGTTCATCTTTCTTCTTCATTAACGCTCTTTTCTTCATCGCCTTCGTTAAATATCCACCCTTAAACGAGCGAATTTCATACGAAGACATAAACGCTTTCGGTGCAATTTCATTAATGATTTCCAAAAGCTCTTTCTCTCTAGAACGCTTTGCAACGATATCTAAGCGATAACGGATTGAATTAATACCTTCACCTTCAAATACTGTAACTCCAAATCCAGAGTGACGTAATTCGTCTACTAATTCATTACAACGGTCTAGTAAACTAACTTGATACGTAATATAACCAATTGCTAATTTATTCTCTATATAACCGCCTAATAATAGTCCTGTACTAAAGCCAATGACATAGGCAACGATGTTCATCCAATTTGATAAATCTTGAAACACAATACCTAAACTGACAATGTAAATAGCCCCTTCTAACAATCCAACACCAGCAGCGGATCTTGTTTGATTCTTTACAAGCAAAATCGTACGGATTGTTAAAATGGGAACGTAAATAATTTGAAGCACAAAAATAAGTAACGCTTGTAACATTGGTATCCACCTCTTTCAAAAAGTCTTTTGTCATAATAACATACATAACCTTTAGAAATCGATGGTTTTTTTAAAAAATTTTTATTATTTTTCATACTATTGAAAAACACAAAAAAGAAGCGTATTATATTTGTCGTTAATTTGATTACTTGTATATTATCGCTAAACTAAAAAAGGAACCCGATTAGGTCCCTTTCATCATAGCTCTATGTTTTTCGAAGCATGTTCCCTTTGCTTCTCTTCTTCTTTCACTAACTGCATATTTGCATACGCTAAATTTGCAATCATTAAAAAGTGACCACCTAAAATACCTGTACCAAATGCCCACATTTCCATTTCATGCTCAATTTCATACATGATGATAGCTCCTAAAATAGCAGCTGCAAATCGGTTTAAAACTCCTAATCCAGGAGCCTTTTCCTTCATTACGATACTTTTCCCGAGTTTCTCCACTCTGCGAGCTAATAACCAAAGACAATAGGCGCTTACTGCTAATCCAATACCGAACCCTGTCACTTGTTTTCCAAACGGAGTAATCGTCCACATAAGTAGTAAACCACTAAAGATCACATACAATTGTAATCGATATACACGTAAGGCTTCTTGAATCAAAATATCCGCTCCTAAGTTCTCATTTTTTGTACTTTAGAAGAAAAGCAGCAACTTACACAGTTGCTGCTTTCTCTTCTTCTTGTTCTTGTTCCATCTTACGAATTTCAACACGTTTAATTTGGTAAGCGTCTTTTTCTAACACTTTAAATTCATAACCTTCCGCCTCAACGTGTTGTCCTTCTTCGATTTCATGATTTTGCATCATAATCCATCCACCGATTGTATCCACATCATCTTCTTCGATGTGTAATCCAAATAAATCTTTCACTTCTGAGATAAGCACTTTTCCATCAACAATAATATGTTGCTCGTTCACATGTTGAATTGGTGGTGCTTCATCTTCATCATATTCGTCACGAATTTCGCCGACGATTTCCTCCAAGATATCTTCAAGCGTTACAATTCCAGCTGTTCCTCCGTACTCATCATATAAAACAGCCATCGGAATTCGCTTCTTCTGCATTTGAAGTAATAAATCGTGAATTGGAGTCGTTTCCATCACTTCAATAATCGGACGCATATACGAGCGAATAGATGATAAATCTTTTTGATCCTCGGTCATATATCGAATAAAGAAATCTTTTACGTTGACCATACCGATAATATCATCTTTATCTTCTCCAAAAATCGGATAACGTGTGTATCGCTCATTTTGGATCACTTTCATGTGTTCTTCTACTGAATCTTCCAGGTAGAAACCAACGATTTCTGTTCGCGGTACCATAATCTCTTTTGCAATACGATTATCAAATTCAAAAATGTTATTTACATACTTGTATTCAGCTTGATTAATTTCGCCACTTTCATAGCTATCTGAAAGGATAAGACGTAATTCTTCTTCTGTATGAGCTACTTCATGTTCTGAAGCTGGCTTTAAACCGAATAAACCAGTTATCACACGAGCTGAACCGTTCAATACCCAAATAAATGGATACATTACTTTATAGAACATCATTAATGGACCTGCCAATAATAACGTTACCCTTTCAGCCTTTTGAATTGCCATCGTTTTCGGAGCTAATTCCCCTACTACAACGTGTAAATACGTCATAATCATAAAAGCAAGACCAAATGTTAATACTGATGAAATAGAAGGATTTAAGTTCCATTTCTCAAATAACGGGTGTAATAACTTTTCAATTGTCGGTTCACCTAACCAACCTAATCCCATAGCTGTAACTGTAATACCTAATTGACAAGCAGATAAATATTCATCTAAATTTGTTGTTACCTTTTTCGCTGCTAAAGCACCGCGTTTTCCTTCCGCAACAAGCTGATCGATACGGCTTGAACGTATCTTTACAATCGCAAACTCTGCTGCTACGAAAAATCCAGTAAATGCGATTAAAATCGCAACCATGACTAAATTAAATATTTCCAATGAATCCCCTTAGTTAAAAAACTAAGGTGTCCACCTCCTGTATACTATAATGTTTTCTTATTTGTTTGTTAGAAAACATAGCCCGATACAAAAATTAAAGAGGTCGGATTTCACTTATTCTATAATAATAGAGCAAGTGTCTGTATTAAAGCTGTCGTTTGACCAGATAAAGATTTCGATATTTTTTCACGTTGTGAATCAGTCAATCCATCTAAAAGCGGCTTTAACTCAGTAAGCTCCACTTCTAATTGATGAATATGGTCTGTCACTTCATCCACTTGTTTCGAAACGTGTTCATTGATACCGAGCAGCTTCTTCTTCTCCTCGATTTTCTCTTTAATCTCACAAAGCGGCATATGCATTTCTTTGCACTTCTCAATAAATTGTAATGTCTCAAATGCTGTTTCGTCGTAATAGCGATAATTAGATTGAGATCGCTCCGCTTTTAAGATACCTAGATTCGTATAATAATCAATCGTTCGTTTCGACACGTGAGCCATGAGAGCCAACTGTCCGATTCGATACACCTTCCCAACGATCTTCCCCCCTTGTTTATATTACTTACATCATACAACACATAAACTGTACAGTCAAACGTGACGGTTTATTATTCACAATTTATACAAAATTCCAATCTCCTCCTATGATGATTCAATACGAGTAATCTACACTTATACAATAAAATTACTAAACTACTACCTAATCACTACATTGTCTGCCACTTTTAACCTTTCTTATTTAAAAGCATATCCTACTAATAACGATTGCTTGTATAGGAGGGAATTAATATGAAAAAGACAATCATTTCTCATTTTTATAATGAAGAATACCTACTTCCATGGTGGCTTATGCATCACACGAAAATATTCGATCACGGCATTTTAATTAATAGGGGGTCTACAGATCGTTCCGTAGAGATTTGTAAACTATTAGCACCCCACTGGGAAGTACGAAATTCAAGATTTCTTGAGTTTGATCCAACTAATACTGATATTGAAGTGATGGAAATTGAAAGAGAAGTTTCAGGTTGGAAAATCGTTTTAAATACTACTGAATTCTTTTGTTGTAATAATACTGAAGAATTTTTTCATCTCTTCATACACTAGGCCAAAACATGTATGCGATTAGAATGATTTTAATGATAGATAATCATAATTATAATTATTCAAAGCCTAGATATTCTATCCCCTTAGTAGAACAGCGATACCACGGTGTCTTCCCTTATAACCCAAATCTCGGATGTGCTTGGAGATTTATTCACAATCATCTAGACGGTGCATATTTACCTGGTAGACATCATTCGCGACACGGATATATAATTTATGACTATCCTTCATTTATTTTAAAATTTTATTTTAGCCCTTGGAATGAACAATCAAAGGCAAGAAAATTACAAATTACACCTACCCTTTCAAAAAGGGGTATTCAAATGGGACTTCAAACGCATTACGGTCAATCTCCTGAAGTACTGGACATACGTTTTTTAGAGCTTAGTAACCTAACACAAGACCTCCGTCATAACCCTGAATATCAAGAATTATTTCCAAAATTCAAACCGTAATATTTTCTGCATCGTCATCACCTCAAACATTTTCATTCACTTAATCAAAAACAATTTCATTTGCATAAAACATGAATACTGTATAAATAATAAATTTTTATTTTAGGAGGAAAAAATGAAAGCTGTTATTCTTGCTGGTGGGTACGGTACAAGAATTGGGGAAGAAACACATTTAAAACCGAAACCTATGATTGAAATTGGATCAAAGCCTATTCTATGGCACATTATGAGTTTGTATAGTCATTACGGGATTACTGAGTTTATTATTTGCTTAGGCTATAAAGGATATGCAATTAAAGAGTTCTTTCTAAATTACAACTTACACATGTCCGATTTCACAATACAGTTAAACGATAATACAATTACTAGCCATTCTCATCGTGTAGAACCATGGAAAGTTACACTAATCGATACTGGTCTTAAAACCGAAACGGGTGGACGAGTGAAAAAGATTCAAAATTATGTCGGAGACGAACCTTTCTGCCTCACTTATGGTGATGGATTAAGTAATGTAAATATAAAAGAACTTATTACATTCCATAAAAAACATGGAAAAATGGCTACTATTACTGCCGTACAACCTCCTGGTAGATTTGGTTCTCTCATATTAGATAAACAGTCTGTAACATCTTTTCAAGAAAAACCATTAGGTGATGGCGGATGGGTTAACGGTGGATTTTTCGTTTTAAATCCTGAAGTTTTCAATTACATTAGTGGAGATAAGTCTGTTTTTGAAACAGACTCTTTAGTTCAGTTAGTAAACAAAAATGAATTGGCCGCATATCAACATTCTGGTTTTTGGCATCCGATGGATACATTGCGCGATAAAAATAAATTAGTCGAGCTATGGGAAAGTAATAACGCTCCGTGGAAGGTTTGGTAATATGGCTTCATCATCTTTTTGGAATAAGAAAAAAGTATTTATTACGGGACATACTGGATTTAAAGGCTCCTGGCTTACCCTTTTCTTAAGTTCTTTAGGTGCAGAAGTAGTAGGCTTTTCTTCTCATCCCCCATCCATTCCTAACATTTTTGAACAAGGTAACGTAGCAAAAGAGTGCACGACAATGAAAGGCGATATCACAGATTACCATTCTTTATTTCATGCCATGAAGCAGCATAAACCTGACATAATATTTCATTTAGCAGCTCAGCCAATCGTAACTGCTTCATAGAAAAATCCTATCGATACATTCAAAACGAATGTTTTAGGTACTGTTCACGTGCTAGAAGCAGCAAAGTCCATCGAAAGCGTACGTGCCATTATTAATGTGACAAGCGATAAATGTTATGAGAATGACGATAGTGGCGACCGAGAGTTCGTGGAAAATGACCTCCTATCAAAAATCATTCTTCCGCACTAATACCCAGAAACTCGCCTCAGTCAGAGCTGGTAACGTCATCGGCGGTGGTGATTGGACAGAAGATCGATTATTCCCTGATATCATTCGGGCATATTTGCACAATCATACTTTGTGTATTCGAAACAAATATGCCATCCGTCCGTGGCAACATGTTTTAGATCCTCTACATGGCTATATCCTTTTAGCTGAAAAACTTTGGAGTGATGCTAAATATGCAGAAGCATGGAATTTCGGACCGATTAATGAATCTAGCAGAACCGTAAATGATGTCATTCAATCCGTAATGAAATTATGGAATAAACGACTCACAATCCATTCTCCCTCTACGAAAACTCCTTATGAATCACCAATTTTAACACTCAACAGTACAAAAGCAGTAAACAAACTCGGCTGGACTCCTAAGTTATCAACAGATGATTCTATCGTTTGGACTGTTGATTGGTATAAAAAATATGCATCCGGTGAAAATATAGAATCTTTCA